>DASXYT010000122.1:0-7368 GCA_036502345.1 Pseudonocardiaceae bacterium | reverse complement strand
GGTCGAGCAGGCCGCCAAGACCGCTGGTCACGATGTCCAGGTCCCGTTCACGCCGGGCCGCACGGACGCGTCGCAGGAGCAGACCGACGTGGAGTCCTTCGCCGCGATGGAGCCGGCCGTGGACGGCTTCCGCAACTACCGGGGCAAGGGTCACCGGCTGCCGGCCGAGTACCAGCTGCTCGACCGCGCGAACCTGCTCAACCTCAGCGCGCCCGAGATGACGGTGCTCGTCGGTGGTCTGCGGGTCCTCGGCGCGAACTTCCAGCAGTCCTCGCTGGGCGTCTTCACGTCGACCCCCGAGTCGCTGACCAACGACTTCTTCGTCAACCTGCTCGACCTGGGTACGACGTGGCAGCCGACGGGCGACGACGCCGAGGTCTTCGAGGGCCGCAACGGCTCCGGCGCGGTCAAGTGGACCGGCAGCCGGGTCGACCTCGTGTTCGGCTCGAACTCCGAGTTGCGCGCGGTCGCCGAGGTCTACGCGAGCGATGACGCGAAGGCGAAGTTCGTGCGGGACTTCGTCGCCGCGTGGGACAAGGTGATGAACCTGGACCGGTTCGACCTGTCCTGAACCAGCACCTGAGCTCCGGGTCGGCCGCGAACCAGCGGCCGACCCGGACGTGTTTCAGCGCACTCGCTCCAGCAGTTCGAACACGTTCACCCAGTGCCGCTTCTCGCCCTGTTCGTGGTACGCGGCCGTGTCGGCCATGGTCCAGCCGTGCTGGGCACCCTCGTACAGCTCCGACCGGTACGTCACGCCTGCCGCTTCCAGCGCGCCTTCGAGCAGGACGATCTGCTCGGCCGTCATGGCCTGGTCGTTGTCGGCGTGCCCGAAGTACACCTCGCCGGTGATCTTCCCGACCTGAAGGTGCGGGCTGTCCGGCTGGTCGGTGGCCAGTCGGCCGCCGTGGAAGCTGCCGATCGCCTTGATCCGGTCCGGGAACGCCTCGATCGCGCGCAACGCGTTCGTGCCGCCCATGCAGTAGCCGAACACGACGACCGGGCCTGGGTCGACGCCCTCCTGCGCGGCGAAGAAGTCCAGGTACGCCTTGGTGTCCTTGGTGATCGCCTCGGTGTCCAGCCCCTGGATCAGCGGCATGATCTTGCCGAAGATGTTGCCGCGCTGCTCCGGGTCGGACAGGCCGGCCAGGTCGATCTGCGGTGCCCGACCGCCTCGGTAGAGCAGGTTCGGCACGAGTACCGCGTAGCCGCGTTCGGCGATCCGGTCGGCCATCTCCTGCAGCCGGGGACGCAACCCGAACGCATCCTGGAAGATCACCACTCCCGGGTGCGGGCCGTCGCCGTCCGGTATCACCAGGTAGGTGTCGGCGACGCCGTCCTCGGTCGTGATGTCCACCATTGTCTTACCCATGCAAATGCCCTCATTCCATCGGTGCTGCCGTACTCGAACGGATCATCAGTGTGGTGGCGAGTTCGATTCTGGTGTGTTCCGGTTGTTGGCCCGCGGCGAGCGCGAGTACCAGGTTGGCCGCCGCGGCACCCATCTGTACCAGCGGTTGGTGCACGGTGGTCATCGGCGGCCCTGACCACTGCGTGAACGACAGGTCGTCGAACCCGACAACGCTCAGCTCCTCCGGAATCCGCACACCCGCCTGCCGCGCAGCCTCGTACACGCCGAGCGCCTGCAGGTCGTTCGCCGCGAAAATTGCCGTTGGTGGTTCGGGTAGCCGCAGCAGTTCCCGCGCGTCCCGCAAGCCACCTTCGACGTACAAAGTGGACACTCGAACCAGTGGGGTGGCCCCGGCGGCGTCCATCGCGGCGCGGTAGCCGTCCAGTCGCGCCCGACAGCAGGGCCACTCGGGCGGCCCGCTGATCATCGCGATCCGCCGGTGTCCGAGATCGAGCAGATGTCGGGTGGCGGCCAGCCCTCCGCTCCAGTTCGTCGCGCCGACCGACGGCGTCTCGTGCAGCGGTTCACCGGTCGGGTCGAGCACCACCAGCGGGATGCCCCTGGTGGCCAACTGTGACTGCTGCGCAACCGTGAGCTCGGAGAACACCGCGACCACACCGGTCGGTCGCCTGGTCAGCACCTGCTCGGTCCACGCCCGGCCCGGCGTCAGCCGCCCCTGCATCTCGGTGAGCACGACGGCCAGTTCGTGTTCCCTGGCCACCTGCTCGACACCGCGGATGATCTCCAGCGCCCACAGGCTTTCCAGCGCGTGGAACACGAGTTCCAGGATCGCGACCGGCTCGACGCTGTCCGGCCGCTGGTAGCCGTGTTCCCTGATCACGGCCTCGACCCGCTGCCGCGTGCTCAGCGCGACGCCGGACCTGCCGTTGATCACCCTGGACACGGTGGGTGCCGACACGCCGGCCAATCGCGCGATGCTCGCCATCGTCACGTCGCGGCGGGTCGTCACCACGGCAGTCTACGACCGGGCACGGCCGGCGACCCGCGCTGAAACTTTCCTGCTGACCTGGCGATCTGACCCGTTCAGCGGCTCGGCGGTCGGCGACCGACCGCTCGCCGTTGCTCATTGAAAGCTTTCGAGCGATGGTCGGAAAGATTTCAGCGACCGAGGGAGAGAGGCTGATGCGAACCACAGTCAAGGCGTTGGCAGGTGTCGTCGCGCTGTTGGCGGCAGCCGTCGCAGTCGTCCTGGGCGCGCCGACGGCGTCAGCCGCGTCCCTGGTCCAGGTCACCAACTTCGGGTTCAACCCGACCAGTCTCGGCATGTACGAATACGTGCCGACCACGGTGTCGGCGCATCCGGCGATCCTGGTGGCCGTGCACCAGTGCACGGGCTCCGGTCCCGGCTTCTTCGGGAGCACCCAGTTCGCGTCGTTGGCCGACCAGTTCGGGTTCATCGTGATCTACCCGTCGTCCACCCGCGCTGGCTCGTGCTTCGACGTGTCGACCCCGCAGGCGTTGACGCACAACGGAAGCAGCGACCCGGCGGGCATCGTCTCGATGGTCAACTACGTGGAGACACACAACAACGGCGACTCGACCCGCGTCTACGTGACCGGGGCGTCCTCCGGCGGCATGATGACCAACGTCCTGCTCGCCGACTACCCGGACGTGTTCAAGGCGGGCGCCGCGTTCATGGGCGTCCCGTACAGCTGTTTCGCGACGACCGACCCGTCGATGTGGAACGCCCAGTGCGCCACCGGCCAGATCATCAAGACCGCACAGCAGTGGGGTGACCTGGCCCGTTCCGCCGATCCGGGTTACACCGGTGCCCGCCCGCGCGTCCAACTGTGGCACGGCACCGCTGACGGCACCCTCTTCTATCCGAACTTCGGCGAGGAGATCAAACAGTGGACGAACGTGCTCGGCGTGAGCCAGACGCCGACGTCCACCGACACCCCACAGGCAGGCTGGACACGCACGCGCTACGCGAACGCATCAGGTGCCGTGCAGGTCGAGGCGTACAGCATCGCCGGAGCAGGGCACGTCCTGCCGCTGACCGGCATGGCGATCAACGCGATCCAGTTCTTCGGCCTGAACAGCACCGCCACCCAGCCACCACCGGTCACGACCACCCCGCCGACCGCACCACCGACGACCACGCCACCCAGTGGCGGCGGCTGCCACGTCTCGGACGTGATCACCGCATGGGACACCGGTTTCACGGCCGCGATCACGATCACCAGCGGCAGCACGGTCAACGGCTGGACGCTCGGCTTCACCCTGCCGGCCGGCCAGGCCATCGTGTCCGGCTGGAACGCCACCTACGCGCCGGCCAGTGGCGCGGTGAAGGCGACCAACCTCAGTTACGACGGGAGCATCACCCCTGGCACCTCGGTCGCCATCGGCTTCCAGGCCAGCCACACGGGTAACGCCGGCGCCCCGACATCGTTCACCCTCAACGGCTCACCCTGCACTACGAACTGAGCACTGAGAAACAGAACACGGCGCCACCCAGGTGTGGCGCCGTGTTTTTCCCGATTTCAACCGAAATGGCAACGCCTGGACCCGCCTGACATCATGGCCGGATGAGGATGTTCAAGCGGCTCTTTCGTTCATCGGGCGACACCGCTGATGTCGCGCCCAGTACCGTATCCTCTTCGCCACCGCTTGACGTCGTGCTGTACGGAGGCAGGCACGATCTTGAGGTAGTCGGCGAGAGCCACTACCAAGAAGCGCTGTGGCAGGTGGTTGGCGGCAGAAGGATCGATCCAGTCCAGATGGAGGTCGAGGTCGTTTTCCTCGCCGAGACCGACAATCCGTACGATCCCAAGGCTATTTCGGTCTGGATCGACGGGATGAAGGTCGGCTACCTCGCCCGGGAGGACGCCGAAGAATATCGCCCGGGATTGATCGCCCTGCAGGACCGCCACGCGAAAAATATCGGTTGCCGCGGCGTCGTCGTGGGTGGTGGTATTCGAGACGATGGCCTGGGTTATCTCGGTGTCTGGATCCGGCACGACCCGGCAGACTTCGGTATTGCGGTCATTGTGCCGCCGCCCGCGGCGTCGCTGAGCGGCTCCATGCGCACCGGCCTGACCGAGGCACTGCTGACCGACGAACAGGACGACTCTTACGATCTCTCCTGGCTGCGGCGGCTGCCGAGTGACTCGATCGCGGCAATTGGCCGACTCCGACAGCTTCTGCAACACGATCCTGATCCGATCGATCGCCATTTCATGTTCTGCGAACTGGAAGATCGACTCTATCGGTCAAGGGATGCGTTCGCTTCTGCCTTGGCGGAGTATGACGAGATCTGTTCGTCGCATGACGCCGAGATGGACGGTATTCGCGACGCGCTGCTGACCAAGTTCGGAAGAGTCCCACTGCTGGACACCTATCGGCAGATGGTCATTCGCCAGCAGAAGGCAAAGAACTGGTCAGTGGCGATCTGGTGGGCGGAACGAGGCCTGAGTCTCTATGGTCAGAACGCGGCAAGGTCGGAGGCCGTCGAGGACCTCGAAAAGCGCAGGATGGCTTATCTGGCGAAGCTGTCGGTAGGAGAGAAGGCTGCGAGTCCGATTCGACGGACGGCTACGAAACCAGCCCTCCAACAGCTCGTCGAGACCTTGATCTGCGAAGGCTGTGGCAGTAGTTTCGACCGACCGGTCACCCGGGGGCGTAAACCGAAGCATTGTCCGTCATGTCGATAGTCGACCCATATAACCAAGAGGCCGCTCGGGTTGATCCGGACATAGAAGCTGACCTATGGCTCTGCCAGACCACCAGCGAGCGTGCCACCGCCGAACCGTGGCTCAGCGAAGCCCTCATCGGGACGCTGCTCACCGAGGCGAGTTGATCTTCTCCGCCTCGATCGTGACCTTCAGCCGCACCTGGTCGCGCCCGCCGTACCAGGGGTACGGGCCACCGAGGTAGCGCTGCGCCAGCGCCTCGATGTGGTCGACAGCGCCCTCGGTGGTCACGTCCAGCACGCGTCCCCTGATGATGTAGTAGCTGAACGGCTGCTTGGCGTCGGCGACGTTCAGCGCCACCCTCGGGTCCCGCTCGATGTTGCGTATCTTCTGGAACCCCTGCACGGTGTTGACCAGGATGTTGGTGCCGTCGGTGTCCACCCACGTCTGGGTCAGCTGCGGCGAGCCGTCCGGCATTGTCGTGGCGATGAAGCACAGGCTTGGCTGACGCAGCAGCGCCACCAGGTCCTCGGGAAGTTCCATACCTGTGATCGAACCATGTGGCTCAGCCATCCGGGTTCTGGTCTGGACCGATCGATCGTCGTGTGCACACAATCCGTAGCGCCGGGCACACCCTTGCCTGGCGTTCCGACGAAACTGGTGAGGTTTCGCATATGAGAAGGACGTTGACCCTAGCTCTCGTACCGTTAGCCGTTGGCGCGCTGGCGCTGTCGTCAGCGGTGCTGCCCGCGGCCGGCTCCGCGGTGACCCCGTCGGAGGTGGGTGCCGCGCCCACCGTCACGCCGAACCCGGATCACATCGCGACGTTGAGCGCCGTGTTGCAGACCATGAAGGCGAACTACCCGAAGTTCGCCAGGCAGACGCCCGGCCCGCAGGACGTGTTCGACTACAACCTCGGTGACCTGTGGCTCAAGGGCATCGACGGCACCGGCACCACGATCGCGCTGGTCGAGGGCTGGGACGACCCGCAGATCAACACCGTCATCCACACCTTCGACGCCCGCTACGGCCTGCCCGACCCGGACATCCAGACGATCTTCCCGTCCGGCAACGGCGCACTGCCTGCTGACTGCCCGGCCGGCATGGTCGCGTTGCAGAGCTACGGCTCCTGCACCGCCTGGATGGGCGAACTGCGGCTGGACGTCGAGGCCGCACACCTCATCGCGCCGTACGCGAAGATCCTCATCACCGCAACGCCCGCGGACAGCGAGATCACCGACGACACTCCGTTCCAGGTCGCCATGCCGGAACTGATGCAGGCCGTGGAGTTCGTGAGTTCGCACCACCTGGCCGACGCGATGTCGATCAGCGACGGCACGGGGGAGAGCACCTACAGCAACCTCGCGCAGATCCGCTCGCAGGACCCGGGTCCGCTGACGGCTGCCGCGAACGGCGTGCCGGTCATGGTCGCCACGGGTGACTGTGGCGTGGTGCAGAACCTCGCCGTGGCCAACGCACAGTGCGGCAACACCACCACCTCGCCGGACACGGCAGCGTGGGACGACTCGCCGTGGGTCACCGCGCTCGGTGGCAGCGTGCCCAACGTGAGCGCGACGGACGGCTCGAAGCTCGGGCCGGACCCGGTGTGGCACTCGGGCATCTTCTCCGAGGGCGCAGGCTTCTCGTCGGTGTACGCGCGGCCGGACTACCAGAACCGGGTCAAGGGCATCACCGACAGCGGGATGCGTTCGGTCCCGGACATCACCGCGGACGCGCAGAACGGCACTTCCGAGTCGGCACCTGAGTTCGCGGGCATCCTCGCGTTGGCCGCACAGCTCAACCACGGCAGTGTCGGCCCGATCAACGACGCGCTCTACAACGTCCTCGGTCCGCAGGGCGCGAAGGCGGGCATCGCCGACGTGGTCACCGGCAACGACTCCGCGCCGACAGTGCCCGGTTTCACCGCCACCAAGGGCTTCGACGTGGCCACCGGTTGGGGCACGGTCGACGCCAGCAAGTTCGTGCCGGCACTGGTCAAGGCCGTCCGTGACCAGCACGGCAACACGCCGGAACGGCAGGCGGCGGATGCGCTGTCCCAGTTGCAGCACGGTGTGCAGCTGACCAGCACCAAGGTGGCCGCGGGCCAGCAGAGCTACCTGCTCGCCGGTGGCTTCATCCCGCTGCACCCCGTCGATCTGGAGATCGACGGCAACCTGGTCTCGACGCTCACCGCGAACACGCTGGGCTCGGTGACGTTCCAGATCGACCCGACCGCGCTGACGTTGGCGGCCGGCCAGCACACGATCACCCTGCACAGCATGCTGCTGGACGAAAGCGCCAAGT
>DASXYT010000121.1:0-15158 GCA_036502345.1 Pseudonocardiaceae bacterium | reverse complement strand
TCGCCGCACTTCGTCTACAACGCGCTGAACACCATCTCGTCGCTGATCCGCACCGACCCGGAGCGGGCCCGCGAACTGCTGATGGAGTTCGCCGACTTCACCCGCTACTCGTTCCGTACCAGCGGTTTGTTCACCACGCTGGCCGAGGAACTGCGCAACATCGACCGGTACCTGACCCTGGAGAGCGCGCGCTACGGCCCGAGCAGGCTGAAGGTGCGGCTGAAGATCGCGCCCGAGGTGCTGTCCGTGACGGTGCCGTTCCTGGTGCTGCAACCGTTGGTGGAGAACGCCGTTCGGCACGGGCTGGCCCGCAAGCCGGGCGGTGGCACGGTGACCGTGGTGGCCCAGGACAACGGCACCGAGGCGCTGATCAGCGTCGAGGACGACGGCATCGGCATGGACCCGGACCGGCTGTCCGACCTGCGCGATGCGCACCGCAGCGGGGCGCACGTCGGCATCGGCAACATCAACCAGCGCATGCGGTCGGTGTACGGCGAGGAGTACGCGCTCATGGTGGAGACGGCACCGGGCGCCGGCATGAAGGTCATCCTGCGGGTGCCCAAGTTCAGCCCGAACGTGCGGGCCGTGGTGCCCGGCTACACCGACATCGACGACCCGGAGGACACCGACCACGGCCGGCACACCGCTCCCGACTACGGCGCGGTCGACGGGCTGAACCCGGTGAGTTGAGAGCCGTAGGCTCGACTCATGGCCATGAACGGGACGGACAAGTGGACGGCGAAGCTGCCGGTGGTCGGTGACCGGATGGATCACCGACCGGTGGTGGCTGTGGTGAAGCTGCACGGGGTGATCACGCCGTCGCCGTCACCGGTGGGCCGGGGTTCGATCAACCTCAGCTCGATGGAGTCCGCGCTGGCCAGGGCATTCGCCCACGATCGGCTGGTGGCCGTCGCCATGATCGTGAACTCGCCGGGTGGCGCGCCGACGCAGTCCGCCCTGGTGGCCGACCGGATCCGTGGCCTGGCCGCGAAGCGCAGGGTGCCGGTGCTGGCGTTCTGCGAGGACGTCGCCGCCTCCGGTGGGTACTGGCTGGCCTGCGCCGCCGACGAGATCTACGCGCACGCCACGTCGCTGGTCGGCTCGATCGGTGTGGTGACATCGGGTTTCGGCCTGGTGGGGCTGCTGGAGCGGTTCGGCGTCGAGCGCCGCGTGCACACGGCGGGCAACCGGAAGGTGCGGCTGGACCCGTTCCGGCCGGAGCAGCCGGACGACGTGGAGTGGCTGATGTCGCTGCAGGGCGATCTGCACGAGCAGTTCGTCGGGTGGGTGCGTTCCCGCCGGGGCGACAAGCTGCACGGCGATGACGACGAGTTGTTCTCCGGTGAGGTGTGGACCGGCACGAAGGCGCTGGAACTGGGCCTGATCGACGGGCTCGGCACGCTGCGCGAGGTGATCGGCACCCGCTACGCCGACGCACACGTGGTGGCCGTCGAGCCGAGGCGTCCGTTGCTGGCCAAGCTCGGTATGACCGGCGCCACAGCGCTGCTCGGCTCACCCGGTGACCAGCTGGTGGCCGCCGTCGACGTGCTGGAGCAGCGCGCCAGCTGGGCCCGATTCGGACTCTGAGCCCCAGTCTCACCCACTCGTGGCCAGATTGACTGTGGACAATGCGGCCCTCAGGTGGGCAGTATTCGCGTCACAGTGAGTACACGTGATGGCACCTCCGGCCTCCTCGTGCTGGCCGTGGACGACGAGCCGCACGGCTTGAACGAGCTCGCCTTCATGCTGGAGCACAACCAGCATGTCCGGCGTGCCTTGTCCGCGGGCGACGCGGCGGAAGCCCTCGGGGTGGTCGGTGGCAGCGACCCCGAAGTGATGGTGCGTAAGAAGGCCAAGCTGCCGCCGGTCGACGCCGTCTTCATCGACATCAACATGCCCGGCCTGTCCGGCGTGGAGCTGGCCAGGGTGTTGGCAGCGCTGCGCCCACCGCCCGCGCTGGTGTTCGTCACCGGCATCGGCGACGAGGCTGTCACCGCGTTCGACCTGGGCGCCGTCGACTACGTGCTGAAGCCGCTCAAGCAGGACCGGCTGGACAAGGCCGTGGAGCGGGTGCTGGCCAAACGCGGCCCCGGCACGTCGGCGGGCGGTGCGGTGCTGGCGCCGGAGCCCACCGACGACGAGGTGATCCCGGTCGAACTGGCCGGCACCACGAAGCTGGTGCCCCGGGCCACCGTGCGCTGGGTGGAGGCACAGGGTGACTACGCCAGGCTGCACACGGCGGACGGCTCGCACCTGGTCCGGATCCCGTTGGCGCAGCTGGAAGAACGCTGGGGTGAGGCCGGCTTCGTGCGGATCCACCGGTCGTTCCTGGTGGCGCTGTCGCTGATCACCGAGCTGAAGATGGGCGCGTCCGGCTACACGGTGGTGATCGGGGACAACGAGAAGGAGCTCCCGGTCAGCCGCAGGCACACCCGGCAGCTCAAGGACCGGCTGGTCAGGGCACCCAAGAACGGTTGGGGCAGCGGGGGATGAGCCGGCACTCCAGCGGTGCTCCGCCGCCGGACGAGAGCGGCGACCCGTGGCGGCCGGTGTCGGCGCGCAAGCCGCGCCGCAAGCGGGTCGTGCTCAACGACTCCCGCAACCCGGTCACGGTGGTCCGGGTGATCACCGAACTGGAGGAGCAGACCAGCGTCGGTGAGGCGCTGGTGCGCAACCTGGTGCGGGCCCAGTTACGGATGGCGGTCGGGCTCGCGCTGCTCACCGCGGTGCTGTTCGGCGGCCTGCCACTGGCCTTCTACCTGTCCCCGACGTTCGCCACGGCGGCCGTGTTCGGCGTCCGCCTGCCGTGGCTGCTGCTGGGCGTCCTACCCTTTCCCGTGTTGTTCGCCATCGGGCTCTGGTACAACCGGCTGGCCGAACGACACGAGAAGGACTTCGTGAACATGGTCGAGAGCTGATCATGTCCGGGCAGGGCAGAGCGTAGGGCCGTGTAGATCAGTCGTGGACATCAATCCCAGCGCCATCGTCGGTATCGGGCTGATCGGTGCCGTCACGTTCTACCTGGGCTTCCACAGTTCCCGGCTGGCCAACACGACGCCGGACTTCCTGGTGGCACGGCGGATCGTGCGGTCCCGGCGCAACGCGGCCGCGATCGCCGGTGAATACCTGTCCGCAGCGTCCTTCCTCGGCGTCGCCGGGCTGATCCTCAAGGACGGCGTCGACTCGCTCTGGTACGCGGTCGGGTTCACCGCCGGTTACCTGGCGCTGCTGCTGTTCGTGGCGGCGCCGCTGCGCCGCTCCGGTGCGTACACGCTGCCCGACTTCGCCGAGGCCCGGTTGGGCTCGGCAGGGCTGCGCAAGCTGTGCACGGTGTTCGTCGTGGTGATCAGCGTGCTGTACCTGGTGCCGCAGTTGCAGGGCGCGGGACTGACGCTGTCCACGGTGCTGCCGGTGCCGCCGTGGGTCGGCATGGCGGTGGTCATCGCGCTGGTGATGGTCAACGTGTTCGGCGGTGGCATGCGGTCGATCACCGTCGTGCAGGCGTTCCAGTACTGGGTGAAGCTCGTGGCCATCGCGGCGCCGACGTTCGCGCTCGTCGTGGTGTTCGCCGGCGGCCATCCGGTGCAGGGCAGGCTCGGCGTGGACGCGTCGCCCCAGTTCGCCCACCGGATGACGATCAAGGTACCGGTCACGGTGGAGCTACAGGTGGACCGGAAGGTGCTGGTGCACCAGCAGGGCACCGTCAACGGCGACACCGTGAACGGCCCGCTGCTGATGGATCCCGGCCTCGAGTACACCGTCGCCGCCCACACGACGCTGGTCTTCCCGGCAGGCTCACCGGTGCCGACGCCGTCCGGTTCGCCGCTGACCAACGCCGACTGGCTGCGGCCACAGTCCGGTGGCGTGTCCTCGCTGTTCGCCACGTACTCGCTGATAATGGCGCTGTTCCTGGGCACGATGGGCCTGCCGCACGTGCTGGTTCGCTTCTACACCAACCCGAACGGCCGCGCCGCCCGCCGCACCACGCTGCACGTGCTGCTGCTGCTGGGCCTGTTCTACCTGTTCCCGACGATCCTCGGCGCGCTGTCCCGGCTGTACACGCCCGAGTTGCTGGTGACCGGTCAGACCGACGCGGCGATCCTGCTGCTGCCGGAGAAACTGGTGCCCGGCATGGGCGGCCAGGTGCTCGGCGCCGTGATCGTGGCAGGCGCGTTCGCCGCGTTCCTGTCCACGTCCTCCGGCCTGCTGGTGAGCATCGCGGGCGTGGTGTCCACGGAGGGGTTCGCCGGGCGGGTGCGCGACTTCCGGGTGGCCACGGTGATCGCCGCGCTGGTGCCGTTCGCGCTGGCGTTCGCGCTGCCGGAGGCGGACATCTCGCTGTCCGTCGGGCTGTCCTTCGCGCTGGCCGCTTCCACGTTCTGCCCGGTGCTGGTGATCGGCATCTGGTGGCGGCGGCTGACCTGGGTCGGTGCCGCGGCCGGCATGGTGGTCGGCGGCGGGCTGGTGCTGGTCGCGCTGGCGTTGAACATCATCAGCGAGTACACCGGCTCGTGGGCGCCGTGGCCGGTCGTGCAGCCCGCGCTGATCACCGTGCCGGCAGCGTTCGCCGCGGTGTTCCTCGGCAGCCTGTGCACGCCCAGCCGCATTCCCGAGGACGTGAACCGGATCCTGCTGCGGCTGCACGCGCCGGATCCGCTCGGCTTCATCAAGGACAGGGACGTGGCCCGGTTCGGCGGCCAGACCGGCCGGCACTCCGACGGCCGGCACGCACGTTGACCGGTCTCACGTTGCCGATACCGCCGCACGTGGCAGCATCGACAGTGTGAACCCGCAGACCGTGCCCAGTGTTGCCGTGGCCGAGGTGGCCGACGAACTGCCCGAGGGCGTCCTGCTGCTGGACGTCCGGGAGGCCGACGAGTGGGCGGCAGGCCACGCGCCGAACGCGCTGCACATCCCGATGAGCGAATTGTCCGGCCGGCTCGGTGAGCTGTCGCAGGACGACAACCTGTTCGTCATCTGCCGCTCCGGCGGCAGGTCGGCCAGGGTCACCGCCTATCTCAACGCCAACGGCTGGGACGCCGTGAACGTGGCAGGCGGCATGCGGACCTGGGCCGACACCGGTCGTCCGCTGACCTGCGACCGGTCCGGCGTCACGCCAGAAGTCATCTGAGCCGATGGGATATCCGGGCGTCCCGCATCGCGTGACCTGGGTGGCCACCCCGCCTGCCGGCTGGTGGTCGCCCCCGCCGACGCCGCCGAAGGTGCCCTACTACGGGCCGCCCGCGTATCCGGCGATCCCGCGCTGGGGCTTCCCGCAACTGGCCTGGCGGGAGCCCACGTCGGTGCCAGGCACCCCTGGCCGGCCGCCGCACTCGGTGCGCAGGGTGGTCAGCAGTGCGCGGGCCGCCGTGTCGTTCCTGTGGCTGGTCGCGATCTCCGCGTTCCTGGCCGGTGGCGGCGAGGTCTGGCGCTACGTGCTGCTGGTGCTCGGCCGGTCGGAGTCGCTGCCCGGCCAGGTGGTCGCGGTGTCCGACGCCCTGGTGAACACCGGTGCCCTGCTGGCGGCTGCCGGTGGTGTGATCGCGTTGATCCTGGTGATCCGCTGGCTGCTGGGCATCCGCCAGGTGGCCGCCGGCATGGCGGGACACAGTCCGGCCCGGCCGGACTGGCAGGTGCTGCTCGGTGTGCTGCTGCCCGGACTGAACCTGTTCGTGGCCGGTTCGGTGCTGGCCGAGTTGGAGCACACCGCGCTCGGCGATTCCGGCGCCCGGCCCCGGCCGTCCCGGCTGGTGCTGGGCTGGTGGGCGGTGTGGGTGACCAGCGAGGTCCTCGCGGTGACCACGGCACTGCTGAACCTGCGGACCAGCGTGCAGGCGCGGGCCGACGGCGTGCTCTGGTACGCGGTCACCGACCTGGTGGCGGTCGCGGTCGCCGTGGTCACGCTGCTGGTCGTCGGCGCGCTCACCGGCCTGGTCGCCCCGGCCACCGTGCGCGGCCCGAACCGGATGAGCGTGGTGCGGGTGGAAGGCGCACCGGTGCCACAGAGGGCGGAGCGGCCCTCGACCTCGGCGAGGTAGGCCGTGACGCCCTACGTGGTGGCCCACCGGGGCGCTTCCGCGCACCGCGCCGAACACACCCTGGCCGCCTACGCGCTGGCCCTGGAGCAGGGTGCCGACGGGCTGGAGTGTGATGTCCGGCTGAGCAGGGACGGCCACCTGGTGTGCGTGCACGACAGGACGGTCAACCGCACGTCCGACGGCCGTGGCGTGGTCAGCGAACTGACCCTGGCGGCGATGTCGGACCTGGACTACGGCCACTGGCACGACGAACTGCCCGACTCCGCGGACGAGCTGATGACCACCCCGGTCGCCGTGCCGTCCGCGCCGTCGGCGCACCGGGGCCTGCTCACCCTGGACGACCTGCTCGGCCTGGTCACGGACGTCTCACCGGACACGAAGCTGTTCGTGGAGACCAAACACCCGGTCCGCTACGGCGGCCTGGTGGAGGCGAAGCTCGTCGCCATGCTGGCCAGGCACGGCCTGGCCAAGCCGCCGAACAAGCAGGACTCCCGGGTGCTCGCGATGTCGTTCTCGTCGCTGGCCGTGCGCCGCGTCCGCGAGCACGCCCCGTACCTGCCCACGGTGTTGTTGATCGACAGGAAGCGGTTCGGCCTCGGCGACGGCCTGCTGCCGCCGTGGGCCGACCTGCCGGGACCGGGCATCCACCTGCTGCGCGAGGACCCCGGGCTGGTGCACCGGTGGCACGACCGGGGCAGGGACGTCTACTGCTGGACGGTGGACCGGCCTGCCGATGTCGAACTGTGCGAGCGGCTCGGCGTGCGGTACGTGGCGACGAACTCCCCGGCCGCCACCCGTCGGCTGCTGGGCGGCTAACCTCGGCCTGCATCAGCAGCGGACCAAGGAGACATCAGGTGGCCAGGCGTACGGCGGTCAAGGGCACGGCGAAGGCCCGCGAGGGCATCAACCCGAGGCAGCCATGCCCGTGCGGCTCGGGACGGCGCTACAAGGCGTGCCACGGCGCGGCGGGTGGCCCGGTCGAGGTGGCGGTGACCCGGCCGTTCGAGGGCCTGGCAGCCGAGTGTGAACTGGTCGCGCTGCGCGAGTTCGTGCCGTCGGCGACGGCGGCGCTGCCGCTGCTGTCGCCCGGCGAGCGGGACGTCACGCTGGCCACGGTGCTGCCGGTCGCGTCGGCGGGCCTGGTCCGCTCCGACGGTGTCGCGTTCGCCGGCCTCCAGGTGCAGACGTGGTCCACCGACATCGGCAAGGACCTGGCCAGGACGATCCGGTGGGCGCAGACCGCGGAACTCGGCGACGTGCTGCCGGTGGCCGACGACTCCGACGAGGACGCACTCCGGCTGGTCGACGTGATCGACCCGAAGGCCGACATCGAGCCGGAACTGCACTCCGACTTCGGCTGGTGGATGCCGACCGACAGCGACGAGCCGACCGGTGAGGTCGCGCTGTCACTGGAGCGGGCCAACGCCGCGATCCTGCCCACCGACCGGCTGACCGCCGACGGCGTGCGCGCCGCCTACTGGGTGGACGCCGGCGACCGGGCGCACCTGCGCTGGGTCCGGCCGGAGCCGGAGGAGGACCTGCTGGCCGCGTTGGCCCGGCTGTCCGTGCGCGGCGAACTGGAACTCGCCGAGGGCTCCCGGTTCGCCGGTTCGTTCCGGGCGCACGGCCTGCTGGTGCCGGTGTGGGACCTGGACCGCGAGATGCACGCCCGGGAGTGGGACGAGCCTGCCCGGGCGCTGGGCGAGCGGTTGAGCGCGGCTGTCGCGTCGCTGGCCGACGAGCCGACCACGGAGGCGGAGCGGCGGGCCAGGGACGGCCTGCGCGGCCGCCAGGTCACCCTGCGCTGAGGCAGTTGTCCACCGCTGTTCAGTTGTCCACAGCCATCCACAGGTCTGTCCACAGGGAGTGTGCACAACGTGATCCTGCACATCAGCGGCCGGGACGAGTGGCAGCAAGCGCTTGCGGCCGGCGAGGTCACCGCTGACTCGCTGGCCACCCAGGGCTTTGTACACTGCTCCGACATCGGCACGGTGCACATCCCGGCCAACCGTCTTTACATCGGCCGGACCGACCTGTTGCTGCTGGTGATCGACCCGGACCAGGTGCCGGTCCGGTGGGAACTGGGCGACTCGGAACAGCCCGGCGGGCCGTGGTTCCCGCACGTGTACGGCCCGATCCCGACGTCGGCCGTGGTGGCGACGCACGACTTCCCGCCGGCTGCCGACGGCACGTTCCACCTGCCGGCGGCACTGTCCCGCCAGCCGATGGCAACCTGAACCGGGGGCTCGCGCGTGGCAACGGTGACGGTGGTCGACAGGCTGCCGGGAGGGGAGACCGCCGGTGACCGCTCTGGTGCCCACCACGGCACGGACCGCGGTCCCGACGGCGAAACCGGATGAGGCCGGGCACATAGACAAGCGCATCGATGAGGACTTCGGTGAGTTCGTCCGTGCGGTGCTGCCCGGACTGCTGCGCTATGGCCATGCGCTGACCGGCAACCCGCACGACGCCGCCGATCTCGTGCAGGGTGTGCTGGAGCGGATCGGCGCGCGGTGGTCGTCCGTGCTGCGCAAGACCGGTGACCCGGTGGCCTACGCGCGGCGGGCGATGGCCAACGCGCACGTGAGCAGGTGGCGGCGGACCAGGCGGGAGAATCTCGTCGCGGATCTGCCGGACACCGCCGTGGTGTGGCAGCCCGACCGGTTCGACGACGAGCCGCTGTGGCAGGCGGTGCGCGCGTTGCCGCCGAGGCAGCGGGCGGTGATGGTGTTGCGGTACTACGAGGACCTGTCCGAGGCCGAGATCGCCAGCACGCTCGGCATCACGAAGGGCACGGTGAAAAGCCAGGCGAACAAGGCGATGGCCAGTCTGCGGGCGCGGCTCGGAGTGACACTCGCTGAAGAACGGGAGGCGCGATGACCGAGCGGGATCGGCCGGACGAGCGACCCGATCTGGACGAGGAACTGCGCAGGCTGTTCGCCGACGAGCGGCTGACCCTCCCGGTCGCGGAGAACGTCGAGCACGCCGTGCTCGCCGGGGCCCACCGGCGGCGCAGGCGCCGCACGGCGGCGGCCGCGGCCGGCGGAGTGCTCGCGGTGGCGGCGCTGGTGTTCGTCGGGGCGACGCTGACCGGCGTCGGCGGCCACCTCACCGGCAAGGTCACCGCGGCCGCCGCATCTCCCCGGCTGTCGACGACGCTGACCACCAGTGAGCCGCCGCCGTCGATCGTGGACGACGCCGACGTGATCGGCCCGTACGGCGCCGAAGGCCTGAAGCTGGGCATGCCGGCTGCCGCCGCGCTCAAGACGGACATCACCGGCACACCGCTGGGCAAGGCCAGCGGTGCGGGCAAGTGCATGGGCTACACGGTGATCCCGGCAATGGCCGTCGATCCGCCTGAGTCGACCGACCCTTACTCGGCGCGGACCATCCTGCCGACCACTGTGGCCGTACCGCCCACCACCGAGTCGCCCACGCCGGCGAGCAGGGCCGCCGCGCTGCGGTCCGGTGTGGACGGTGAGCTGGTCAAGGAGCGGGTGCTGACCGTGTTCGTCTCGCCTCGACACGGGATCGTCCAGCTCGGCGGTGCGGCCGGCCTGCACACCCCGGAGGGCATCGGGCCGGGCACGTCGGAGAAGCGGGTCTACACCGTGTACGCGACGGCAGCGCAGGGCGTGGACAAGCGCTCGGTCGACGTTCCGGTGCCGGGCAACGATGCCGCCAGCTACGTGTTCTACATCGGGGCAGACGGCACCGTGGAGTCGTTGTGGCTGCGCAGCGGCAAGACGCTGGACTGCGACAACTGAACTGGACGGCGCCGCCGTGGCGACCAGCCTGGTGTGCAGATCATCAGCCTCTCACCGAGAGTAGCTCTCAATAAGAGCTATCATCGGAGGCGTGAGGGACGGTGATCCGGTCGAGCTGGGTGACCAGCTGATGACGACGATGGCGGCGATGCGCCGCCAGGTGCGGCGCGAACTGCGGCCGCAGGGGATCGGACCGCAGTTGCGCGGCGCCCAGATCGAACTGCTCAGGGTGGCCAACGACCAGCCGGGCATCGGGGTCGCCGCGGCGGCCCGCGAGTTGCACCTGGCGGCCAATTCGGTGAGCACGCTGGTCAACCAGCTCACCGATCTCGGCATGCTGGTCCGCGAGACCGATCCGGCCGACCGCAGGGCGATCCGGCTCTACCCGACCGACATCGCCGTGAAGCGGATGGAGGAGTGGCGCTACGCCAGGGCCCAACTCGTCGGCTCGGGCATCGCCGAGCTCAGCCCCGCCGACCGCCAGGCGATCGCCGCCGTCCTGCCCGCGCTGCGCATCCTGCTGGCCAACCTGGATGGGAAGGGCGCTGATGACTGAGCTGTCCGAGACCGAGCAGGCCGTGTCGACCGGTGGCGGATCCCGGCTCGCCGTGCGGTGTCTCGGCCTGCGCCACACGTTCGGTGACACGGTCGCCGTCAACGGTGTCGACCTGGATGTGGCCGCTGGCACGACGTTCGGCCTGCTCGGCCCGAACGGTGCCGGCAAGACCACCACGATCCGGATGATCACCACGCTGCTGCCCGCACCGCCCGGCGCGATCGAGGTGTTCGGTGTCGACGTCGCCAGGCAGAAGCTGGCCGTGCGCAGGCTGATCGGCTATGTGCCGCAACAGTTGTCGGCCGACGGCACGCTCAGCGGTCGGGAGAACGTGGCCCTGTTCGCGCGGTTGTTCGACGTGCCGAGGGCGCGGCGCAAGGCGGCCGTGGAGACAGCGCTGGAGTCGGTCGGGCTGGCCGACGTGGCCAACCGCACGGCCAGTACCTACTCCGGCGGCATGATCCGCCGGCTGGAACTGGCCCAGGCACTGGTCAGCGCGCCGAGGCTGCTGGTGCTGGACGAGCCGACCATCGGCCTGGACCCGATCGGGCGGGCCAGCGTGTGGGAGCGGATCGACGAGGTCCGCAGGGCCACCGGCATGACCGTCCTGGTCACCACGCACTACATGGACGAGGCCGACCAGCAGTGCGACCGGATCGCCCTGATGCACCGGGGCCAGATCCGGGCGCAGGGCACGCCTGCCGAACTGAAGGCCATGGTCGGCGAGAACGCCACGCTGGACGACGTGTTCGTGGCCACTACCGGTGACGCCCTCGGTGTCGGCGTCGAATCCGGGGAAAGGATGCGCAATGTCCGCTCCGCTCGACGTACCGCTGGCCGGCTCGGCTGAGCTCGCCGTCACCGCGAACCCCCACCGGTTGGGCTTTCTCGGCCTGGTGCTGTCCCGGATGGGCTCGATGTGCCTTGTCGAACTGCAGAAGCTGCGGCACGACAGGACGGAACTGGTCACCAGGGCCATCCAGCCGCTGCTGTGGCTGCTGATCTTCGGTGAGACTTTCACCCGGCTGCACGCCATCCCGACCGGCAACGTGCCCTACCTGGACTATCTGGCGCCCGGCATCCTCGCCCAGTCGGCACTGTTCATCGCGATCTTCTACGGCATCCAGATCATCTGGGAGCGCGACGCGGGCGTGTTGGCCAAGCTGCTCGTCACGCCGACACCGAGGATCGCGCTGGTCACCGGCAAGGCGTTCGCGGCCGGCATCCGGGCGCTGGTGCAGGCGCTGGTGGTGCTGGTCTTCGCGGCCATCCTGGGCGTCGGGCTGACCGCCAACCCGCTGAAGCTGATCGCCATGTGCGTCGTGGTCGTACTCGGGTCGGCGTTCTTCTGCTGCCTGTCCATCACGATCGCCGGCCTGGTGCTGTCGCGGGACCGGCTGATGGGCATCGGCCAGGCCATCACGATGCCGCTGTTCTTCGGCTCGAACGCGCTCTACCCGGTGAGCCTGATGCCCGGCTGGCTCCAGGTGATCAACAAGATCAACCCGCTGGGCTACGAGGTGGACGCGCTGCGCGGCCTGCTGATCGGCACCCCGGCCGATCTCGGCCTGGACTTCGGCGTGCTGATCGTGGCCGCGGCCGTGCTGATCACCGTGGCCTCCGCGCTGCTGCCCAGGTTGGCGCGGTAGTCCGACCCCGGTTGTCTGGTCGGGGCGGACCAGGCGGCCGGTCCCCGGTTCGGCCGGCGTTGGTGGACGAGGCCGGCCGAACCGGCTTTACGTATTGAGCGGCTCGCGGTTCATCGGACAGGACATGCACCGGGGGCCGCCTCGTCCGGAGCCCAGTTCCGAGCCCGAGATCCGCAGCACCTCGATGCCGGCGGCCTCCAGCCGGGCGTTGGTCTCCACGTTGCGCTCGTAGGCCACGACGACGCCCGGCGCGACGGCCAGCGTGTTGTTGCCGTCGTCCCACTGCTCGCGTTCCGCGGTGACCGGGTCCAGCCCGGTGTCGATCACCCGCAGCCGGTCGATGCTCATCGCCTTGGCCGCCGCCGTGAGGAACGGTTCCGGCCCATCCACCCGGACCCCGTCGTCGTCGCCGTTGGGTCGCAGCGGATAGGCCGACAGCGAGTCGCGGATCGCCGGGTACATCACGAAGGCATCCCGGTCCACCATCGTGCACACGGTGTCCAGGTGCATGGTGGCCCGGGTCTGGGCGATCGGCACCGCGAGCACGGTGTGCGCGAGCCCGTCCGCGAACGCCGAGCGGGCCAGCGCCTCGGCCCCGGCGGGCGAGGTCCGCTCGCCGACGCCGACCGCGAGCACGCCGGGGGCCAGCGCCAGCACGTCGCCACCCTCCACCGGGGCGGAGTGGGCGCCGTACGCGCGGGCGGTGGTGCGGAAGCGCGGGTGGTAGGCGTAGATCAGGTCGGTGATCGCCGACTCGCGCTGCCTGGCCGGCAGGCTCAGCGACGACACGGCCACCCGGTCGCCGATCCACACCGACGAGTCCCTGGTGAACAGCAGGTTGGGCAGCGGGTCGACGGCGAAGTCGTGCGGCTGGTGCATCCGCCGGACCAGCGAGGCACCCTCGGCGACGGGCAGTTCCTCGAACGTCATCCCGGCCATCAGCACCATGGCCAGTGCCTCGGCGGAGATCCCGGACAGGTGCGAGCGCAGGCCGTCCGCGAGGTGCATACCCAGTCGCAGTTCGTCCACCGCGATGTGCACACCGGCGGCGTGCGCCCGGTCGTCGCGCAGCGCCTCGACCAGCAGGTCGGCCAGCAGCAGGACCTCGACACCGCGTCCGGCCAGCAGTGCGGCGAACGCGTCGTGCTCGGCCTGCGCGCGGTCCACCCAGGGGATGCCGTCGAACAGCAGTTGGTCGTTGTTGCGTGGCGTGAGCCGCTTGAGCTCGGGGCCCGGCCGGTGCAGCAGGACGGTGCGGAGCGGACCCACCTCGCTGTCGACCCGGTGGACGGCCGTTTGCTCGATCACGAGGCCCAACAGTAGTCAGCGCAACACCGACAGGTGGTTCACCAGGAGCGCGTAGCCCACGAACGAGGCGACGTCGATCAGCGTGTGCGCGACGACCATCGGCCACAACCGGTTGGTGCGCTGCCAGATCCGGCCGAAGATCAGCCCCAGCGCCAGGTTGCCGACGAACCCGCCGAAGCCCTGGTACAGATGGTAGGAGCCACGCAGCACGGCTGCCGAGAGCACCGACGAGTTCTCCCGCAGGCCCAGTTGGCGCAGCCTGCTGATCAGGTAGCCGATCACCAGGGCTTCCTCGGCCCACGCGTTCGCGGCGGCGGCCAGCACCAGCACCGGTATCCGCCACCACGTGTCGTTCAACGTGGTCGGCTGCACGGTCAGGTTCAGGTCCAGCGCCTTGGCCACCAGGTACAGGCCAAGGCCCGGGATGCCGATCAGCGCGGTGAGCCCGACGCCCCACAGGGTGTCCGACCCCGGCCGGAACCGGGCCAACCCGATCTCGGCCAGCCGGAACCCGGCCCGGTACAACAGGTAGACGCCGAGGCAGCCCCACGCCGTGAGCATCGCGATGTTCGCGAGTTGACCGAGGAAGTCCAGGAAACTGGCCGTCGCCTGCGGCACGTTGATCGCCACGTGCTGCTGGTTCAGCGGCACCGGCTTGAGCAGCGAGTCCAGCAGCGAGATCAGGCTGCGCACGCCGGACAGCCCGAGCGTCACCGTGAACACGATCAGCAGCTCGACGCGGACCATCTTCCGCTCGGCTGGATCCTCGACGTACCGGATGCCGGTCGGCGGCTCGGGCGCCAGCCAGGCCCGCACACGGTTGCCCACGAGATCATCGTAGGCGGGGCAGGTGAGCCGACCGTGATCAGCGGTTAATCTGCCTGGCATGCCCAAGTACGCCACGAACGACGCCGTCGACCGCGACCAGCTGATCGAGTTCCTGCGTCCCCGCCACACCGGCATCCTGGCCACCACCAGGGCCGACGGTCGGCCCCAGCTCTCCCCGGTCACCTTCGGCACGGACACCGGGGGCCGGATCGTCGTGGCCACGTATCCGCAGCGGGCCAAGGCGCACAACCTGCGCCGCGACGCACGGGCCTCGATGTGCGTGCTGTCGCCGGACAACGACACGTGGGTCCAGGTGGACGGCACCGCCGAGGTGATCGACCTGCCGGCCGCCGTGGAACCGCTGGTGGACTACTTCCGCGCCATCTCCGGTGAGCACCCGAACTGGGACGAGTACCGGGAAGCCATGGTGCGTCAGGGCAAGTCGCTGATCCGGGTCACGATCGACCGCTGGGGCCCGATCGCCACCGGTGGTTTCCCGCCCGAACTCTCCGACGTCATGGGGTGACCTGGTTGAGGAACGGGCACCCGACCATCCTGCGCAGTTCGGTGCCCAGCGCGCCGGGCGTGTCGACCGGTTCGGAGAACGCGAGCCGCACGTCGTGGTCGGCGTCGGCCATCTCGACCCGCAGCCGCAGGCCGTAGCGGTCCAGGCCGAGCGGCCGCACGTGGCCACCACGCAGCCGCTCGGGCAGCAGTCGGGTGAGCATCCCGACGACGTCCCGGTGAGCCAGTTCCAGGTGTCGCAGCCAGTGGTCCGCGTGCCGGCAGAACGGGTCGGGCTCGGCCGAGCCGAACTCGGCCGGTCGCAGCGAGCTGGTGCCGTCACCGTCGGACAGCACGAGCGACACCGGGATCAGGCGCAGCGCGGTCACGCCGTGCCCGACGTCCAGCAGGCGGCTGTCCGGCCGGGCGTCGGCGACCGCGAGCACGTCCTCCCGCGAGTCGTCGCCGCTCAGTGTGCGCAGCCAGCCGGTGATCCACAGCAGCCCGC
>DASXYT010000120.1:0-14911 GCA_036502345.1 Pseudonocardiaceae bacterium | reverse complement strand
GGACACCGCCGTGACCGACGACCTGGCCGCCGAGGGTGTGGCGCGGGACGTGGTCCGTGCGGTGCAGCAGGCACGCAGGGAGGCGGGCCTTGAGGTGTCCGACCGGATCACGGTGACGCTGCTGGCCGAGTCGCACGTCGGCGACGCGGTCCGGGCGCACGAGAAGTTCCTGCGTGCCGAGACACTGGCCGACGACGTGGCCTACGGATCGCTGGACGCGCACCCCGCCGACGCGCCGACGGCCAGCGTCGGTGACGGCGCCTCGGTCGGTGTGCTGGTGGTCAGGGCCTGACAGGAATGGACGAACTGGGGCGCCGAAAGGGTTTTCGGCGCCCCTCGCCGTTGACATCGGCACCATGTGGCTGGGGATACTGGCTGTATGGGCGTACACATTCAGGTTCGCGACGTGCCCGACGCCGTTTTCCTTGCGTTGAAGGCACAAGCGGCCGACAGTGGTCGGTCGCTGTCGGAGTTCCTGCGCGGCATGCTGGAGGAGGCCGTGACCTCGGTCGTCGCACCTCGGCTGCCCGAGAGCCGGGTTCCGGTGCACGACTGAGCTCATTCTGATGACCCGGTACCGGTTCGCGGTGCGGGTCAAGCCCGGTGCCAGGCGCACGCAGGTCGGCGGTCGATGGGACGGCCGGCTCGGCGCCGCACTGGTCGTCGCCGTCACGGCACCCGCTGTGGACGGCCGCGCGAACGACGCCGTGTGCCGCGCGCTGGCCGACGCGTTGGGCGTCGCACATGGCAAAGTTGCTGTTGTCGCGGGCGCACGCGCGCGGGACAAGCTGGTCGAGGTCGAGCCCGCGCCGGACGGCATCGAGGCCGTGATCGACTCGCGGACCGGCGGGGCGGCTCCGACGCAGGGAGAATGACGACCTGATCCGGCTCGGCACGGAGGGGGTGCGATGGCCAGTCTCTCGTTCGTGCTGGGCACCTCGGCCGTCGTGCTCCTGGTCGCCGTGCTGGGCCTGCGGTTCTCCACCCGGCTCGGCCTGCCGTCGCTGCTGCTCTATCTGGCGATCGGGCTGGTGCTCGGTGAGTCCGGTATCGGCATCCGGTTCGACAATGCCCAGCTCACCCAGTCGCTGGGCATCGCGGCGCTGGTGCTGATCCTCACCGAGGGTGGCCTGACCACCAGATGGCAGACGGTGAAACCCGCGTTGGGCCTGGGCATCGCACTGTCCACTGTGGCCGTTGTGGTGAGTGTCGCGGTGACCGGGACCGCGTTGCACTTCCTGTTGTCGCTGGACTGGCGCACGGCGCTGCTCTGGGGTGCCGTGCTGTCGTCCACGGACGCGGCCGCCGTTTTCAGCGTGCTGCGCGGGGTCGGCGTGAGCAAGAAGCTGTCCGGCGCGCTGGAACTCGAGTCCGGCCTGAACGACGCGCCGGTGTTCATCGCGGTGGTGCTGCTGGCCGGCCACGAGCCGCTGACGTGGACGACTCCGTTCCTGGTGCTCTACGAACTCGCGGTCGGCGCGCTGGTCGGCGGCCTGCTGGGGTGGGGTGCCGCCTGGGTGCTGCGCAGGGCCGCGCTGCCGGCCACCGGTCTGTATCCGCTGGCCACGGTCGCGGTGTGCGTGCTCGCGTTCGCGGGCGGCGACGTCGCGCACGCCTCCGGCCTACTGGCCACCTACGTGTGCGGGCTGGTGCTGGGCAACTCGCACCTGCCGCACCGGTCGGACACGCTGTCCTTCGCCGAGGGGTTCGGCTGGCTGGCGCAGATCGGGCTGTTCGTGCTGCTCGGGCTGTACGCGTCGCCGCCCAGGGTGTGGGCCGCGGTGCTGCCGGGATTGGTCGCCGGGGCGGTGCTGGTGCTGCTGGCCAGGCCGCTGTCGGTGGCGTTGGCAGCGCTGCCGTTCCGGTTGCCCTGGCGGGACCAGGCGTTCCTGTCCTGGTCAGGGCTGCGCGGGGCGGTGCCGATCGTGCTGGCGTTGATCCCGCTGACCGACGGCCGACCACAGGCGCAGGAACTGGTCGGAGCGGTGTTCGTGCTGGTCGTGGTGCTGACGCTGGTGCAGGGCGGCACGCTGCCGGTGCTGGCCAAGCTGCTCGGGCTGACCGGTTCGGTGCGCCAGGACGAACTGGAGATCGACTCGGCACCGCTGGACGAGTTGGGCGCGGAGTTGATCCAGGTCCGGGTGCAGCCGGGGTCGCGGCTGCACGGCGTCTACCTGAACGAGTTGCGGCTGCCGATCGGGGCCACGATCAGCCTCGTGGTGCGCGAGGATGCAGGCTTCACCCCGAACGGCAGGACCCGGCTGCGCGAGGGTGACCAACTGCTGGTCGTGACCACCGACGAGGTCCGGGACATCGCGGAGCGCCGGATCAGGGCGGTGGACCGGGGTGGCCGCTACGCCCGCTGGAAGGGCACTTCGGACACGTGACCTCGGCAGGCTGACCACCGCGTGACGGAGCACCCCGGCTGATACGGGACAATGGCTTCGTGAGCACCGAAGAGAGCACTGACAAGACGGCCGTCGCGGTGCCGCCACGGCGGGTCGCCGTACTGATCGTGGTGGCGGTGCTGGCCCTGGCGCTCGACGTGCTCACCAAGTACCTCGTGGTCGCCCACCTGGAGGGCGGCCCGACCGTCACCGTGCTGCGTGGCGTGCTGTACCTGGACGTCTTCCGCAACTCCGGCGCCGCGTTCTCCACCGCGACCGGTCTGACCTGGGTGCTGAGCCTGGTCGCCGTCGCCGTGGTGGTCGCGATCATCTGGATGGCGCCCCGGCTGCGCTCGGTCGGCTGGGCGATCGGCGTCGGCCTCGTGCTGGCGGGCGCGCTGGGCAACCTGATGGACCGGATCTTCCGGGCGCCCGGGCCGCTGCGTGGTCACGTCGTCGACTTCATCTCGGTGTTCAAGCCGGACGGCGGCGCGTTCGCCATCTTCAACCTGGCTGACTCGTCGATCACCGTCGGCGCGGTGCTGATCGTGCTCCTCGCCCTGCTGGGCAAGGACTACGACGGCGGTATCGCCCGTCGGGCCAAGGAACAAGCCGCAAAAGAGAACCCCGACACCAGGACGGACCCCACCCCATGACCGAGCTTGCGAGGTCGTCAAAGAACACAGGCTTCCCGGTCAGGGTCGTGCCGAGCGCCGGCGAGGTGCGGTCATGACCGCATCACGCACGCTCCCGGTGCCCGACGGTCTGGACGGTATGCGGGTGGACGCCGGTCTGGCCCGCCTGCTCGGCCTGTCCCGCACCGTCGTCGCCGAACTCGCCGAGTCGGGCGACGTCCTGCTCGACGGCCGTGCCGCCGGCAAGTCCGACCGGCTGTCGGCTGGCGCCTGGCTGGAGGTCACGCTGCCGGCGCCGGACGCGCCGATCGAGATCAACCCGGTGCTGGTGGACGGTCTCGTCGTGCTCTACCAGGACGACGACATCGTCGTGGTGGACAAGCCGGTCGGCGTCGCCGCCCACCCCAGCCCCGGTTGGACCGGCCCGACCGTGATCGGCGGCCTCGCGGGCGCCGGGATCATGGTGGCCACCAGCGGTGCCGCCGAACGGCAGGGCGTCGTGCACCGGCTGGACGTCGGCACCACCGGCGTCATGGTGGTGGCGAAGAGCGAACACGCCTACTCCGCGCTCAAGCGGGCCTTCAAGGAACGCACGGTGGAGAAGCGCTACCACGCCGTCGTGCAGGGCCTGCCCGATCCGAGCCGGGGCACCATCGACGCCCCGATCGACCGGCATCCCAAGCACGACTACAAGTTCGCCGTCGTCGAGGGCGGCAGGCCGAGCGTCACGCACTACGAGGTGATGGAGGCGTTCCCGAACGCCACGCTGGTCGACGTGAAGCTGGAAACCGGCCGCACGCACCAGATCCGCGTGCACTTCTCGGCGTTGCACCACCCGTGCGTCGGCGACATCACCTACGGCGCCGATCCGACGCTGGCCAAGAAGGTCGGGCTCACCCGGCAGTGGCTGCACGCCCGCACGCTCGGGTTCGAGCACCCGGCGGACGGTCAGTGGGTGGAGTTCACCAGCCCCTACCCGGCCGATCTGCAGCACGCGCTGGACGTCCTGCGCAACCAGTAGGGCTCAGGACTCGACGGCCCAGGTCAGCATGTGTCGCTCGTCGTCCGGGCGGGCGGTCCAGCGGATCGACGTGAGTTCGGTGGTCTCCGGCAGCACATAGACCGTGTGGCCACCCGCTGTCTCGCCGGGTCGCACGCCGATCCGGTGCGGCGGCCGCGAGGACAGCGACACCGGCGCCTTGCCGACCGTCTGGCCGTCCTTGGCGACCAGCACCAGGTACAGGTCGGGCAGTTGCGGGAACGGCACCGAGCCCCGGTTGGTCAGTTCGGTGTGCACGACGACGGACCGCTCGCCCTCGCGCAGCCGGTAGCCGGCGGCCGTGAACAGGAAGTCCGCGGGGTCGACGATCTCGACGAGGTGGATGGCGATCTGCTCGCCGTCCGGCCCCTCGGTGTTCAGGGTGTCGCCGACCGTGCCCTGCTGACCGTTGCCCATGGCGGGTCCGGCGGGCGTCTGGACGGGGTTCGCCTGGCTGGGCGGGGCGGTCCATGCCGGCCGGGTCGGCTGGTCACCCCGGGCCCACGACGACGTCTGCGGCGGACCCCAGGTGCTCATCGGGTCCGGCCGGGGCGGCGGCTGGACCGGTGGGCGGGGCTGCGCCTGTGCCTGCGGTGCCGGGTAGGGGCCGGACGGCCCGCCGGGCGCGAAGCCGCGCTGCTGTTGTTGCTGCTGCTGATAGTTCAGGTACGCGCCGGCACTGGCGATGGCGTTGCGCAGGCCGTACGGATCGCACTCGACGCCGACGATCAGCGGCAGCCCGGTGGCGGACAGCGCGACCAGCCGGGACGCCACCTCACGCGGGTCCATGCCCATGCGGGCGGCGATGTCGTGCACCGCGGCCTTGCCCGACTCGGCAACCAGCGAGAGCAGGCGGATGTCCACGGGATCCGGGGCGGCCACGGCTGGCACGCTACCCGGTTGCCGGAACGGTCGCCGCGCCTGTCACACCGAGCGTCACCTCTGGTGCAGCGCTCTGTTGTGCACAACGGCGGGCCGGTTGCCGTGATCCATCCGCACCACGACGTCGGCCAGCCGCTCCGGTGCGACTTCATCGGCGTAGCGGCGGTAGGCCGGCAGCGTCCACCTGTCCGGCTCGGCGAGTTGGCGCTCCAGCGCCGCGGGCGACAGCGCGAGGTGCACCGTCAGGTCCCAGTCCAGGCCCCTGCCCAGCAGCAGTGCGCCGTCCACCAGCACCACACCGCCTGCCGGCAGCACGGCGTACTCGGCCCGGCTGGCCCGGTCGGCGATCGCGTCCCACAGGGACGGCAGCACCCGCCCGCTGCCGCCCGCGGCGAGCGGGCCGAGCACCTCCCTGGCCAGGCCGCCGACGTCGAGCCAGTCGTCGTAGAACGCGTCCGGATCGGTCCTGCCCCGCTCGAACCGCAGCGATGCCGGCCGCAGGTAGTCAACGGCCCGCACGCGGAGCACCGGCCTGCCGCGCAGCCGCACCGGGTCCACCAGATCGTCGGCCAGCGCATCGGGCCGGGTGGGTGGCGCGCCGTCCAGCGCCACCCGCAGCCACGCCCCCGGCGAACTGGCGTCGATGGTGTCGGCGAGTTCGGCGACCAGGCCGTCGGTGCTGATGGGACGTACGGGCACTGTCGTGTTCATCCTTGCGCTTGGTCGATCATGGCTACGATCGGTTGGGCAACGACGTCGAGGCAGGGAGGTCCACCATGTCGGATGCGGTCACATCGGCGCGCGAACTCGCCGACGAGCTCGTCGCCGTCGTGTGCGACGAGGATCCGACAGTACCGACGCTGTACGGCCTGGACGGCGACCACGACCGCCTGGCCGACCTGAGCGACGCCAGTGAGCAGGCCTTCCGCGCCAAGTACGCCGACCTGGCGGCGCGGGCCACCGCCATCGACCCCACGTCGCTGACCGACGAGGACGCGACGACGCGGGCCGTGGTGATCCAGCAGGCGCAGACCAGGATCGACAACATCGACGCCCGGCTGACCGAGTACACGATCACCGACATCTTCATCGCGCCCGCTGCCTCGCTGCTGATGGCGCTGCCGATGATGGCGCTGCCGACGCCCGAACTCGCCGACGCGTACCTGGCCCGGCTGGCCGCGATCCCGGCCTACCTGGCCCAGGCCGCCGACCGGCACCGGCAGGGCGTGGCGGCCGGTCGGGTCCCGGTGGCCCATCTTGTCGAGTCGGCCGTGAAGCACACCGACCGGTACCTCGCCGACCCGGACAACGATCCGCTCACCCGCCCGACGCCCCCGGACACCATCGCCGACGACTTCACCGCGCGTCGGGACCAGGTGCTCGCCGACGTGGTGCGGCCCGCGTTCAGCACCTACCGGGACGTGCTGGTGAACGAGATCCTGGCGCACGGCCGGTCGGCCGACCAGCCCGGCCTGAAATGGCTGCCCGGCGGCGATGCCGCGTACGCGGCGCTGGTCCGCGCGCACACCACCACCGACCGGCATCCCGACCAGCTGCACCAGATCGGCCTGGACATCATCGAAGACCTGCGCGACGAGTACGCCGACCTGGGCGGCAAGGTGCTGGGCACCGACGACCTCGCGGAGATCTTCCACCGGCTGCGGTTCGACGAGGACCTGCGCTGGCGGACCGAGGACGAGTTGCTGGACGCCGCGCGGCAGGCCATCACCAGGGCCGAGGCGGCGTCGCCGGAGTGGTTCGGCCTGCAGCCGGCGACACCGTGCGAGGTGCGTCCGGTGCCGGCAGGCGACGCGGCAGGCGCACCGGCCGCGTACTACGTGCCGCCGTCCATGGACGGCCAGCGGCCGGGCGTCTACTACGCCAACACCGACCAGGTGACCGAGCGGTTCCGGCACCAGTCCGAGGCGGTCGCGTTCCACGAAGCCGTGCCGGGACACCACTTCCAGCTCTCCATCGCGCAGGAACTGGCCGGCATGCCGATGCTGCGCAGGCTGGCCGACGTGAACGCGTACTCCGAGGGTTGGGGGCTGTACTGCGAACGGCTGGCCGACGAGATGGGCCTGTACTCCAGCGACCTGTCCCGGCTCGGCATGCTGACCGCCGACTCGATGCGGGCCGGCAGACTCGTGGTGGACACCGGTCTGCACGCCAAGGGATGGAGCAGGTCGCAGGCCGTGGAGTACCTGTCCCAGCACACGCCGATGGCCGCCGTGGAGATCGAGTCCGAAGTGGACAGGTACATCGCGTATCCCGGCCAGGCCCTGTCGTACATGGTGGGGCGCCTGGAGATCCTGCGGATCAGGGCCGAGGCGCAGGTGGCACTGGGCGACGGGTTCGACGTCCGAGGCTTCCACGACGTCGTGCTGGGCAACGGTCCGCTGCCGCTGTCGGTGCTGTCCGACGTGGTGCGCAGCTGGACGGACAGCCGTCGTGCGGCTGACTGAGGACTACCTGATCGACCCGTATCCGATCTGGCGGGCCATGCGCGCGGAGTCGCCGGTCACTGCGGTGACCACGCCGGGCGGCTAGCGGGTCTGGCGCGTTACCCGCCACGCGGACGTCCGCGTGGCGTTGGCCGATGCCCGACTGGGCAAGGAATCCGTCGGATCGAGGAGTTGCGGCCCAGGATCGCGGAGATCACCCGCGACCTGCTGGACGCCATCGGTGCCGGCGGCGAGGTCGACCCGCTGGACGCGTTCGCGTTCCCGCTACCCATCATGGTGATGTCGCTGCTGCCCGGCACGATCGAGGAGTTCCTGCGCTACCAGGGCCCGCTGCGGCACGCCACGTTCCGGTTCACCCGGGAGCCGGTGGAGCTGGGCGGTGTCGTGGTGCCCGAGGGCGAGTTGGTGATGCTCGGGCTGGCGTCGGCGAACCGGGACGACGAACACTTCGCCGAGCCGGATCGGTTGGACATCCGTCGGGACACCGCAGGGCACCTCGCGTTCGGCCACGGCATCCACTACTGCCTCGGCGCTCCGCTGGCCAGGCTGGAGGCGGAGATCGCGTTCACCGGGCTGCTGGGCAGGTTCGGCACCATCGAACCGGCCGTGCCGCGCGACGAGCTGCGGTGGCGGCCGGGCAACCTGATCCGCGGCCTGGCACGCCTCCCCGTCCGGTCGGGCTGACCTGGGCCGATCCAGGCAACCGGGTGACCTGCGTAACACCCGTCGGGGTGAGGTGGACCATCTGGTTATGAGTGACCAGGACCAGGTGCTGCTGCCCGGCAGCACACGGAATGAGCTGGCCGACGCGGACAGCGTCGGCAAGGTCGGCGCCGACGAGCAGGTGGCGTTCACCGCCGTGCTGCGGCGGCGGGCCGACCTGCCCACCGATCTGGTGGAGGGGCCGGACACCGTGTCCCGGTCCGAGCTCGGCGACCGGTTCGGCGCCGACCCCGCGGACATGGCCGCGGTGCGCGCCGCGTTCGAGGCCGCCGGCATCACGATCACCGCGGAGCACCCCGGATCGAGGCGGGTGACCGCCACCGGTCCGGCGGACAAGGTGAGTGCTTTGTTCGGCACCGAGTTGGACGTCGTGCGCAGCCCTGACCTGACGGGTGGTGGCTCGGTCGAGCACCGGGCCCGGGCGGGTGAGCTGCACGTGCCCACCTCGCTGGACGGGATCGTCGTGGCGGTGCTCGGGTTGGACAGCAGGCCGCAGGCCAGGGCGCACGTCCGGGCACACGCCGAGGCGGCCAGGCCCGCCGGTTTCGACGTGCCGTCACTGGCCACCGCGTACGACTTCCCGGCCGGCACCGACGGCACCGGCCAGGTCGCTGCGATCATCGAACTCGGCGGTGGCTTCGGCCAGGCCGATCTGGACGCGTACTTCTCGGGGCTGAACATCCCGACGCCGACGGTGACCGCGGTCGGTGTGGACGGTGGCCAGAACGTGGCGGGCCAGGCGCCGGACGGTGCCGACGGCGAGGTGCTGCTGGACATCGAGGTGCTCGGCGCGCTCGCCCCGAAAGCCCAGTTGCTGGTGTACTTCGCTCCCAACACCGACCAGGGCTTCCTGGACGCGGTGTCCACCGCCGTACACGCGACGCCGTCGCCCGCCGTGGTCAGCATCAGCTGGGGCCAGTCCGAGGACCAGTGGACCGAGCAGGCCAGGTCGGCGATGGACCAGGTGTTCGCGGACGCGGCCGCGCTCGGCGTCACGGTGACGGCCGCGTCCGGCGACAACGGCAGCCCGGACGCCGAGGACGACGGCGCCCAGCACGTCGACTTCCCGGCTTCCAGCCCGCACGTGCTGGCCTGCGGTGGCACCAGTCTCACGGTGGCGGCCGGTGGCACCGCGCAGACCGAGACGGTGTGGAACAACGGCAGCGGCGGCGGCGCCACCGGCGGCGGGGTCAGCGACACGTTCCCGCTGGCCAGCTGGCAGACCAACTCGGGCGTGCCGATGCGGGTGGGCGGCACGGGCAGCGGCCGGGGTGTGCCGGACGTGGCAGCCGACGCCGACCCGGCCACCGGCTACCGCGTCCGGGTGGACGGCACGGCGACCGTGCTCGGCGGCACCAGCGCTGTGGCGCCGCTGTGGGCCGCCCTGGTGTGCCGGCTGGTCCAGGCGCTCGGTCACCCACTCGGGCTGCTGCAACCCGTGCTCTACGGCGGAGCCCGGCCGGGCGTCCCGGCCACCGGGTTCCGGGACATCACCGAGGGGAACAACGGCGCCTACCAGGCAGTCGCGGGCTGGGACCCGTGTACCGGGCTCGGCGTGCCGAACGGCACGGAGCTGCTCGGTGTCTTCCAGGCGGCCGTAGCCTCCCCTGAGTGAGTCCTGAGGAGCTGTTGGAGCTCGACCGAGCACACGTCTGGCATCCGTACGGGCCGATGCCGGGCACGGCAAGTCCACTCGTGGTGGAGTCCGCGTCCGGCGTCGCGCTGCGGCTGGCCGACGGCCGTGAGCTGGTGGACGGGATGTCGTCCTGGTGGGCGGCGATCCACGGCTACCGGCACCCGGTGCTGGACGACGCGGTGCGCGACCAACTCGGCCGGATGAGCCACGTGATGTTCGGCGGCCTCACCCACGAGCCCGCCGTACGGCTGGCCACCCGGCTGGTCGAGCTGACACCGGAACCGCTGCGGCACGTGTTCCTCGCCGACTCCGGATCGGTGTCGGTGGAGGTCGCGATCAAGATGTGTCTCCAGTACTGGCGGTCGGCCGGCAAGCCGGCCAAGCGTCGGCTGCTCACCTGGCGCGGCGGCTACCACGGGGACACGTTCCACCCGATGAGCGTGTGCGACCCGGACGGTGGGATGCACAGCCTGTGGCGCGGTGTGCTGCCGGACCAGGTGTTCGCCGACGTGCCGCCGGCCGGGTTCGCCGCCGGTGTCGACCCCGCGTACGTCGACCACCTGGCCGGACTGGTCGAACGGCACGCCGCCGAACTGGCCGCGATCGTGGTGGAACCCGTGGTCCAGGGTGCGGGCGGTATGCGATTCCACGATCCCGGCTACCTGCGGGTGCTGCGTGAGTTGGCCGACCGGCACGACGTGCTGCTGGTGTTCGACGAGATCGCCACCGGGTTCGGCAGGACCGGCGAGCTGTTCGCCGCCGATCATGCCGGTGTCAGCCCGGACGTCATGTGCGTCGGCAAGGCCCTGACCGGGGGATACCTGACGATGGCGGCAGCGCTGTGCACGTCGGGGGTGGCCGATGGCATCTCGCGCGGCGAGTTGCCGGTGCTGGCGCACGGGCCGACGTTCATGGGCAATCCGCTGTCCTCGGCCGTCGCCAACGCGTCCATCGACGTGCTGCTCGGCCAGGACTGGCGGGGTGAGGTGCGGCGCATCGGGACCAGCCTGCGGGACGGTCTGGCGCCGGCCGCCGAACTGCCCGGTGTGCTGGACGTCCGGGTGCTGGGTGCGATCGGCGTCGTGCAACTGGACCACGACGTGGACATGGCCGCCGCGACCGATGCCGCGGTCGCGGCAGGCGCCTGGCTGCGGCCGTTCCGCGACCTGATCTACACGATGCCGCCCTACGTGAGCACCGCCGATGACCTGGCAACGGTGTGCTCGGCCGTGCTGGCGGCGACCCGCGCGGGCTGACCCGGACCGCCGTGGTCCAGGGGCCGGTCGTAATCTGCTGGTCTGTGGGCATCCTCGTGGTCAGCGGGACCGGCACGGACGTGGGCAAGACGGTGGTCACTGCCGCCGTTGCCGCCCTCGCCGGTGATCGTGGCCGATCGGTCGCCGTGCTGAAGCCCGCGCAGACCGGTCTGCGCGACGGTGAGCCGGGCGACCTGGCCGAGGTGCGCAGGCTGGCCGGCGACGTGACCACGCGTGAACTGCGTCGCTACCCCGATCCGCTGTCCCCGGAAGCGGCCGCGCGGCGCAGCGGCCTGCCGCCGGTCACCCCTGCCGAGGCCGCGTCGGCAGCCGGTGAACTGGCCGCCGACCACGACATCGTGCTGGTCGAGGGCGCAGGTGGGCTGCTGGTCCGGTTCGACCCCGGTGGCGGCACGGTGGCCGATGTCGCGTGGGCGCTCGGCGCTCCTGTGTTACTCGTCGCACATGCGGGTCTCGGCACGCTGAACACCACGGCGCTCACCGCGGAAGCGTTGGTGCGCAGGGGAATCGAATGCATCGGCGTCGTCGTCGGCAGGTGGCCCGCCGATCCGGACCTGGCCGCCAGGTCAAACCTCATCGACCTGCCCGTCGCCGCGGGCGCCCCGCTGCTCGGCGTGCTGCCCGACGGTGTCGCCGCTCAGTCGCCCGCCGAGTTCCTGGCTGTGGCGCGCGTCTCGCTCTCCCCGTGGCTGGACGGTGACTTCGATTCCGACGTGTTCACCGCCGGCCACACAGCATGAGAGGGTGGGGCGACCGGTCGTCGTCATTGAGGAGATCCACGTGACCGCTGACGTGCTCGAAGAGGCCAGGGACCAGGTGCTCGACCGTGGTGTCGGGCTGTCCGAGGCGCAGGTGCTGCGGGTCCTTTCACTGGGCGACGATCGGCTGTCCGAACTGCTCCAACTGGCCCATCAGGTCAGGGAACGCTGGTGCGGGCCTGAAGTCGAGGTCGAGGGCATCGTGAGCATGAAGACCGGCGGCTGCCCCGAGGACTGCCACTTCTGCTCCCAGTCCGGCCGGTTCCCGACGCCGGTCCGCTCCGCGTGGCTGGACATCCCCGGCATGGTCGAGGCCGCACGGCAGACGGCTGCCACCGGTGCCACCGAGTTCTGCATCGTGGCCGCCGTGCGTGGCCCGGACGCCCGGCTGCTGGCCCAGGTGAAGGCCGGCATCGAGGCGATCCGCGCGGCCGGCCTGGACATCAACATCGCGTGTTCGCTCGGCATGCTGACCGCCGACCAGGTGACCGAACTGGTCGAGATGGGCGTGCACAGGTACAACCACAACCTGGAGACCGCGAGGTCGCACTTCCCGAACGTGGTCACGTCGCACTCCTGGGAGGAGCGCTGGGACACCCTGCGCATGGTGCGCGACGCCGGCATGGAGGTCTGCTGCGGCGGCATCATCGGCATGGGCGAGACCCTGGCCCAGCGCGCCGAGTTCGCGACCCAGCTGGCCGAGTTGGAGCCGGACGAGGTGCCGATGAACTTCCTCATCCCCAACCCCGGCACGCCGTACGAGAACTACCCGGTCGTGGCCGGTGCCGAAGCCCTGCGCACGGTCGGCGCGTTCCGGCTGGCCATGCCGCGCACCATCCTGCGGTTCGCGGGCGGCCGCGAACTGACCCTCGGTGATCTCGGCGCCGAGCAGGGCATGCTGGGCGGCATCAACGCGATCATCGTCGGCAACTACCTGACCAACCTCGGCCGGCCGGCCATGCAGGACCTGGTCATGCTGGAAGAGCTGAAGATGCCGATCAAGGCACTGAGCGAGACCCTGTGAGCGACGGTGCTGTGAGCTTCTGCGCCTGGTGCGGGCAGCCCGATCCGGACCCGGCAGAGCACGAGAAGTGCCAGGCCCGGTTGGCGCTGGTCGATCCGCCCCGGTTCTGCGTGCGGTGCGCCCGGCGGATGGTGGTCCAGGTCACCCCGGCCGGTTGGGTAGCCACGTGCAGCCGACACGGGCAGCTCACCGCCAACTGACCGCCTGCGGATCACCCTGTGCTGGCGGCTACTAGGGTTCGCCGTGGACCGCGCGTGCGGTCGGATTCCCGGGAGGGGTGTCGTGTCGGAGCAGCCGGTTGAGCGGACCATGCCTGAGGACTGGGCCCGGTCGGTCGCCACGGCGTTGCCGGCCCGGCGGGCCTCGGTGATCATCAAGGCCGACCTGTTGCCCGCGATCAGTGTCGCCTCCACGGTGGCCATCGTCGGCCTGCCGCTGGCGTGGATCTGGTCGCGCATCGCCCCCGCGATTCCCGGCGCGCTGAACACGTCCGGTCAGCCCGTGCCGCTGCCCTCGCCCTACGGCTACCACCGGTTCGACGACCTGGCGATCTTCATGCTGCTCGGCCTGGCAGCAGGCCTGACCTGCGGTGTCGCGATGTGGATGCTGCGCCAGCGGCGTGGCCCGGTGATCCTGGTGGCCGGTGTGGTCGGCTCGGTGATCGCGGCATGGCTGGCCATGCAGACCGGGGTGGCGTTCGCGGCCGGTCACTACGCGCTGGCCTTGGCCCCGAAGGCGGGTTCGGTGTTCGACATCGCGCCCCGGCTGGAGACGTCCTGGGGCATCATCGTGCTGCCACTGGGCACCGCGTTGGCCTACGGGGTGCTGGCCGCGTGGCACAGCACCAACGATCTGGGCCGCAGGATCGGCTAGTTCAGGTTGCCGTGCTGGTCCAGGTCGGACAGCTGCATCGGCACCGCGTGCAGGTTGCTCAGGATGCCGGCTTCCACGTTCAGCAGCCGACGGGCCAGCCGCAGCCTGCGAGCCGGACAGGTCTCCTCAAGCAGCCGCTGCCGGTCTCTGGAGTCCAGCAGGCAGTCCGACGCGACCAGGTGGGCGAGGTCGGCGGCATCGGTGTCCTGCGGCGGTTCCGTCCAGTCGTCGCGCTGCCACGCCGACCGGCAGTAGCGCTGGTGCGCCGCCCGCGCCGACTTGGCCAGCGCCGGCATCAGCGCGGCCAGCTTGCCGGCCGGGGGCTTGTCCGGCAGCCATTCGACGACACCGAGCAGGTAGGGCGCGCTGGTCGAGTCCACGGCCAACAGGCGAAACCTGCGGTCGCCCCTGGTGACGATGTCGAACCGGCCGTCGGGCAGTTGCTTGACCTCGCGCAGCAGCGCTGAGCAGCCCACTTCCCGTACCTGGTCGGGCTTGTCGATGTCCACGCCCCAGCCGGGTTTCTTCGCGATGACACCGAAACACTTTCCCGGCAGGGCTTCGGTGACCAGGTCCATCGTCAGCTGGCGGTAGCGCGGCTCGAAGATGTGCAGTGGCAGAGATGTTCCCGGCAGCAGAACAGCCGCGAGCGGGAACAGCGGGATCGTCTCGGCCACCCTGCCACGTTACGTCCTCCGGCCTCGCGACGCCCGGCGATCAGCCGGACTTGGGTGGGCGAAGCACGGCGAACGGGTCGGTCACCTGCATGCCGTGCTCGGTGAACCGGAACTCGGCGGCCGGCCGACCGCCGGAGGGCCCTGATGCCGCCGTGGCCCCGGTGGGCGCGAGCAGGCCACGCCGGGACAGCACCCGCTGCAGGTTCGTCGCGGACACCCGGTAGCCCAGCGCCGCCGAGTAGATCTCGCGCAACTCGGACACCGTGAAGTGCGGTGGCGCCAGCGCGAAGCCCAGGTTCGTGTAGGACAGCTTGGAGCGCAGGCGATGCCGGGCGCGCAGCACGATCGAGCCGTGGTCGAACGCCGTCGGCGGCAGGTCGTCCACCGGGTGCCAGCCGGTGTCCGGCGGCACCTCGGGGTCCAGGCCTGCGGGGACGAGGCCGACGAACGCGGTGGCCACGACACGGTCGCCGGGCACCCGGTCCGGCGCGCTGAACACGGCCAGTTGCTCGACGTGCGCGAGTTGCCGGACGTC
>DASXYT010000119.1:0-2957 GCA_036502345.1 Pseudonocardiaceae bacterium | reverse complement strand
CGACCGAGTTGACCGCGTCGCGGATCGCCGGCACCGCGTTCATGGCATCCGTGCCACCGGGGTCGCCCGCCTTCAGGCCGGTCAGGTACTGCACGGTCTTGCCGTCGGCGCTGATGTACTGCCCGGTCGCCCGGTACGCCTGGTACTCACCCGGCGGCACCTTCACCGACGCGGGCGGGGCAGGCGGCAGGGCCCCTGCCGGGCCGAGTTCGTTGTGCAACTGGACATACAGAGCCGCCGTGAGCGTGGCGCCGTTCGGGTTGAGCGGCCCGGTGACGGTGGTGAACTGGCCGGCCGCCTGGAGTTTCTGCTCGGCGTCGACCAGCGGCTGCGGGTTGCTCCACGCGGGTTCGGGCAGGACGAACAGCACGTCGGTCGGCGACGCGGCCAGCGCCGGGTAGTGCTTGTTCTGCAGGTCCGTGCCGGCGGCGGAGTCGGTGCCCGAGGGCGCCGCGGTGGAGCCGCCGAAGCCGGACGCGTGGTAGCCGAGGGAGAACAGCGCCAGACCACCGAACAGCACCACACCGACGACGAGCGTGAGCACGGGCCGACCGACGACGCGGGCGGAGATCCGGCCCCACACGCCGTGCCTGCCGACGCCGGAACGGATCTTCGTCGGCCAGAACACGGCCTTGCCGAGGATGCCCAACAGTGCGGGCAGCAGGGTGAGGGCGGCGAGCAGCATGACGCCGATGCCGATGGCCAGCGGCACACCGAGGTCGGCGTAGAAGCCGAAGCTGGCCGCGAGCAGCGAGATCAGTGCCGCCATGACGGTGCCGGCGGAGAACGTGACCGACTCGCCGACCTTGGCCACGGCACGCACGATGGCATCCCGTGGCGCGATCCCCGTGCCCATCTCCTCACGGACACGGAACATCAGGAACAGGCCGTAGTCGGTGCCCGCGCCCAGGATCAGCACGATCATCAGGAACTGGGCCAGCGGGGACACCTTGAGGCCGGCGTCGGCTGCCGCGCCCACGAGCGGTCCGGCCAGTGTGACCACCAGGAACGCCGGAGCGAGCGTCACTAGCGGAGCTAGCAGCGACCGGTAGATGAGCAGCAGCAGGATCAGAATGAAGATGACGGAGAACAGCTGGAGCTGGTTGCCGTCGTTGCCGCTGGCGGCCTGGCTGTCGACCTGCGCGGCGAACGGGCCCGCGAGGTGCGCCTGTAGTCCGCTGGGCAGACCGGCCGAGGTGATGGCCGCGCGCAGGTCGTCCACGACGGGCTTCTGACCACTCGGACCGCCGCCGAACTTGACGAGCGCCTGCAACTGGTCGGCCTGCAGGTCCTTGGACTGGCCGGTGTCCTTCACGGCGCTGACGCCGGAGACCTTGCCGAGGTCCAGGCGCAGCTTGTCGATGGCCTGCTGGTCGGCCGGGGTGAGCTGGCCGCCGTCGCGGGCGACGATCACCGGGATGGCCTGGACGTTGCCCTTCTGGAATGCGCCTGCCAGTTGCTGCGCGTGCGAACTGGGCGCGCTGGCGGGCAGGAAGTCCGCGTTGTTGCTGTTGGTGACGCTGGCCAGTGACGGCAGGAAGTGCGCGGCGGCGACCGTGCCGACCAGCCACACCACGACCACCAGCCACCGGAACCGCACGGAGAACCGCCCGATCCCCGCGAAGAAGGCGCTCACCCCGCTGTGCCGCTCGTCACCGTCGGCGGGACTGCTGGCCGAACTGTCGGCGGGCCCGTCCGCCGACTCCCCCGCGTTTCTCGCGCGCATACCCCGGTCTCTCCCTCGCTGTGTACGTCCGAAAGCCTGTGTACGTTCGAAAGCCTGTGATCAAAGCCTGTGCCAGGCCGAAGCCTGTGTACGGTCGACGCCTGTGGTCGATCCCCTCCGCGGTCACATCCTGACCGGCGGAACGAGAAACCGCGTCAATCCGCAGGTGGGTCTTGCGGGTACCGCGCCCGGAGTGCGTGGGCAGCCAAGTACCACGAACGCAGTACATGGATGTCACCTCTGCGGCGGATGCCAGCCCAGAGTCGACTACCTACCGTAGCTGAGGTGAGCACAGTGACCGGTCCCCTGCGAGCCGTGCGATCTCGCCCGTGGATCGTCGACGGCGCCGTCGCGGTCGCTGCGCTGGTCGCGATCCTACTGGCCCAGGTGGTCAAGCCTGATCGGTTGCACGGGCATCTGCTGCGCGAGGGCCTGACCCCGGCCGGCATCGCGGTGCTGGCGGTGGGCTGCGCGGCACTGGTGTTCCGGCGGCACTGGCCTCGGGCGACGCTGGTGGCAACGGTCGCCTGCGCGTTGGTCTGCTTCGCCGTCGCACCCGACCGGGGCCCTGGCAACCTCATCGTGACCGTCGCCATGTACAACGTGGCGCTGGCTGTGGACCGGCGCGAGGCGGTGGTGATCGGCGGTACGACGGCCGCGGTGCTGGTGGCCGGGAACATCGTGCTGACCGGCGGTTCCATCGTCGACGCGTACAGCCTGCTGGACATCGCCACGGTCGGCATGGCCTTCGGCCTGGGCGACGCGATCCGCAACCGGCGGGCCTACCTGGCCGAGGTGGTGGGCCGTGCGCGCCGGGCCGAGCAGTCCCGCGAGGAGGAGGCCCGACGCAGGGTCACCGAGGAGCGGCTGCGCATCGCGCGGGACCTGCACGACGTGGTCGCGCACCACATCGCGCTGATCAACGTGCAGGCAGGCGTCGGCACGCACTTCCTGGACGACCGGCCCGAGCACACGCGGGTCGCGCTGGAACACATCCGCAGGGCCAGCCGCAGCGCGCTGGACGAGTTGAGCACGACCATCGGTCTGTTGCGCCAGCCGGACGACCCGCGCGCGCCGACCGATCCGACGGTGGGCCTCTCGCGGCTGGACGAACTGATCGCCGGTCTCGCGGGTGTCGGCCTGCGGGTGGAGCGTGAGGTGACGGGCACGTTCACCGATCTGCCGGCCGCCGTGGACCTGACCGCGTACCGGATCGTGCAGGAGGCGCTGA
>DASXYT010000118.1:0-8188 GCA_036502345.1 Pseudonocardiaceae bacterium | reverse complement strand
CCTCGCGGATCACCTCGGGTGAACCGGACGGCACGCCGGCAGGTACGGCCGTCCTGGCAGGTCAGCGCCACCTCGATGTGGTCATCGGCGTCGTCCCGGTTCACCGGGTGGACCAGGGCCATCAGCTCCTGGACCTGCTGGCGCCGCACGCCGTCGTCGGTGAACGCGGCGATCGGCAGCCCCCGATCGACGACAGCGGCCGCGATCACGTAGGGCATGCTGAACTTCGCCTCCAGGCCGGTGCGTGGCCATGGGTGGGTCATCGGCCCGATCCGGCCATCGGCGTCCACCTGGCCGGCCGGCATCCGCACCTCGACGGCCCGCACCTGCTCCGGCTCGATGTCGAGCGCGTCGACGATGTCGAGCACGCCGTCCACGGCTCGGTGGCCCTTGTTGCAGCACGGGTACTTCTTGATCGCCATACCCGGTGACACGATCGCCCACGGCTCGCCGAGCCCGCCGATGGCACCGCCCGACCCGAAGGCGGCTACGAAGGACTCCAGCGCGTTCGGTGTCGAGTCGACACCGCCTCGGGCGAGCAGTGCGGCGGCCAGACCGTCGCGGGCCGCGTGGCCCGCGTGCAGCGCCTTGGTCATCGTGCCGAAGTTGCTGCGCAGGCCGCTCGCCGAGGACGCCGCGATACCGAGCGCGGCCGCTGTCCGGCCGGGATCGAGGCCCAGTGCCCGCGCTGCTGCCGCAGCGGCACCGAGCACACCAAGCGTCGACGTGTTGTGGAAGGTCTTCGACAGGCCCACGGCGAGCCCCACCTGACACGCCACCTCGATGCCGACCACGTACGCGTCCAGCAGTTCCGCACCGCTGCGGCCACACTGTTCGGCGACGGCAAGGGCAGCGGGCAGCACGCACGCCGACGGGTGGCCGCGCATGTGGTTGTGAACGTCGTCGTAGTCGATCGCGTGCGCCGCGGTTCCGTTGACCAGAGCGGCATCCGTGGCCCTCGCCCGGCGGCCGAGACCGAACACGGTCGCGGAACCGGGCGCCAGTTCCGTCGCGACGGCTCGCACGATCGGTTCACCCACCCCGGCCAGCAACACGCCGATGGTGTCCAGCACCGACCGCACGGCGGCCTCACGCGCCTCGGCCGGCACGTCAGCGGCACTGACGAACGTCGCTACCTCGGCGGTGCCGCTCACCGGACCTGGGGCAGCACGTGTTCGCCCAGCAGCGTCACACTGTCCGGGATGCCCTTCAGCCCTCGGTCGTGGCTGGCCATGCTGATCTGCGTGACACCGAGCTTCTCCAGTTGCCGCAACCGGTCGACGATCTGTTCCGGTGTGCCGATGACGCCGAAGCGCTCCTCGAAGTAGTCGGTCAGGCCCAGTTCGTCCATCAGCGGGCCGTTCTGGGCCGACGTGCCCTTCTCCGAGTAGTCGAACCGTTCCGCGTAGCGGCGCAGTTGGTCGTGCAGTTCCTCGGGGGCGTGCTTGCCGTCGAAGCCGGTGCGGAACACGTGGTTGCCGACCGACGCCAGGCTCTCCCTGGCACGGTGCATGGCATCGTCCCTGGTCGGCGCGATGCCGCTGCGGGTGTCCCACCAGATGTCCAGATCGGCCATCGACCGGCCTGCGGTGGCCGCGCCCTCGCCGATCTTGGCCAGGGTGTCGGCGATGACCTCCGGGATGAGCCCGGCGCCGACGAAGACGCCGTCCGCGATCTCGCCGGCCATCCGCAACATCCGAGGCCCCTCGGCGACGAGGTACAGCGGCACCTTCTGCTCGTAGCGGCCGGCCCAGGGCAGTCGGACGGTCCGCGAGCCGACCGTCGCCACGCCGGTGTGCAGCAGGTCGCGCAGGCCGGTGAAGTACTCCCGCATGCGGTCCACCGACGCCGGCCTGAGTCCCGCGTTGTGCACAGCGCCGTCGCCTCGGGCGATCAGGCAGAACATCCGGCCGCCGCTCACCGCGTTCAGGCTGGCCAGCGTGTTGGCCAGGACCCCGACGTCCCGGGTGACCGGATTGGTGACGCCAGGGCCGAGCATCGCCCTGCTGCTGTGGTGCGCCGCGACACCGAGCGCGGTGAAGCACTCCAGGTTGTTGAGTTGGGTGTCCCCCACCGAGATCCGGTCGAAGCCGTACTCGTCGGCGCGGCGGATGCGGTCGGCGAAGGCTGTCGGGCTGGCGATCCCGTCGGTGAACGTCGGCGGGGCGGAGATCCGGACGGTGATCTTCACTGTGCCTCCAGCGTGGCCAGCAGCCCGATCGGCACCGCGACATCGGGGACTGCTGCGATGTCCCACCACGCGGCCCGGATCTCGTCCCGGCGCGCGTCGCCGACCACGCCCCGGCACGCGAGGTCGAACTTGTGATCCAGGTCGGCGCGGGTCATCGGGTCCCGGAAGTGTCCTTTGTGGAACCGCAGTTCGTCGGTGCGTTCCCTGCCGTCGGTGGTGCGGAACGTGACCAGGACCGGGTGCATCCTGGTGACGCCGTCGAACTCGGTGCGGATCTTGGTGAACTCCTCGTTCGGGCGCACGTGGATCTTGTTCATCACCGGGCGCAGCGCCGGATCGAGGAACCGTTCCGGTCGGTAGGAGTCCAGCGTGATCTCACCGTCCACGAGGGCCACGGCGAGCATGTAGGGCAGGCTGTGGTCGGCGGTCTCCCTGGTCCGGGGGTCGTACTTGGGCGGATCGGCGACGTGCCGGGCGGCGCGTTCGGACACCTCGACGTCGATCGACTCGATGTCGGCGACGTCCGCCCAGGCCCGGATCTCCGGCACCAGGTCGAGCAGGCCGAGCACCTGGCTCTCGGCGGGCACCGGCTTCTGGTGCGCCATCTCCACCACGCTCGGGCCACCGGGCATGACCGGCAGCCTGGGCTCGATCGCGCCGGTGATGTGCGCGAGCCCGTAGAAGCCCTCGATGGCCTCGGGCGCCGAGGTCAGGCCCTCACGGGCGAGCAGCGCGCAGAACACGCCGTTGCGCACGGCGAACGCGGTCGAAGCGCCCTTCATCATGGACAGCGCTCCCCAGCGGTGCACCGACAGCGGCATCGCCGTCGTGTACGCCAGCGAAGCGGCCTCGCCGAGTTGCTGCTTGTCCAGGCCGAGCAGCCGCCCGGCCGCCAGCGCGGTGGCACCGCCCATGAACAGGCCCTGGTCCCACGGCCCGCGTTCGATCACCACGCCCAGCCCGCCGAGCAGTTCGTAGGCCAGGGCGGTGGCGATCAGCAGGTCGGTGCCGGACGCGTGGACGGTCTCGGCGATGGCCAGCAGGCCGGGGATCATGTCGCTCGGGTGGCCACCGCCCTTGGCCTGCATGCCGTCGTTCCAGTCATAGGTGCGCACCATCACCGAGTTGGCGAAGGCCGCCAGATCCGGCGACGTGGTGACACCGGCACCGATCACCGTGGCGCCACCCGTCGTGGCGGCAGCCTTCGCCAGCCGGACGGCGGCGCGGGACGGCTCGGCCGTGGTGCCGGCGATGCCGACGGCAACGGTGTCCACCAGGTGGTTCACCGTCGCTGTCGTGACCGGCTCGGTGAGATCGTCGCGGGAGTACGACAAGGCGTAGTCGACGATGTGCTCGGTGGTGCGATCCATCGGGCCTCCTCCTTATCGGGCGTCGTCGGCGGGACGGAACCTGGGCACGTGGATGCCGTCGGCGACCTCGTCGAACACGACCGCCAGGGCGTCGCCGACCCGGATCTCCTCGTTCGCCGTGCCGACGACGTTGCTGTACATCCGAGGGCCTTCGGCAAGCTGGACGAGGACGACGTTGTACGGCACGTCCTGCGCGTAGGCCGGGTGGAAGGCGCGGTGGTACACGACCCTGGCGAACACCTCGCCACGGCCGGACAGCGCCCGCCAGGTGAACTCGGTGCCGAGGCACCGGGGACACAGCGGCTGGATCGGGAACCGGATATGGCCGCATGACGTGCACTGCTGCATGCGCAGTTCGCCTGCCGCGCAGCCGTCCCAGAACGGGCGGTTCTCGTCGGTGATCGTCGGCAGCGGCTTCGCCGGGGCTGTGTCGGTCACCGGCCACCTCCGGTCAGCAGCAGCGCGCTCGCCGTGTTCAGCACCAGGCCACGACCGCCGGCCAGGGCCACCTCGGCGTCCGGCACCTGCCTCGGCCCGGATGCACCCCGTAGCTGTTCGACGGCTTCGATCAACGTCCACCAGCCCTGCGGATGCCCGGCCGACAGGTGACCGCCGTGCGTGTTGACCGGCAGTTCGCCACCGAGCCGGATGCGCCCGTCGGCCACGAAGTCGCCGCCCTCGCCGACCTTGCAGAACCCGGCGTGCTCCAGCCACAGCAGGACGCTGATCGTGAAGTTGTCGTACAGCTGCGCGACGTCGACGTCGTCGGGACCGAGGCCCGCCATCGCGTAGGCGCGGTCCATCGCGTCCTTCTGGTGCGGGCCGTACCACCACTGCTCGCACTCGTGGTCCTGCGTCACGAAGCCCTGGCCCATCCCGGCGATGGTGACCACCGGATGTGGCAGGTCGCGCGCGCGTTCCTCGGTGGTCACGATGACGCACGCGCCGCCGTCGCTGACCAGGCAGCAGTCCAGCAGCCGGAACGGCTCCGCGATCATCCGCGAGGCCTGGTGGTCCTCCAGGGTGATCGGATCGCGCATCATCGCGGCCGGGTTCAGTGCCGCGTGCTGGCGGGCGGCGACGGCGACCTCGCCCAACTGCTCGCTCGTCGTGCCGTACAGCGCCATGTGCCTGCTGGCGGTGATCGCGCTCCATGTGGTGGCGCCAAAAGCGCCCCAGGCTCCGTTGTTGGCCGTCTCGACCCCGAGATAGCCGCCTGCCGCCTGCAACGGACGCTTCTTGCCGGTCTTCGCGGCGTCGCCGAAGCAGCAGGCCACGTAGTCGGCCATACCGGAGGTGACCGCCATCGCGGCAAGCTGGACCAGGTTGCCCGCCGTCGCGCCACCCATCGCGAAGCTGCCGGTGTAGCGCGGGTTGATGCCCAACGCGCGCCCGAGCCGCAGATAGTCCAGCGCCCAGTGCATGTCGGTGGTGCCCGGCTCGGACAGCAGGCCGTCGATGTCGTCCTTGGCCAGGCCGGAATCGGCAAGCGCGAGCCGGAAGGCGTCGGTCTCCAGGGACAGGTTGGTGGCGCCGGGCAGCTTGCCCTGTGGCGTCAGGCCGACACCGACGATGGCTGCCTTGCGGGACAACGGATTGGTCACGCCAGCACGCCCTGCTCGGTCAGCTCGTCGATGCTCGCGTCGTCCAGGCCGAGCAGCCGGGAGCACACCTCGCGCGTGTGCTCCCCCAGCAGCGGTGCGGGCCTGCGCATGATCGCGCCGACGTCACCGCCGGCCACGCCACGCAGCCGGTACGGGGGTGCGTTGTAGACCGACGGGCCCATCTCCGGGTGGTCGAGCACCGCGAAGTGGCCCCGGTGGCGCAACTGCGGATCACTGTCCACCAGATCGCCGAACGTGTGCACGACAGCGGCCGGCACACCGCGTTTCTGCAGGCGGCGCATCAGCTCGAACGGTTCCTGCGCGCCGGTCAGCAACGCGAGTTCGGCGTCCAGCGTGTCGTGCGCCGCGTGGCGGGCGGCCAGGTCGGGGTAGCGCGCGGCGAGTTCCGGCACGCCCAGTTCGTCGGTCAGCCGGGTCCACTGCTCGTCGGTGACCACGCTGATCGCGATCCACCGGTCGTCCCCGGCACACGGGTAGACGCCCTGCGGCGCCGCGTACTCCGCCCGGTTGCCCCGTGGCCCCGGATCGCGGCCGTTCACGGTGTGGTCCAACACGGCGGGCCCGAGCAGCGACACCATGGTCTCCGCCTGGGACAGGTCGATGTACTGGCCTTCGCCGGTGCGCCTGCGGTGCCACAACGCGGTGAGCACGGCGAACGCCGAGTGTGCCGGCGCCGCGATGTGGTCGGGGTAGTTGGTACCGGTACCCACCGGGACCTCGCCGGGCAGGCCGGACAGGTGGTAGAGCCCGGTGACCGCGCTGACCGTCTGGCCGTAGCCGACCAGGGAGGCGTCCGGGCCGTACGCGCCCTGCATGCCCATCTCCAGGAAGACCACGTCCGGACGGACCTCGCGGGCCCGGTCGTAGCCGAGGCCGAGATTCGTCAGGGTGCCAGGGGTGAAGTTGCTGGTGACGACGTCGCTCTGCGCGATCAGCTTCAGTACCAGGTCGACGCCGGCCGGGTCCTTGATGTTGACGGTGACGCCGAGCTTGTTGCTGTTGCGGTCGGCGAAGTATCCGCTGCGGTTCACGCTGCCGGCGCGCTTGCCGTCCCGGAACGGCGGCAGGATGCGCAGCCGGTCCATCCGCTTGGCCGACTCGATCCGGATCACCTCGGCGCCGTGGTCGGCCAGCGTTCGCGTGGTGTAGGGCCCGGCGCCCAGCCAGGTGAAGTCGGTGACCCGGATTCCGGTCAGCGGCAGGCCGGCCATCACTGTGCTCCCGTCGACGTCAGGGTGTCCAACACCGCTGCGGTGTGCTCGCCCAGCCGGGGAGCGGGCCGCGGCGGTGCGATCGGTGATCCGGTCAGCTTGAACGGCGCACCGGGCATCCGCAGCGTCCGGCCGGATGCCGGGTGCTCGACGTCGGTGAAGTAGTCCCGCGCCGCCAACTGCGGGCTGGCCACCAGGTCGGCCGCCGTGTTGATCGGGCACAGCGGCAGCCGCACCCGCTTGGCCGCCTCGTAGAGCTGGGCCTTGGTGCGGTTCAGCGCCAGCCTGCTGAAGATCTCCAGGAACTCCGCCTTGCCCGGCTCGCTCGCCGCGAAGTCATCGTCCTTCCACTTCGGATCACGCAGGGACGACGCGCCTTCGACGTGCTCGCTCTCCAGCCAGGACACGAGTTCGTCCCAGAACACGCCGAGCCCCTTGGCGAGCAGGTACACGTGCCCGTCCTGACACGGGTAGACACCGACGGCGGCCTGCCGCGCCTGGCCACCGTTGCGGTGCTTGACGACGTGTTCCAGGTCGTAGAACTGAACGGCGTTCTCGTGCGCCATCACGACGGCCTCCTGCGCGGACACGTCGACGACCTGGCCCTGCCCGGTCGCGTCGGCCTGCAGGGCGGCGATCATCGTGCCCACGGCGGCGAACTGGCCCGCGGCCAGCCAGGCCTGGTCACCGCCTGCCCGCACCGGGATGCCGTCGGCGTAGCCGCCAAGACTGAGCAGGCCGCCCATCGCCATCAGCACCAGGTCGGTGGACTCGTAGTCCGCGTACGGCCCGTCGGCGCCGAACGGCGTCACGACGGTCGTCACCAGTTTCGGGTTGTCCGCCGCCAGCACGTCGTGGCCGAGGCCGAGCCGGTCCAGGTGACCGACATCGCCGGTGCCGTCCAGCACGACGTCGGTGTCGGCGGCCAGCCTGCGGAAGTGAGCGCGGTCCTGTTCCTGGGTCAGGTCCAGCGTGACCGAGCGCTTGTTCGTGTTGTAGTACGCGAAGGACAGGCTGTTCTCCTGGCCAGGCTGGTCGTCCAGGAACGGGCCCAGCGACCGGCGTGGCGCACCGGTCGGCGGCTCCACCAGCACGACGTCGGCGCCGTGATCGGCGAGCAGCTTGCCCGCGTACTCGCCGAGCAGCCCGGAGATCTCCAGTACCCGCAGGCCGGCCAGTGGTCCTCGGGGTTGGTCACTCGGCATGCTGGGGGTCCTCCTGCTGTTGGGCCGCGCGGACCCGTTCGATCACGGTCCGGACCGGCGTCCGCCTGCCCTTGCTGTCGGCACCCGGCCGGATCACCATCAGCGTCAGGCCGTCCGGTCCCGCGGTGAACGGTCCGTACGGCGTCTTCGCGTCGGTGTAGTGCACGCCGCCCGGCCCGAGGATCTCCCCCGCCATGTCGACCGACCCGGCCACGACGACCTGGAACTGGTCGTGGTCGTGGAAGTGCGCCTCGGAGGTGTAGCCGGCCGGGACCTTCAGCACGTGCACCCAGTGGCCCTCGTCGTGCTCGCCCATCAACACGTAGGTCGCGCCGCGACCCTGCTTCGGTTCGACGTCTTCCATGCGCGCGGTGATCTCACGTCGCATCAGTGTCACCTCCGTCGTCCAGATATGCGCAGCCGTCGCGGATCACGACCGGGTAGCTGCCGATGGCCGTGTCGGGTGGCCCGGCGACGACGCTGCCGTCGGTCAGCCGGAAGGTGCCGAGGTGCCACGGGCACAGGACGGTTCGCCTGCGCGTCACCGCACCGTCGGCCAGGGGTGCCGCGCGGTGCGTGCAGTAGG
>DASXYT010000117.1:0-3047 GCA_036502345.1 Pseudonocardiaceae bacterium | reverse complement strand
AGCGCAGGCAGCAGGCGTTCATCTCGTCGCTGTCCTTCAAGCTGCGGCAGGCCGGCACGTTCACCAGCCCGACGAAGATCAGCGCGATCCTGAACGTGGCCAAGCAGAACACCGCCATCGACAGTGGACTGAACCTGCTGGAGTTCGCCCAGGAGGCGTCCAACCTGACCGGTGGCCACGTCACGTTCAACACGCTGCCGGTGGAGCGGTTCGCGAACCTGCACGGGTCGATCGGTGACGTCAACATCGTGAACGTGCCGGTGATCCAGGCCGAGGTGCGCACGCTGCTCGGCATCAAGCCGTCCACCACGTCCAACGCCCCGGTGCCGCCGTCGTCGACCGGCGTCGTCGACGTGGTGAACAGGTCCGGCCAGGACGGTGTCGCCGGCAACCTGGAACATGCCTTGGCCGCCAAGGGTTTCACCGCGGGCGTGGCCAGTACCGAGTCGGTGGAGTCGGAGACCGCCGTCGAGTACGACTCGTCGAGCACACTGGCCGCGGCCGACGCGGTGGCCAAACTGCTGGGCGGGGTGACAGTGCAACGGTCGTCGACGGCCACGGCGAGCCGGGTCAGGGTGGTGCTGGGCAGCGGGTTCGTGCTGCCGGCCGCGCTGGGCGGCACGCCGCCCGTGGTGTCCGACGCCGCCGCCAAGAGCGAGGCTCCGGGCAGCAACGCCAACGCACCAGCACCGCTGGACGGCAGCACCATTCCCTGCGTCAAGTAGCTCACGTCCGCCGGAACGTCAGCGCCACCAGGAAACTCACCGCGGCGCACACCGCCGCCGTGGTGAACGCCGGCGTCATGCCGCTGACCAGCGTGTGTGCCGCGTCAGCCCCGTTCGCGGCGGCGTGTCGACCGGCCGTGCCGAACACCGTCACCAGCACCGCGAGGCCGACCGTGCCGCCGATGTTCTGCATGGTCTGCAGCACCCCGCCCGCGGCGCCGGCGTCACTCGGCGGGACCGTGCTCATGATCACCACGGTCAGCGGTGAGAGCGCCAACCCGGCGCCGACACCGAGCAGCACCAACGCGCCGAGCACGCCGGTGCCGTAGGCGGTGGCGGTGGTCAGCCGCGTCAGCCAGACCAGGCCGCCGACCATCACCACGGTGCCGATCAGGGTCAGCGGTTTGGGGCCGAACCTGGGCAGCAGCACCGGAATCAGCCGGGTCATGCCGAACAGCAGGACACCCAGCGGCAGGAACGCGAACCCGGTGGTCAGCGGCGAGTAGCCGAGGACATCCTGGAAGAACTGGGTGAGGAAGAAGAAGCTGGACAGCATCGCCATCGGACCGAGGAACAGGTTCACGAACGCGGCGGCCCGATTCCGGTTGGCGAACAGGTGCAACGGCAGCAGTGGCTGCGCGGCCCGCCGCTCCAGCAGCACGAACGCCGCCAGCACCAGGACGCCCCCGACCAGCGAGCCGAGCGTCGCCACATCACCCCAGCCGACCGACGCGGCCCTGATGAAGCCGTAGACGATGGCGCCGGTGCCGAGGGTCGCGGTGACGGCGCCGGGCAGGTCGAGCCTGCCGCTGTGCTGTGCGGGCGACCGCACGAACCTGGTGGCCAGCACGACGACCGCGATCCCGATCGGCACGTTGATGAACAGCACGGCCCGCCAGGACGTCCACTCGGTGAGCAGGCCGCCGAGGATCAGCCCGATGGCGAAGCCGCCGGTGCTCATGCCGGAGAAGACCGCGAGTGCGCGGATGCGCTGCTTGGGTTCGGTGAACGTGGTCGTGATCAGTGCGAGGGTGTTCGGTCCTGCCGCCGCGGCGCCCAGTCCCTGGGCGATCCTGGCGGCGATCAGCATGCCCGCCGAGGTGGCCAGACCGCCGGCCAGCGATGCGACCGTGAACAGGATCAGCCCACCGACGAACAGCCGCCGCCTGCCGAACAGGTCGCCGGCCCGGCCGCCGAGCAGCAGCATGCCGCCGAAGACCAGCGTGTAGGCGTTCAGCACCCAGGCCAGGCCCGTTGTCGAGAAGTGCAGGTCGGCCTGGATGCGCGGTAGCGCGACGTTCATCACCGTCACGTCGAGCACGAGCATGAGTTGGCAGGTCACGAGGATGGCCAGGACAAGGGCCGATCGGTGCCGGGCGGCTGTTTCGGGCAGCGCGTCAACGGACAGGGTCACGGGGTCTCCTCAACGAACAGTCAAGCGGAGATAGTCTCCGTTTGCAGTCCGGCTATCATATGGAGAGACCTTCCGGTTCCACAAGCCTATCCGGAGATTGTCTCCACTTCTAGTGGCTGGAGCCCACATGCGCGCCGACGCCCGCCGCAACGCCGAGTTGCTCATCGCGACGGCCCGCGAGGTGTTCACCGAGAAGGGTGCCGAGGCCCCGCTGGACGAGATCGCCAAGCGGGCAGGCGTCGGCGCAGGCACGCTCTACCGGCACTTCCCCACCCGGGAATCGCTGGTCGAGGCCGTCTACCGGGGTGAGGTCGACGCACTGGCCGAACTGGCCCACCAACTGCTCGCCGAGCACGAGCCCGCCGATGCGCTGACCAGGTGGATGCGCGAGCAGGTGGTGTTCGTGAACCACCGGCGCGGGCTGGCCAGTTCGCTGAAGGAAACGCTGCGGGCGGGCACGGAGACCATGGAGTGGTGCCGGAACAGGCTGCTCACCGCCACCGAGATACTGCTGGACGCGTGCAAGTCGGTCGGCGCCGTGCGACCCGACATCCAGCCGTTCGACCTGCTGCGGCTGGGTCACGGCCTGGCCATCGCGTCCGAGTTCGGCACCCGCGAGGACGCCGAACGGATGCTGGACGTGGTCCTGGCCGGCCTGCGCCCCTGACCGACAGCCGACTCGCGCTCACCTGCGGCCGACTCGCCCACCCAGGCAGCCGACTCGCACACCCCGGAGGTTGATTCGCCCACCCGCGCGGGAACGACTCGCCTCCGCACACAGCCGACTCGCACACCCAGGCGGTCGACTCGCACGCCCGTGGGGACGACTCACGTTCACGTGCAGCCGACTCGCACACCCAAGCAGCCGACTCACCCTCCCCACAGCCGGCTCGCGCGCCCGCGCAGCC
>DASXYT010000116.1:0-7468 GCA_036502345.1 Pseudonocardiaceae bacterium | reverse complement strand
CCGCGAATCCCTTGCCATCCACGAGAACCTGCGCGCCAAGGTGGAGGTCAAACGGGTCGCGCTGGACAGCTTCCTCGGTGACCTCGACCGGCGGATCGAGTTGATCAGGAACAGCCTCACCTCAGCCTGACAGGCGCTGTTCCGCGATCCGCAGGTAGTAGTCGACCAGACCGGGATTCGGCTGGCCGGCGAGCAGTCGCTTGCTGCGCGACAGATAGTCGCGGGCCACGGTGGCGGCCCGGTCCTCGCCGACCTTGCCGAGATGACCGGTGTCCAGCAGGCCCGCGATGTCCGGGTTCACGACGGCGACCGTGCCGAGGTGGCACAGGCAGCGGGCCTCGCCCTGCTCCTCACCGAGATCCCGGTACAGCGCGAGGGCCTGCTGCCAGCGGGCCACGGCGTGCGGCGCGTTGCCGCCACGGATCGCGACGACGCCCTGCAACTCGACCACCTGCGCCGCGCCGCTCAGGTCGCCGGTCACGCCGGCCAGCAGATCCGCCTGGTCCAGGAATTCCATCGCGGCGAACAACTGGTGCTGTTCCAGGCTGACGGCGGCGAGGTTGACCAGCACACACAGCCGGCCCGCCGGGTCGGCCTCCGGGACCAGGGCCAGTGCCCGCCGCAACTCGTGTTCGGCCGCCTGCAGCCGTTCCACGACCGCGAGCCGGTCGTGGCCGACCTCCGCTGCCCGGTCGAACTCGATCAGCCCCCGCTCGTTGTGCCAGCGGGCACGCAGTGCGAACCCGGCAGGCCGGCGGGCGGTGTGTTCATCCGGTTCCGCGGCGCCGATCGCCTGGTCGGCGAGGTCGAGGTGGGTGCCGATGCGGTGTGCCGCCGCGGTCCTCAGCTCGGCCAGCCGCACCAGGTCGTCCCGGCCGACCCGCTCGGCCAGCTTTGCCAGGCCACGGCTGGCCCGTACCAACCCGTCGGACTGGAGTTCGCGGAGATACCAGACGTCCAACGCGTCGGCGATCACCGCCAGATCGTCCACAAGGGACACCGGCGGCAGGGCGTCCGGCCGCCAGTCGGTGAGCAACGCGCGCAGCAGCGGCTCTTCCTGGTGCAGCCACACGGACGCCGAACTGGCGTCGGTGACCGACCGCAGCGCGACGGCCCAGTCACTCGCCTGCACGGCGTAGTACCGCACCAGCCGGGCGACGGCCGCCCATACCTCGTCCGGCACCGGTCCCGGCGCGATCCGCTGGCTGGCCAGGCGGACCTCCTCCGGCAGCCGGAACCGGCCCGGCGGCGACTCCTGCAGCACGTTTGCCCTGCTCAGTTCGTCCACCGGGTCCTGGTACACCGGACCGGCGGGCGGCAGCAGGGCGTCCAGCGAGTCCCTGGCCAGCCCGGTCACCGGCAGCACGGCCAACGCGCGCATCAGGTCCTTCGCCCGGCCGGACAGGGTGTGCCCCATCAGCCTGGGCAGCACAGCGCGCCACAGCGCGACCAGCGGCTCGTTGCCGGCGTGCCCGTCGGTGTCCTCGATCAACTCGCCGAGCGACCACGGCCGGCCACCGGACAGGTGCAGCAGCCGAGCGATCTCGCGGACCGCGGTCGGCCGGCCTCTGAACTTGCGGAGCAGGTCGTCCACCTGGTCGGACCGGTCCCCGCGCAGGTCACGGCGGAGCCCACGCATCGTGCCGGCCAGCCGCCGCAGCCAGTTGTCGCCGAGTTCGTCGCTGAGGATGGCCCGCATCGCCGGCAGGTGCAGCGGGTCGACGTTGACCACGCTGTCCGAGTCCACGGCGGCGGCGACCGGCCGGTCCCCCGCGATCACCAGCACCGGCGGCTTGCCGGTGGCCGGCCACGCCTCGGTCAGCCAGGACACCTGGTCGGCGTGGAACACGTTGTCCAGCAACAACACCGTGGCCCGCTCGCGCACGGCGGCGACCAGCCGGCCTGCGGCGTCGGACAGCACCGGCTTGGTGTCGTCGGCGGGCTCGTCCAGGTTGAAGGCGGACAGCAGCCTGCCGGCGACCGATCGCGGGCCGGGCGGCTCGGTGGACGAGCGACCGCGCAGGTCGACCCAGACCACGGTGTCCGACCCGACGCCCAGGTCCTCGTCCAACAGGCGGGCCACCGCCCGGTTGGCCACCGACGAGGTGCCGACGTCCCGCGAGCCGACGACGGCGACCATGCCCCGGAACCGCAGCGCGGCCACCGCGAGGTCGATCTCCCGGTCCCGGCCGTGGAGTTTGACCGGGAACCTGTGCCAGGCAGGCGACGGCTGCGGCTGCGGGCCCTTCGGCCGCTCGGGCGCCTCGTCCTCGTCGTCGGTGGCCGGCCCGACGTCGTAGAGCCGTTCCACCGTGAACAGCACGGCCCACACCAGGGCGACCCCGGCCAGCAGACCGCCGCCCACCACGGCGAGGTGGACCTGCAACCACTTGCCGACCAACGTGCCGGAGAACGCCTGCGACACCGTGTTGCCGCCCAGTTCGGGCAGCACGACCAGGGCCAGGCCGACGACCAGGCGGCGCGACCACGGCGACCGCTCGGTCTGGCCACGCCGGTGCTGCCGACGGGTCATCGCGACACTCCGCCGGACAGGCCGGCGACCACCCGGCGCCACGTCAGGAGCAGGACGAGCACCGGCACCACGGAGGACACGGCCGCACTGGCCGCGACGGGCGCCGCCGACGTGGCGAACTGGCGGGCCTCACCGCGCAGCACCAGCGCCAGCGGGCTCGCCTCCGGCCCGCTGATCAGGAAGCCGACCGCGAAGTCGTTCCACACCAACACGAATTCCAGTACTACTACCGCCGTCAGCGTGGACCTGGCGTGGCCCCACGCCCAGTTGAGCAGACCGCCGCCGCGATCCGGGTCGACATCGGCGGTCCGACCGGTGCCGGGGGCGGGCGCCGACGCGAACGCCCAGCGCAGCACCAGCACGGCGAACGGCGCACCGACCGCGGCGTGCACCAGGGCCAGCGGCAACTGTGAGCCGGCCAGCCCGGCGTGGGCGAGCAACCGCTCCAGCGGCACCGCGTACATCTGCACCGGCGCCACGGCCAGGATGGCGAGCACCGTCGTCGTCGCCCGGGTCACCCACCTGGGCAGGCCACCCCAGGCCAGGGCATAGGCGGCCGGCACCGCCACCAACAGCACCAGTCCGGTGGCGGTCACCGCGACCACGAGCGTGTCCAGCACGCCGGTCCAGATACCGGCGTCGGACACCTCGGCGAGCGCCCCGGTGCTCAGCCCGTCCCTGCCCGGCCGCCACCAGCCGGCCACACCGGCGTCCCGTGGGCTGCGCACGGCGGTGGCCAGCAGCATCACCAGCGGATAGACCCACACCGCGAGGATCGCGATGCCCAGCACCCACAGGCCTCTGCGCAGCCACGGCCGGGTCACGACGACCTCGTCGTCCCGGTCGTCGTCCTGTTCGGTGTCGTCCAGCGGCGCCGACCGGGACCGCAGGCCCCGGATGCAGGCCAGCGCGACCACGATCAGCGGTGCGAACAACACCACGGCCAGCGCCGCCGGCCTGCCGGTGTCCGCCGACGACGTGGTCAGCTGGAACCACCGGGTGGTCAGCACGTCCGTGCCACCCCGTGCCGGGTCCGGCACGACCATCACGACGAGATCGAAGATCCGCACCGCGGCGACCACCATGGTCAACAGCACGACGGCGAACACCGGCCGCAGCATCGGCAGCAGGATGCCGCGCAGCCGGTGGTAGGAGCTCACGCCCTCGACCTTGGCCACCCGGACGGTGTCCTCAGGGATCGCGTCCAGGCCGGCGCGGAACAGCGAGACCACGAAACCCAACCAGGACCAGGCGAACGCGCAGATCAGCACCACCCAGACCAGGCCGGAACCCAGCCACACCGGTCTGCCCGCGCCGATCGCGCCGAGCAGCGCGTTCACCGTGCCGCGCTGCGGCGCCTGGTCGAACAGCAGCCGGAAGATCGCGCCGGTGACCAGCGACGACATGCCGAGCGGGATCACCAGCACCAGCAGCAGCGAGCGCCAGACCCTGCGGACCCGTTGGGACAGCAGCGCGATCGCCAACCCGAGCAGCACCAGCCCGAACGCGACCAGCGCCCACAGCACGCTGTGCCCGATCGCCCGCCACACCGACGAGTCGGTGAGCAGTGAGCCGTAGTTGCCGAGACCGATCCCGGTCGGGGTGCGCAGCGAGTACCAGCAGGTCACCGCGATCGGGGCGAGCAGCAGCCCGGACAACGCCAGCGCGACCATCCTGGCCGGATGGCGCAACCGAGGCCTGCGCGGCTGGCCGGGCACCGGGCCACCGGACATCTCCCGCACCGCGACCTCGATCCGCAACGGGATCGGCGCGTCCTCAATTGCCATGGGGCGCCTCGATGTCCCGCATCCTCGCGGCCGCCGTCTGCGCGGCATCGTCGACCCGGAAGCCACGGCCATCACCCACCGTGCGCAGGAAATCCTCCAACACACCGAACAGCGCACCACTGCCGCCGAGCGAACCCAGCACGTCGGACAGATCGAACACGAACGGACTGTTGGCCACCGGATCGGTCAACGGCTGCACCAACGGCAGATAGAACTGCGGCGGAGTCTGCCGATTGGCCGCGATGAAACCGCCGTGCCCGGTGATCCACGGCAGCGGCGTCGTCGGCTGGGCAAGCCACTGCACCAGCGCGGCCGCGCCTTTGCTGACCGGCTTGAGCAGCACGGCGATGTCGGCGCCGATCACCAGCGGATGGCCGCCGTCGAACGGGGTCGCACCGACCACCAGATCAGCGTCACCGGGACCCGCCCGGCCGCTGTCGATACCGTCGACCACCGGGAACGGCACAACGCCGACCCTGGCCGGTGAGCGCTTGAACTCCTCGATCACCGGCTCCGCGAAGTCGGCCGAGACGACCATGGCCGCGTTGTGGTACCCGAAAACGTCCACAATGGCGTCCGGATACTGCTGTGCCAGCGCGCTGTTCGTGCCACCGGCCAGCACCCCGTCCACGGACAGCATGCCGCCGAACAGCCGCAGTGCCTGGTTGAACTCGGCGCTGCTCCACAGTTCCACCGGCGGGTTCGGCCTGGCCAACCGCTCGTAGGCCTGCGGATGGCAGGAGCGCAGCACGTTGGCGAAGAAGGCGGTCAGCGGCCAGCCGTCGCCGGCACCGAGCGCCATCGGTGCGATGCCGTGGCCGATCAGCGTGTCGTTGAGCTCCAGCCAGGCCGACCACGTCGTCGGCGGGGACAGGTTCAACTCGTCGAACAGGTCGGCCCGGTACCAGAGCGCTGACTGGTTGGAGACCTTGAACGGCAGGCCGTAGGGCACCGGCTCGCGGCCCGGCGCCGTTGGCTGCCAGACCAGGTCCCGCCACGTCGGGGACAGCCAGGTGTCGTTCCACAGGCCGGCCGGCAGCGGGTCCAGCCGGTCCAGGTGTTCGGCGACCAGGCCGGGCCGGGGCAGCATCACGATGTCCGGCCTGCCGTTCACCTGGGCGGAAACAGCGTCGGCGATGTCGTCGCCGAGCGGTATCACGTCCACCTCGTACTGGTACTGGCGCCGGAACCCGTCCAGCACCGACTGGAAGGCGGCCAGTTCGGTGTCGCTCCAGCTCACCGCCACCCGGACGATGTTGACGGCCAGCAGGTTGTCCAGCGCTCCGCAGGCGGCCACCAGCGGCGCGGCCGCCGCCAGCGCGCCCGCCCGCAGCACGGTGCGCCTGCCCACCCGGTCAGCCGGCACTGGTGCGCCCCTCCGGCTCGCAGGCGGCGAGTACGAGCGGGTCGGTGTCGAAGGCCTTCGCGCGGTCCTGTGTCGGCACGATGAGCAGCGTGGCGACGCCGACCAGCAGTTCGGCGGTGCGTGGTTCGTCGTGGTCGGAGTCGCCGGGGCGGACCTGGTAGCCGCGCCACGCCGTGGCCAGCAGCGCACCCCAGGTGGGCAACTCCTCGTCGTCCTCGAGGACCAGCGCGTCCGGCCGGGCGCGCAGCGCCCTGGCGAGCCCGGTCATCCTGCGCCTGCCGACCGGGATCTCGTGCGGATAGCGGTCCAGCAGACCGTCCAGGCCGAAACCGGCGGCCTTCGCCCGTACTTCCTGCTCGATCTCGGGAGCATGTCGTTCCCTGGCCGAGCGGCGGGTCGAGATGATGTTCTCCAGCACCGTGAGGTGCGGCAGCAGCGCGCCGTCCACGGGCACCAGCCGGCGCCGACCGTCGGCAGGTCCGGTGATGGACACTCTGCCCGGCAACGCGGCGACACCGGTGACGGCGTCAGCGACGGCGCGGCGCACCTGCCACACGGGCGACACGATCGCCCGCACCCGACCGGTCGGGACTGTCAACGACAACGGCTCGGCCAGACCAGGGATCAGCAGGCCGGCCAACTCGATGCCGACCATCTCCCCCACCTCGGGCAGCATTGCCCGGACTCCCTTCAGCGGCCGTACGTCCGATCACCTTAGCGAATTCTCCCGATTGCCGTAGGTCACGGGCGAATCCACCGGACGGGCCGATCCGGAAAGCGGGGGCAATCCCGCAGTGGCGCGGGATCAGCTACCCGATAGTCATCGGGGTCGCGGATGCCGGCAGGTGACTGTCCGCCCAGCGCGGCCACGGCCTGCGGTCACCCGGGACGGCTTCGGCCAGCGCGAGCATGGCCTGTGGTGCTGTCATGCGCCGTTCCGGGTCGGCCTCCAGCAGCCCGGTCACGGAGGCGAACAGGGCAGGCGGCACCAGCACGAAGCCGTTGTCCGGCCCGGTGGCCTCGCAGGTCAGGGCCTCGTACAGAATCGAGCCGACGCCATAGCAGTCCATTGTGGAGGATATCGGCCGGCACTCCTCCTGCTCCGGCGCGGCATAGCCGGCGGTGCCGATGGGCTTGCCGGCCGGCTGCGTGGCGCCGATCCGGCGGGCCGAGCCGAAGTCGATGACGATCGGCCGGCCGTCCCGCAGCACGATGTTCTCCGGCTTGAGGTCCAGGTGCGCGAGCCCACGCCGGTGCAGATCGCTCACCGCGGCGAGAATTTGCACGCACATCAAAGCCGCGTCCGTCGCGGCCATCGGCCCGGTCCGGTCCAGTTCCTCGTCCAGGGCAGGCCCGTCGACGTACTCCATCAGCAGGTAGGGCACCGGCTCACCGGTGCCGTCACCGAGCAGTCGGGGCAGCGCGGGATGGCTGGCGCCGGTCAGCGCCGTGACCTCCCTGCGCAGTGACTTGGCCGCGCGCGGGTTGCTGATCTGGTGCGGCCGGGCGAGCTTCATGATCACCGGACACCACAGCTCGGCCGACCAGGCCAGCCACGTCTCACAGCGTGTGCCGACGCCCATCCGGTACACGGCGAGCGTGCCGCCGGGCAGCGCGTCGCCCTCGTCGTATCCCCAGACCGGGGAGCCGTCCTCGTCGAGGTCGTACGTCTCTTCCATGGTGCCCTCCACTAAGAGCTCCTAACACAATGGCGCTCGATCAGGGAGCGCCATTGTGTTAGGCGCTCTAAGGGTCCGGTGGCCCACCGCGTTCGCGGTGGGC
>DASXYT010000115.1:0-3532 GCA_036502345.1 Pseudonocardiaceae bacterium | reverse complement strand
CCCGTTGGACCACCCGGTGCTGGCCAAGGCACTGGCCGGGTTGGACGGTTTCACCGTGCACGAGGAGACCGAGCAGGGCACCGTCCGCTGGCTGGAGGCCTGCCAGTCCCCGGTGTGGGACACGTGTCTCGCGGTCACCGGGCTACTGGACGCCGGTGTGCCGGCCGACGATCCGGCCGTGGTGCGAGCGGTCGACTGGATGCTCGGCGAGGAGATCACGGTCATCGGCGACTGGTCGGTCCGCAGGCCGGGCCTGGCGCCCGGTGGCTGGGCGTTCGAGTTCGCCAACGTCGGCTACCCGGACACCGACGACACAGCGGAGGTCGTGCTCGCGCTGCGCAGGGCCGACCGGCCGGGCGTGCGGGCCGCCGTCGACCGTGGCGTGCGCTGGCTGAACGGCATGCAGTCCAAGGACGGCGGCTGGGGCGCGTTCGACGCGGACAACATGCGGCAGATCATCACCAAGCTGCCGTTCTGCGACTTCGGAGCGGTGATCGATCCGCCCTCCGCCGACGTCACGGCACACGTCGTGGAGATGCTGGCCGCCGAAGGGCTGGCCGGCGATCCGGCCACCCGACGCGGTGTCCAGTGGCTGCTGGACTCCCAGGAGAAGGACGGCTCGTGGTTCGGCCGGTGGGGTGCGAACCACGTCTACGGCACCGGCGCTGTCGTGCCGGCGCTGGTCGCGGCAGGCCTGCCCACGTCGGATCTGTCGGTCCGGCGCGCGGTGCGCTGGCTGCGGCAGTGCCAGAACGCCGACGGCGGCTGGGGCGAGGACCTGCGGTCCTACGCGGACCAGCAGTGGCGCGGCAAGGGTGAGTCCACGCCCTCCCAGACGGCCTGGGCCCTGCTCGCGCTGCTGGCGGCGGGCGAGCGTGGCGACGAGGTGCACAGGGGCGTCGCGTGGCTGGCCGACAACCAGCGCGAGGACGGGACCTGGGACGAGCCGTACTTCACCGGCACCGGGTTCCCCGGTGACTTCTACATCAACTACCACCTGTACCGGCTGGTGTTCCCGCTGTCCGCGCTCGGTCGGTATCTGGAGGCAGCCGATGACCGTCACTGATCCGGGCCCGGCCGACTCCGGCCTGCTGGTGGCAGCACCGCTGCGGTGGGAGGCGCTGACCGTCGGTCGGGGCCTGCCGCCGGGCACCGTGCTGCGCACCGGCATGGGGTTGGCCAGGTCCCGGCGTGCCGTCGCGACCCTGCGCGACCGGCGGCCCGCCGCCCTCGCGGTGGCCGGGTTCGGCGGAGCGTTGACCGACGATCTCGCTCCCGGTCACGTCGTCGTGGCCACCGAGGTCCGGTCACCGTCCGGAGTGGTGGCCTGCCCGTCGGCGCCACTGCTGGCCGGTGCGCTGCGCGCTGCCGGGCTCTCCGTGCACACCGGACCGATCGTGTCCGTCGACCACGTGGTGCACGGCATCGAGCGGACCGCATTGGGCGCGACCGGAGCGCTCGTCGTGGACATGGAGTCGGCCGTGCTGGCCGAGGCCGCGGACGGTCGACCGTTGGCCGTGGTCCGGGTCGTCGTGGACACGCCGAGCCAGCCACTGCTGCGGCCCACGATCGTCGGAGCCGGGCTGACCGCGTCCGGTGTACTGGCCAAGGTCGGTCCCGCGCTGGCGGCCTGGGCGGCCGCGGTCGGCGACCGGACAGTGCTGCTGGCCAGCCCGCGATCGTTCTGTGCCGGCGTCGAGCGGGCCATCGACATCGTGGCCAGGCTGCTGGACACCCGGTCGGCTCCGATCTACGTGCGCAAGCAGATCGTGCACAACGCCATCGTGGTCGCCGACCTGGAACGGCGTGGTGCGGTCTTCGTCGAGGAACTGGACGAGGTGCCCGACGACGCCACCGTGGTCTTCTCGGCCCATGGCGTCGCGCCCAGCGTCCGGCAGGAAGCGGCCCGGCGCGGGCTGGACGTGGTGGACGCCACATGCCCACTGGTCGGAAAGGTGCACCACGAGGCACGCCGGTTCGCCAGGCAGGGCAATACGATCCTGTTCATCGGCCACGCCGGTCACGAGGAGACGGATGGCACTCTCGGCGAGGAACCCGAGCACACCGTCCTCGTCCAGGACGAGTCCGAAGTAGACTCGATTCAGGTACCCGATCCGGACAAGGTCAGCTATCTGATGCAAACCACACTCGCGGTGGACGAGGCCGAAGGCATCGTCTCCGCACTGCGCAGGAGGTTCCCCGCGCTGCACGGCCCCAGCTCGGACGACATCTGCTACGCCACCACGAACCGCCAGCAGGCGGTGCGCGGTGTCGCCGGTGACGCCGAACTGGTCCTGGTCGTGGGTTCGACCAACTCGTCGAACTCGCGGCGCCTCGTCGAGGTGGCACTGCGTGAGGGAGCGCGGGCACATCTCGTCGACGACGTCGGTGAAGTCCGGTTGGACTGGTTGGCCGGCGTAGGCACGATCGGCGTGTCCGCCGGGGCATCCGCCCCGCCCGAACTCGTCACAGAGCTGGTCGATGCCCTCGGTGGCCTCGGCCGGCTGGACATGTCCGAACGTTCCGTCACGACGGAAACCGTTCGCTTTACGCTCCCCAAGGAGGTGCGTCGATAATGCCGGTGCCGTTGAGGCAAGCGGTTCGGGTCGGCACGTACGTTGCCAAGCAAAAAGTGTTGCGCAACAAGAAGTTCCCGCTCGTGGTCGAGCTCGAACCGCTGTTCGCCTGCAACCTGGCGTGTGCCGGCTGCGGCAAGATCCAGCAACCGCACGAGGTGTTGAAGCAGCGGATGCCCGTCGAGCAGGCAGTCGGCGCTGTGGTGGAGTCCGGTGCGCCGATGGTGTCCATCGCGGGTGGCGAGCCGCTGATGCACCCGCAGATCGACAAGATCGTCGACGAGCTGGTGAAGCGGAAGAAGTTCGTCGTGCTGTGCACCAACGCGATGCTGGTGCGCAAGCGGATCGACAAGTTCAACTTCAAGCCGTCCCCGTACTTCCAGTGGGCCATCCACATCGACGGCCTGAAGGAACGCCACGACGAGTCGGTCAACAAGGAAGGCGTGTTCGACGAGGCCATCGAGGCGATCAAGGAGCTCAAGAGCAGGGGCTTCCGCGTCACCACGAACTCGACGTTCTTCAACACGGACACGCCGCAGACCGTCATCGACGTGCTGAACTTCCTCAACGACGACGTCCAGGTCGACGAGATGATGATCTCGCCGGCGTACGCGTACGAGAAGGCGCCCGACCAGGACCACTTCCTCGGCGTGCAGGAGACCACGGAGCTGTTCCGCAAGGCGTTCGCGGACGGCAGGCGCAAGAAGTGGCGGCTGTCCCACTCGCCGCTGTTCCTGGACTTCCTGGAGGGCAAGAAGGAATTCGAGTGCACCGCGTGGGGCATCCCGTCCTACTCGCTGCTCGGGTGGCAGAAGCCGTGCTACTTGATGAACGACGGGTACGTGAAGACGTACAAGGAGCTCATCGAGACCACGGAGTGGGAGAAGTACGGCAGGGGCAAGGACGAGCGTTGCAACAACTGCATGGCGCACTGCGGCTACGAGCCGAGCGCCGTG
>DASXYT010000114.1:0-41397 GCA_036502345.1 Pseudonocardiaceae bacterium | reverse complement strand
GAAGCCGACCCACACTGGGATGCCGGGGACTCACCCGAAGCGTGGCTGGCCCTGGCCGAAGCGGAACAGATCGGTGACGGGCTGCCGATCGTGCCGCCGACCCCGGACCGGTTACGCAGGTGGCTGGACTCGACCGACCGGGACGGCGACGAGGTCCTCGGCACGGTGCCGCCCCGCTGGGGGCGGCTGACCATCAAGGCGTTGGCCATCAACGCCATCATGGCCGGCACGACGCCGGAGATGTTCCCCGTTCTCGTCGCCGCGTTCGAAGGCATGGTGCGCAAGGAGTTCAACCTCTTCACGATCCAGGTCACCACGAATCCGGTGACGCCACTGGTGATGGTCAGCGGCCAGGTGGCCACCGACATCGGCATGAACGGTGGCATCGGCTATCTCGGCCCGGGGAACCGGGCGAACGCCACGATCGGCCGCGCGGTCCGGCTGACGCTGCACAACGTCGGCGGGGCGCATCCTGGCACGACGGACCGCGCGACCGGCGGCCAACCGGGCAAGTACTCGCTGGCGTTCGCCGAGAACCAGGCCGACAGCCCGTGGCAGAGTTTCCCTGCCTCCCAAGGACTGCACGCGCCCAGCAGCGTCCTGTCGCTGGGTGCCGTGACGCTCTTCAACCACTACGACAGCGTGTCCAGCAGCGTGGACGACATGATGACGAATCTGGCGTACACGCTGACCGCGCGGGGCAGCAACTTCATGCAGATGGGCGGTCGCGTGCTCATCCTGCTCTGCCCCGAGCACGTCCGGACGCTGCACCGGGGCGGCATCACACGCGAGTCGTTGCAGCAGGAACTCTACGAGCGGGCGCGGGCGCCCGTCGACTCCTTCCCGGACAGTCTCATGGAAGCGGTTCGCTGGCGCAGGAAGCGGTTCCCGGCTGTCTTCGACGACAACTGCGTTCGTGCCCTTGACGAGCCGGCTGCGGCCCTGGTGGCGGTCGCGGGCGGCCCTGGCAAGCACTCGGTTGTCGTGTACTCACTGTCGTCCACCGGCTATGTCATGCAGCCCGTCTGAGCGGGCGGTCCCAGCAAGGATTGGTGGTCGGAATGGCTCGGCATCATCTTCGAGGAGTCGCCGCCCGAGGGCTCGCGGTCATGGCCGGTGCGGCGGCCGTCGTCCTGCTGGCGTCCGCGTGCGGTGGCAGCACCAGCAGCGGATCCGGCGGTGGCGCAACGGGCAAGGCGTCGCTGGGCACCCTGTCCATCACCATCGCAGGCGTGTCCACCGGGAACGCTCCGCTGTATCTGGCCCAGGAGAACGGCTACTTCGCCAAGCGCGGACTGACCGTGAACATCATCAACGCGGGCTCTGCCGCGTTCACCGAGGCGGCGGCCGGCAAGGTGGACATGTCGATGACGGGCACGACGGCCGGTCTGGCGCCCATCATCCAGGGCCGGCAGACCGTGTTGATCTACGCGTGGGGTGTCGGACCGGACGTGGCGGGCGTCGTGGTGCCGGCGAACTCGCCGTACAAGTCGCTGACCGACCTGGCCGGCAAGAAGGTCTCGTCGGAGGGCACGTCCGGCTCGTCCTACGGCACGACGCAGGCACTGTCCAAGTACGTGCAACAGCAGACCGGCAAGGGATTCCAGACCGTGTCGCTGTCCACCCTGCCCGCCCAGGCCGACGAGGTCATCTCCGGTCGGACGGCGGCGGCGGTCGGCATCGCCAGCATCTGGGCGCCGTTCATCACCGCGCACAAGCTCAAGCTCCTGGTCAATCCGGGGGCCAGCGCGGAGGCCAAGACGATCTTCGGCTCGGACCTGGTGAACCTGTCGATCTGGGGACTGCCGGCGCACCTGCAGCAGAAGAAGGCAGCGGTCACCGCGTTCATGGGCGCGATGATGGAGGCGAACACCTTCATCAACACGCACAACGACCAGCAGGTGGCCACCGCGATCGCGAAGAGCCCGATCCTGACCGGCAACTCCGTCGCGCAGCTCACCTACGCGTTCTCCCTGGACCGACCGTTCGTGGACTCCACCAACGGCCAGATCAGCCAGGCGGCCTGGAGCCACTCGCTGCAGGAGTTCGCGGGCTGGGGGCTCGGCATCGACCCGAGCAACCCGGCGCTGGGCTACGCCAAGGCGGTCGACATGTCCTATCTCAACGCAGCGTCGGCGAACAGCTGAGACGGGAGCCACGACGTTGTCGACATCGCCAGAGCACCAACGGTCGGCGCAGGCGGTAGCCATCCTGCCACCGCTGCTCACGCTGGACTCCGTGTCGTTCACCTACTCCACAGGGCTGGACATCCTCAACGGCATCGACCTGAAGGTCGGCCGGGGCGAGGTGGTGGCCATCGTGGGGCCGAGCGGCTGCGGCAAGTCGACCCTGTTGTCGCTGATCGCCGGTTTTCGCAAGCCCAGCAGGGGATCGGTGGCGTGGGCGGGGCCGACCACCGGTCGTCGGGGGCGGCGGGACGTCACGATGCTGTTCCAGCAGGACACCCTGCTGCCCTGGCGGACGGTGCAGGGGAACATCGAGTTCTCGCTGAAGCTGGCCAAGGTGCCCAAGGAGGAGGCCAGGGCCAGGGTGGCCGACCTGCTCGCGACGGTGAGCCTCGAGGAGTTCCGGGACGCACACCCCGCCCAGCTGTCCGGCGGCATGCGGCGGCGGCTCGGCCTGGCGACCGCACTGGCGCCATGGCCGTCGCTGATCCTGATGGACGAGCCGTTCGCCGCTCTGGACGAGCCGACCCGGCTGACCCTGCACGACCAGGTGCTGAAGCTGGCGGCCAAGTTCGGCACCGGCATGGTGCTGGTCACCCATGACCTCGCCGAGGCGATCACCCTCGGGGACCGGGTCTACGTGCTGGGCAGGCGGCCATCGTCCGTGGTGGACCTGCACTCGATTCCGTTCGGCAAGGAGCGGGACGTCTTCGCGCTCCGGGAGACCGGCGCCTACCAGGAGATCTACGCCCGGATCTGGTCCCGGCTGATGAAGGAGTTCTGACGTGGCCGTCACCCGTGTTCGTCGCCGTTGGTTCTCCGTCAACGCGTGGCGGGTCGCTCTGCTGCTGGCCTTCCTCGCGGCGTGGGAGTGGGTGCCGGTCATCCCCGGCGTCGCCGGTGCGGCCCCGTTCCTGGACCGGTTCTTCATCAGCTCGCCGTCGTCGGTGCTCAGGGAACTGGGGCACCTCGTGGCCGGCAGCAGGCCGATCCCCGGGGTCAGCGGCATCTCGATCTGGCCGTTCCTGGAGACGACGCTGGTGGCCGCCCTGATCGGCGCTGCGGTCGCGGTCGCCGTCGGCACGATCGGTGGCCTGGTCTGCGCCAGCAGCGAAACCGTCTACGACGTCGTCCGGCCGTTCATCGTGGCGCTGAACGCGATACCCAGGATCGCGCTGGTGCCGGTCATCGTGCTGGTGTTCGGCACGTCGACGACCGGCGACGCTCTGACAGCCTTCCTGCTCGTCGTGTTCCTGGTGTTCTACAACGCGCTGGAGGGCGCGCGGTCGGTCAACGTCGAGACGATCGAGTTCGTCCGGCTGTTCGGTGCGTCCCGGCTCCGCCTGATGGTCAGTGTGCGGGCGCCGTACGCGCTGGCCTGGGTGTTCGCGTGCCTGCCCAACGCCGTCAGTTTCGGACTGCTCGGTGCCGTGGCGGCGGAACTGTTCACCGGATCCGTCGGTCTCGGCCAACTGCTGACCACCGCCGTGGACACCACGAACGCGTCGCTGACCTTCGCCGTGGTGGTGATCCTGGCGGTGCTGGGCAGCATCCTGGTCCAGGGTCTGGAGATCGCCCGCCGACGCTGGCTGGGCTGGTGGACCGTGACCGTCGACTGAGTTCCGACCATCGACTGAAACCCGAAGGGACAGCTGTGGCTGATCGAGACGCGGTGGAGGCGGCGCTGGCCGGGCTACGGCCCGGCCTGGCGGCCGACGGGTTCGAGTTGCGGGTCGGCGACCGGCCGACCGAGGGATCGGTGGACGTCGTGCTCGCGGCCAGACCCGACGCGTGTCTCGATTGCCTCGTTCCGGATGACATGCTGGTGCTGATGATCGAGGACGCCATCCGGCGGCAGAACTTTCCGATCGAGCACGTCAACCTGGTGAAGGAGGGTTTCGAGGACGCGGCTCCACACTGAGACCGTCCGTTCGGGTCGGCTCAGACGAAGGTGATGACCAACCAGATCACCCAGAACGCCAGGCCAAGACTCAGCAGGCTGTTGACCGCCCAGCGGCGGATGCCGGCCGGCACCACGGCGCCGAGACCTGCGACGGCGGCCAGTCCACACGCGAGCAGTACGGTTCCGGTCACGTCCGTGCCCCGGGAACCAACTGGTGCGGTTGAAACGGCGACCGAGTGGGCATACACGAGAAGAGCCACCAGTAGCAGCGACGCTACGAGCGTGACGACCGCGGTGACAGGGCTGACACCCCGCACCACCCTGGCGCCGTACTTGACCTGCAGGGGGCCGACGATGAGGAACAGCACCGCGAACAGCATCTCCGCGGTGAGCGTCTGGATGTCGACGACCAGGTGCAGGATGCCCGCGGCGACGAGCGACTCGGCCGCCAACACCGTCCAGATCGCCGGAGTGAACCGGATGCCGGTCGCCGAGGAGGATGCCGGGGCGGTGGTCGTGACCATGGTTTCTCGTTCCTACGCCGTCGGTACTCGGGTGTGCGGTGCCATCCCGCGGGGGAACGTCCCGGATCGAACGTCAGCCGGGCAGTTACCGGCGCACGCATCCAGGCTTCCGCTGGCCGACCTGGTGAGAAAGCCTGACGTGGAGGGTGGGGTGACCCCGTGAATTGGGGGGGTGAGAGCGGCTTCGCCGCTACTGCCGACACAGGCGATCATCGTGTTCTCGGTCCGGCGTGCGCGGGTGTTGCGGCGACCGTATCGTCCAGCCGTCGGAGCGTATCCCGAAATGCCTGGTCACGGCGTTGTCGCCAGGAAGTTCGGCGAACTCGCGACTATTGTCCGCGACGTCCGGTCGTGGCGGGCTCGCGACCGGTCACAGACATTCTCCTCGGGAAAGAATTCCCTGGTGTCGACACATGTCACCCGGCTGCCGACCTACCTAATTGGGGGGTTTCGCGTTGGCGCGATGTACCCCATCGTGAAGCACGGCACCACCCCATTTCGGGACGTACCTATCGAACGAGGACACACCCGTGATTCAAGTCCTGCTGGTCGACAACAGTGCTGCGATCCGGACAGGTGTGTCAGCCCTTCTCGACTCCACCCCGGACCTGAGGCTCGCAGCGAGCTGCCGTAGCGGCGCCGAGGTGCTCGCTGCCACCGACTGTATCCCCGATATCGTGCTGATGGACATGCGTATGCCTGGCCTGGACGGCATCGAGGCCACCGCCGCACTGCTCGCCGCCCGCCCGGCCGCGAAGGTGATCGTGCTGACGGCGTGGGCGGCAAGCGATGCGATCGCGCGGGCCAGGAACGTCGGTGCTGTGGGGTTGGTGGCCAAGGCCGCAGGACCTGCGGCGCTGCTCACGGCGCTACGGGCCGTCGCGGCAGGCGGTACCGCATGGCCCGAGCACAACGCTCTGGACCGATAGCCGCGCGGCGCGTGGCGCCGGCGGAATATGGGGTTTCCATTCCGCATTCGTCGGGATTCGACCCAACCCCTCTTCCCCAAGACAAAAATTGCTATGTGCACTGTTCAGGCAGGGTGCGACCACCCCGATTTCGGTGTGTCAACCCCCCCATCCACGGGTGTCCGTGGATGGCATTCACACCGCATTCTGCTTCCGACCGATGACCGGCCCCAGCTGGCGTGACTGGCCGTACTGGGGCCACGGAAGGAAGCTACTCATGCCTGATGGACCTACGGAAGTGACTGACGTGTCAGTGGGCACGTCTGCGACAACCGCGGAAACACCTCCAGAGGCACCCTCGCGGCACGAACTGTCGCGGCGTTGGGCGTTGCGGCTCGGTGCGGCCGGCACGGCCGCCGTTGCCGTGGGGGTGGGACGGGCAGTCATTGTGCCGTCGTTGCAGCAACGGGGCCTGCTCAGCTCCGGCGGGGTGCTCGACGCCGCGTCGATCGCCCTGGCAGACCAGCTCTACACCGAGGTGTTCCCGACCAGTCCGCTCATTCTCAACCCGTTCGTCGACCTACTGCCCATCCTCAAGGCGGCACGGCCGCTGAGCCCGGCTCAGGTCGCGGCTCTGCCCAACCCGCCCGGACCGGGTGTCGGCCAGCAGAACTCGCTGGGCAACGAGACCCACCAGATCTGGACCAGTGACATCGGGTTGCCTGACCCGATCGTCTACCAGATCAAGGTCGAACTGGCCCAGCACTCGTTCACCTCGTCGCAGGTGATGCCGATCAACAACAGCGGCCAGCCGACGCAGTCGTTCGACTCCACCGGCCACACGTTCGCAGCCGGCACGGTGCGGACGCTGCCGCTCGCCACGATCAACTCGTTCAACGGGACCTTCCCCGGCCCCATGATCAACGCCGAGTACGGCAAGCCCTGCCTCGTCAGGTTCGAGAACCACCTGGACGAGAACCCGCTCAACCTGGACCGCCAGGACTACGGCGCGCCGAACCTGGAGTTCCTGACCCACCTGCACAACGCACACACGGCTCCGGAGAGCGACGGTAACCCGCACTACTCCGCGCTGTTCGGCCCGAAGAACCGGGGCTACCGGGTACAGACGTCGGTGGACAACCTGTACCTGAACTTCCCCGCGGGCTTCGACGAGCGGGAGAAGCAGAGCTTCTTCTGGTTCCACGACCACACGATGGACTTCACCGGTGCCAACGTGTACAAGGGCCTGGTCGGTCTGTACCCGATCTACGACCCGACGAACGGCACTGACGACGGCGACGAGACCACCGGTCTCCGGCTCCCCGGCGTGCGTACCAACAACTCGGACGGGTCCTTCGACGTCGAGTTCGACGTGCCGCTCGCGTTCTACGATGTTCGGCTCGATGACGGCGTCACGCTGCACAACGACTTCCACGACGCCGAGTTTCCCGCCGCCGGCAACCCGAGGACGCACCCCGAGTGGTGGGGCAAGGGGTTCTTCCGTCACTTCCCGAACCACGGCTTCGTCGGCGACATCTTCACCGTCAACGGCACGGCCTACCCCCAGATGGAGGTGAAGCGGCGCAAGTACCGCTTCCGCTTCCTGGACTGCTCGATCTCCCGGATCTACGAGTTCAAGCTGATGAGCTCGTCCCAGGGTCCGAAGACGGCAGTCTCGCTGGGCTACAAGGACGACGAACTCCAGGGCCAGTTCCGCATCCCGGACGCCCAGCAGTGCATGAAGTTCAGCCAGATCGCGACCGACGGCGGCCTGCTGCCGGCCCCGATCGTCCGGGACAGCTTCGAACTGTGGCCGGCCAAGCGGCGTGAGTTCATCGTCGACTTCACCAAGTACATGGACGGCACGCCGACCACCAAGGGCGACGTCATCTACCTGACGAACGTCATGAAGATGCTCGACGGCCGGATGTGGAACAGCTCGACCCGGTTCTCGCCCGACCCGAAGTACTTGATCCCGATGGTCAAGTTCGTCATCGGCGACACCGTGCCGGACAACAGCCTGATCCCGGCGCACCTGCGGGACCTCCCGCCGCTGCCCGCGAACTGGCAGAGCCTGCTGGACAACCGCGTGATCGCGGAGGTACAGCGCGGCAGTGGCGGTGGCGAGATCGAGTGGCTGATCAACGGCATCGCCTTCAACCCGGCGACGCCTCTGGTCAGCCTGAAGAACCCCGCCGGCAACACCCCGAGCGCGACCCCCCAGAAGGGCAGCTTCAACCTCTGGGAGATCCGCAACGGCGGCGGTGGCTGGGTGCACCCGTTCCACCTGCACATGGAGGAACACCGCACCGTCATGCGTAACGGCAAGGACGTCACTCTCGGTGGAGACCCTGGCCACCCCGACGACGTGTCGAAAGAGGACCTCGCTGCTCTGGACCCGAGCGAGTCGGTGATCGTCTACCGAGGATTCCGCGACTTCACGGGCCCGTACGTGGCGCACTGCCACAACCTCATGCACGAGGACCACGCGATGATGTTCGGCTGGACGATCATCCCGTAGGGCCGATCGCTCAACCGTTGTTCGGCTGACGGACGCGATCCAGGTGGACGAGGCAAGCTCGTCCACCTGGATCGCCCCGGGTCCGAGACCACCATCGTTGGTGTTGGTGACCTTGTCTGTTCGCCTGCCACCATGCATTTTGAAGTCACCTGATCGAGCCAGGGAGCGAGATCACCATGTCGATGACGTCCACCAGCGAACGTGTTCGGACGTTCCTGGACCCAAGGCCGGCCCGGTGGTCGACTGTGCTGTTGTTGTCCGTCGCGCTGGCCTACGCCGACGGTTTCGTACTGACATCGCTGACCGGCGCCGTCGGCTTCATCAAACGTGCGCAGGATCTGTTCGACAACTGGTTGTTGCAGTCGGCGATCCTGGTGCCGTTCTTCGTCATCGCGATGTTGCTGATGCTGCGACGGATCCGCCGCAAGCAGGGGTCGGCCCTGCGGACCGGCAAGAAGGTGATGACAGCGGCGCTGCTGCTTGCCCTGGCGGGCACCGTTGTCGGCGTCGTGGCGGTGTCGGCCAGTTCGGCATACGACTACTACCTCCAAGCCAACGAGCTGGACGTGGACGGGCCGCTGCACAACCACACCACCGTCACCATCCCCGGTGCCGCCGCTGCGGCGAACGACCCGCACGCCGCCCACGGCTCCTGCGACGAGGTCTGTACCGACAAGCGCCAGACGCTCGTGTCCGACATCCGTGGCGTCGGCCTGTCCGGCCCGATCATGCTCGTTGCCAACATCGTGCTCGTCGGCTGGCTGCTGGCGCTGCTGGGCGGTCAGTTGAGCCCGTCGGCGAGCCGCCGCAGGACTGCCGCTGCCGCCGCTTCAACCGGCCAGTTGGACGTCGTGGACGCAGCCTCGCAGGGTGTGCAGTCCTGACTCCGCACTGACCCGCTTCAGCGCGGTCGACAGGGTTACACCGACAGGTGGTACGAGGCCGGTCCCACCGGACCAGCCTCGTACCACCTGTTTCGGCGTGTCGGAAAGACTGGTGATTTCGCCGATACCCGTTCGGCGGTATCGGGGGAAGCACCCATCTGGGAGTGCGCAGTCCCGAGCGTTACTCCAATCGAGTGTACTTGTCGGGCCGCAACGAGCAAAGGACGCTGTTCAGGGATGTCGTACACGACGGCACGAGGTCCTGCCGTGATTGCATCGATACCCGCAAGTGTCGACAGGGAGCGTTCGACGGCCACCAAATGCAGCAGCAGCCGTCTCGCTGAGTTGTTGATTCATGGGCAGTAGGCGGTGACCGTATCGCGAATCTGGTCGGTCGTCCTGGTCCAGACGAACGGCTTCGGGTGGGTGTGCCACTCACCGATCCACGTCCGGAGGTCGGCTTCCAGCTCGACGACGGCGTCGTGCGCCGGCCGCCCCAACCTGCGTCGGGTCAGCTCGGAGAGCCACCGCTCGACCAGGTTCGACCACGATGAGCTGGTCGGTGCGAAGTGCACGTGGCACCTCGGCCGGCGCGCCAGCCACCTCCGCACCGCCTCGGTCTTGTGGCCGGCGTCGTTGTCACAGATCAGGTGCAGATCCAAGCCTGTCGGCACCGCCTGGTCGACAGTCGTCAGGAACCGGAGGAACTCCCGCTCCGCGCGTTTGCGCCGCTGCTCGGTGAGTACCGAGCCGCTGCCGACGTCCAGGGTGGCGAACAGACCGGTCGTGCCGAGGCGGATCTGATCGTGCGTCAACCGGGCGGACGTGGCCGGCAGCACCAGTGCGCTGCGGTCCAGTGCGGGTGGCTGACCGCTCTGCTCGTCCACCGCGAGCACCAGCGCGTACCTGGGCGGTTCGAGATAGATGCCCGCGACGTCGCGCACCTTGTCGATGAACCGGGGGTCGGTGGACAGCTGCCACGTCTCCGCGAGGTGCGGTGTCAGGCCGAAGGCCCGCCAGATCCGGGACACCGCGGTCTGGGACATGCCGGTCGCGCTCGCCATCGACCGGGTCGACCAGTGGATGTCCTGCCCGGCCGGTGGCTCCTGCAGGGTCTTCAGGATTACTGTCTCGACCTGCTCGTCGGTGATCCGCCTCGGCGCACCTGGGCGGGGCTCATCGGACAGTCCCTGTAGACGATCAGCCACGAACCGTGCCCGCCACTTGCTCACCGTGTTTCGCGAGGTGGCCAGCTCCTCGGCGATCCGTCCATTGGAGAGGTTCTCCGCACACGCCAACACGATCCGCGAGCGCAGGGCGAGTGCCTGCGCGGTCGTCCGCCTGCGGGCCCAGCCGAGCAACACCTGGCTCTCCTCGTCGGTCAGCACGACCGGCAGCGGCTTGGGGTTCGGCATGCGCACACTCTAGACTGACCATGGACTTACAACTCGGTAACCTTGATGACTACCCTCTTCGGCGGTAGCCTGAGGGATGCGCGGCAACCCCTAATTTTGGGGGGTCGCGTTCATTATCGGTTCACCTACCCCCAGTCAGCTCCGCCTTGTAACAAGGTAGGCTCCTTTTCCGATCCCGAGTTGGAAGCCGCCTTACATCGGATCAGAACTATGTTGTACTCCGTGAATATGTGATGGCGGTGGGCTGCCGGATCGGATCGGGGGAGGGAGGCCCGATCGGCTAATGGCCGAAAAGGAACCATGCGAAGTCCGGAGTACAGTTGATGGCTCTCCCGTGCAGCGTGTGCTGATCGTTGACGACCACCAGACGTTCGCCGACCTACTCTCTTTCGCGTTGTCGTCCACACCGGGCATCGTGTGTGTGGGCACCGCTCGCAGCGGCGCGGAGGGGGTGGCCCTGGCGCAGGACCTGCAGCCCGACATCGTCGTGATGGACATCGAGATGCCTCGGCAGAACGGTCTTTCGGCAGCGCGAAGGCTGCGTGAGGTGGCGCCGAAAGCTGTTATCGTGGTGGTCACGGCCCACCGCGACCCTGTGTGGGTGGTGCGTGCCACTCAGGCGGGGGCCTCGGCGTTCGTCCCGAAGAACGGCTCGCTTGAGGAGATGCTCGACGTGCTACAGCGAGCCCAGTTGGGCGGGATGCTCGTCGCACCGTCCGCCTTCGCGCTCGGTGGGAGCGTGTCCAGCCCGCAGCCGGCGGCGGCACCGGCACTGACTCGACGCGAGCGTGACGTACTGGCGTGCCTCGGCCGAGGAATGGCTCCTCGGGTGATCGCACGGGTTCTCGGAATAAGTGTCAATACCTGTCGGGGATATATCAAATCGCTACTGTCGAAGCTGGGTGTAAATTCACAGCTGGAGGCGGTGGTGAAGGCACAGGAACTCGGCCTGCTTGAGGTTCGCCCATGACGACTCGAATTCCGCAGACAAGAACACATGCATCGGGAGCAGTACGCAGACGATTATGGGCATTTGTTGGTGTCGCCGTTCTGGTACTGGTCGCGATCGGTTTCGGCACCGTGTTGGTGGCCCGGCATGTCGCCAGACAGACCGCGCTGCAGGATGCGGAGCGGACCACGCAGCGGTTGGCACACCTCGTGGTCGCTCCGCTGCTGCCTGGTGTCCTTGCTGGCGACCCGATGCAACGTGACCAGCTCAACCGGGCCATGGAGGTACGCCTCGCCGACGGCTCGGTCACCGAGATCGACATCTGGGACGGCAACGGCACAGTCGTCTACTGCGACACACCGTCCATAATTGGCCAGACGTTCCCGACCACACCACAATTGCTCGCAACGGTTAACCAAGGAGTTACCAGCGCGGACATCGCACTCTCCGATGAGACCAGCGACCTTCCTCCGAACGTGTGGTTCGTCGAGGTGTACGTACCGCTTCGGTTACCAGGTCGGCAGCCGATGGCATTCGAGGCTTACTACAGCGCGCAGGAACTTGATGAGGAGACCACCGCGCTGGCCACGGATTCGATTCTGTTGGCTCTGGTCCCACTGATCATTCTGCAGACCGTTCAGGTGCCCATCGCGATCTGGTTGACCAGACGTGTCAGCCGGCAGGAGGTCGAGCGGGCGGCGCTGCTCAACCGCGCACTGTCGGCATCGGACCGCGAACGCCGCTCCATCGCCACGAACCTGCACGACGGGGTCGTCCAGGATCTCGCAGGGGTGGGGTATGCCCTGGCGGCCATCACCACCGTCGTGCCCAACGGACAGCGGGACATCGCGGAGAGCTGCGCCGCGTCGGTGCGGGACGCGGTGGGAGCGTTGCGCCTGTTGATGGTCGACATCTATCCGCCGGACCTGAGTGGCCCCGGCCTTGCCGACGCCATCAACGGTCTCGCACAACCGTTGCGTGACATGGACACCCAAGTGAGTGTCGATGTCGCTTCGCTGCCCACGATGACGCCGGACGCGGCAGTGGCGCTGTACCGGGTCGCCCGTGAGGCCATCACCAACATCGTCAAGCACGCCCGCGCGACGGAAGTCGTGATCAGCCTTGGTGTGCACGACGGCGACACCGTTTGGCTGAGAGTGATCGACAACGGTGTCGGCATCCCGGTCGACGCGTTCGACCGTAGGCCGGAAGGCCACTTCGGCCTGCACATGCTGGCGGACAACATCGCGGACCTCGGTGGCCGGTTCACCGTGACCGCGGCACCCAACGGCGGCACCATCGCCGAGGCGACGGTGCCAATCGAAACGGGATCCTGAGAGCATCGCATCGAACGGCCGGTACGGAATCTGGATTCCGTACCGGCCGTTCGACGTTTCGCGCTGCTGGTACCGGAACGCGGGCCCCTGCCGGGCATCGCTGAGGCAGTAGGGGCCGCACCGCGCCATCGCGGACGACAGCGCGGTGCGGTGGTCGGCTGCGGCAGCGGGCGCTGGATGGCGGTCCCGTCCGCTGCCACATCTGTCGCCAGTTGGCGACATGGCCGACCAGTGGAGATGCCGGTCATGGGGGAGCGGCATCGTTGTCGTGGGTGACGGTCGCGGTGCTCGCGGTCGAGCAGCGATCATGAAGACACGGGCGGTAGCGATTGTCTTGTGGCGTAACAACCGCCGTGAGCCGCCCGATCTCCAGGATGGTGACCGTTGAGTCAGCGTGAGACAAGCACCTCGGAGAAATCTTGCAAAGTGGATGTGGTCGCCCAGGCGCTGGGCCGGAGAGAACGGAACGTTGACGTGCACGGACGGTATGACCAGGGCATACGCGGAGCTGTCAGCCCCCTGAATTAGGCGTACTACTCCCCCCCACGGTGGCTGCCGGTGGGGTGCCAGTGCGCATATAACTGCTCTATGTCGGCTATGTGAGAAAACGGGGCGGAGCAATGATCCGGATCAGGCTATTTGGGATGACCGAGGTCTCTGACCTCGAGCGGGGCGCCGTGATCACGGACTTCCGTGGCATCAAGGCACGGCAGATTCTGGCCATCCTCGCCCTACACCCTGGACAGCCGTTGGCCAAGACCCGATTGGCCAAACTGCTCTGGGACGACCAGCCGCCGGACAGTTGGCACTCCACTCTGGAGGGATACGTCTCGTTGCTGCGCCGCTCGCTCGAACCGGGTGTCGCACCGTCCCGGTCGATGATCACCACCCAACGCGGCAGCTATTGCCTGCAGCCGGACAGGATTGTCTCCGATCTCGCCGAGTTCGACTCACTCGTCAGCCAGGCCGGCGCGCTGGCACCGTCGTGCGCGCTGCCCCTGCTGCACGCGGCACTGACGCTGGCCCGTGGTGAGGTCCTGGCCGACGAGCAGTGGACGTGGGCGGCCGAGATCCGGGACAGGTACCAGCGCAAGATCGTCGAAACCCATGTGCGGGCCGGACAGCACGCCCTCACGCTGCGGGACGTCGACACCGCTGCCGACCTCGGCCAGCGCGCGTGCGACCTGGACCCGCTCAGCGAGGAGGCGTGGACCCTGCTCATCGCGTCGCACTGGACCGCAGGCCGAAGATCCGAGGGGTTGCGCTGTTTCGCAGCCCTACGGTCCATGTTGGCCAACGAACTGGGCATCGCGCCCGGCCGCCGGGCGCAGCAGCTACACCTGATGATCATCCGCGACGAGCCGGTGGACGGGCAGCCCTACGGTTCCATTCTGGACGGTCCACTGCTGTCCGGCGGCCCGTTCCGGGACGACAGGGTCCGCGTCCCGCTGAGCAACTGACCGGCCGTCAGTGGGTCGACCGACCCGGCCAAGCGTAACGATCTCGGGGAGCAAGCACCCGCGCCGCGGCGGGTGCTCGCCCCACTACTGGCTACTGTCGAAAGTGCCGGTCAGTACCCCACCGTGGCACTCCGACCGGCTGTCGATGCCGGGAGGGGGCGAGAGCCGCGAGTGACGACGTCGCAGCGCCGCTGCTCTCGGTAACCGCGGAGCGACGCGAAGAGACAGCCGGCCGCCCCCGGCCGCCCAGGTTCGTCTTCCTGGACGTGCTGCGCGCGGTTGCCGTGTGCCTGGTGGTCTACAGCCACGTCGTGGGCATCTTCCTGCACCAGCACCACGACGTGTCCACCCTCGCGTCGGCGTTCCAGGGGTTCGCCGTGCACCCGCTGATCCTGAGCCTGAACCTCGGCAACTTCGGGGTCGTGCTGTTCTTCCTGGTGAGCGGTTTCATCGTGACGCACACCGGCTTCCAGGAGGATCCGAGGCGGTACGCCGTCAAGCGGTTCCTGCGCATCTACCCGATGCTCGTGGTCGCGGTGCTGCTGTCCGCAGGCCTGTTCCTGGTCGGGCTGCACCCGGTCACCACCGGTGAGGCTGCCACCGTCAGCCCGCTGACGATCCTGACCAACGCGTCGCTGCTGAACAACCTGCTGGCGCCCATGGTGGTGCTCGTGGTGGTCACCTGGACGCTGATCATCGAGGTCCTGTTCTACCTGCTGCTGCTGGCGGCGCTACCGCTGATGCGGCGCGCGCTGTGGCCGACGATCGCGGGTGAACTGGGCTTGGTGGCCGTCATCATGGCGACAGAGCACCTCGGCGGCTCGTTCTACTTCCTGTTCGCGGTCAACGTCTCGTACCTGCCCGCGCTGCTCATCGGCCAGGCCATCTGGGCCGTGTGGAGTCGCAGGATCCCGCTGTGGGCCGGACTGGTGTTCGCGGCCGTTGCCTGGATCGAGTACGTCTGGGCGGGTGCTCCCGGTATGGGCAGGGAGGACACCGCCTACGACCACAACCTCGCGCTCGGCATCGGGGTGTTCATCGTCGCGCTGCTCGTCGAGCCGAAGCTGCGGCCGAAGAAGTGGATCAGCTACCTCGCCGACCGCAGTTACTCGCTCTACCTGCTGCACGGTCTGCTCGCGTTCGCGGTGATGAACGTGCTGTATCCGAAGGTCGGGTTCCCGGTCGCCCTGGTCGTCGGACTCGTCGTCACGATGCTGGGCGTCGAGGCCGGCTACCGCTGGGTGGAACGGCCGAGCATGCGCCTGGCCCGCAGGCTGGGCAGGCGGTGGCAGGCAACCCGGCAACCGGCCCGGCGGTCCGGGTGACACGGACCGGACGCCTGGTCTTCGCCGATCTCGGCAGGGCGGTCGGCGCACTGCTGGTCGTCTACAGCAACGTCACCGCGATCTGGGGCACGCGGCAGCACCGGATCTCGTCGTCGGTGCTGAACGTGCTCGACTCGGTGACACGCACTCCGCTGCACCTGTCCGAGCAGGGCATCGGCCAGGTCGCGGTCCCGTTGTTCTTCCTGATCAGTGGCTTCGTGGTGACCCCGGCCGCGCTCGCGGAGGGCCGCGGCCGGTTCGCGCTCCGGCGGGCGGTCCGGATCTACCCGCTGCTGGCCGTCACCGTCGTCCTGGCGGCCGTGCTGGTCCTGGTCGGTGCACACCCGCTGCGGATCGGTGCGGCGCCCTCGGTGACGCCGGTGGCGGTGCTGACCGACATCACGCTGCTGAACTACTTCCTGACCCCACAGCACGTGCTGGTCGCCGTCGCCTGGACCCTCGCCGTCGAGTTGCTGTTCTACACCCTGCTGGTGGTGCTCGTCCCGTTGTTCCGCCGGTCCACAGTGGCCGCGATCGGCGTCGAGTCGGCGTTCGTCGCCGTCGTGCTGGCTACATCGCGGGTGCTCGGTCCGGACTACCACCTGTTCGCGGTGTCCGTCTCGTTCCTGCCGGCCGTCTTCGTCGGCCAGATCGTCTGGGCGGCGCGCGCCGGGCGCATCCGGATGTGGGTGGCCGGGCTGTACGGAGCACTGGCGTGGGCGCTCTACATCGCGGCCGAACTGCTCGATCTCGGTCGGGTCAACGGTTCCTACGACATCGCGCTGGCCTACGCGATCGTCCTGTTCATCGTCGGGTTGCTCGTCGAGCCGAGAATGCGGCCGGCCAGGTGGATCACGTTCCTGGCCGACCGCAGCTACGCCATCTACCTACTGCACGGTGTGGTGCTGTTCCCGGTACTGGACCTGCTGACCCGCTACCTGCCGCTACTGCTCGCGCTGGTCGTCGGTCTTGCGGTCACGCTCGGCGTCGTCGAACTGGGACACCGCTTCGTGGAGGTCCCGTGCCGCCGGCTGGTGCCCGCCCAGCAGGCTGCTCAGTCAATCAACTCGTAGGCCGGCAAGGTCAGGAAGTCGACGAACTCGTCGGCGAGGGCCACCTGCTCGAAGGTGTCGCATGCCGCGTCCAGGTGCGCCACACCCTCCTCGGCCAACGTCGCCCTGGTCTCGGCGAGTATCGAACGCACGTACTCCGCGGTGACCTGCTGGCCGTTGGTCAGCACGACGTCGTTGTGCACCCACTGCCAGATCTGCGAACGGGAGATCTCCGCGGTGGCCGCGTCCTCCATCAGGTTGTGGATGGCGGCAGCGCCGTTGCCGCCCAGCCAGGACGCCAGGTAGCGCACGCCGACGTCGACCGCTGCACGCAGACCCTCGTCGGTGGGGGAGCCGGGGGTGCTGGCGATGTCCAGCAACTGCTCCGCCGTCACGGAGACCTCACCGCGCAGCCGCGCCAACTGGTTGGACTGGTCACCGAGGGCCGCGTCGAAGACCTCCTTGCAGATCGGCACCAGACCCGGGTGCGCGACCCACGAGCCGTCGAAGCCGTCGCCCGCCTCACGTTCCTTGTCCGCCCGGACCTTCGCCAGCGCCTGTTCGTTGACCTCGGGGTCCCGGCTCGGGATGAACGCGGCCATGCCACCCATGGCGAACGCGCCCCTGCGGTGACACGTGCGCACCAGCAGTTCGGTGTAGGCCCGCATGAACGGCACCGTCATACCGACGATGTTCCGGTCCGGCAGCACGAACTGCTCGCCGCCGTCGCGGAAGTTCTTGATCACGCTGAACAGGTAGTCCCACCGGCCCGCGTTCAGCCCGGACGCGTGCTCCCGCAACTCGTAGAGGATCTCGTCCATCTCGAAGGCCGCCGTGATCGTCTCGATCAACACGGTCGCCCGCACGGTGCCGGCCGCGATGCCCAGCTTGGCCTCGGCCGCGCTGAACACGTCGTTCCACAGCCTGGCTTCCAGGTGGCTCTCGGTCTTGGCCAGGTAGAAGTACGGACCGCTGCCGCGCTCGACCAGTTCCCGGGCGTTGTGGAAGAAGTGCAGGCCGAAGTCGACCAGCGCGCCGACCATCGGCTCACCGTCCACTTCGATGTGCCGCTCGTTCAGGTGCCAGCCCCTCGGCCGCACCACGATCGTGGCCAGCGGCTGGTCGGTGCGCAGCGAGTACTCCTTGCCCTCCGGCGACGTGAACGCCGACTGCCTGCGCACCGCGTCGTAGAGGTTGACCTGGCCGGACACCACGTTCTGCCAGTGCGGTGTGTTGGCGTCCTCAAGGTCGGCCAGCCACACGTTCGCACCCGAGTTGAGCGCGTTGATGGCCATTTTGCGCTCGGTGGGCCCGGTGATCTCCACCCTGCGGTCGGTCAGGTCGGCAGGGGCAGCCGCCACCCGCCAGTCGCCGGACCGGACGTCCTCGGTCTCGGGCAGGAAGTCCAGCCGCCGCTGCTGCGCGATCACCGCGCGGCGCTCCGTTCGTCTGGCCAGCAACTCGTTGCGCCGGCCGCCGAACTCACGTTGCAGTTCGGCGAGGAAGTCCAGTGCCGCCGGGGTGAGGATCTCCTGGTCCCTGTCCACCTGCTTGCCGAGCACCGTGATCCCGGGCATCGAATCGCCTCGTCTTCGCTCGCTGGAGTTTCTTGGGAAGTCGTTGGCTACGCTAACCGTTCTACCGGACGGCGCGCCATTTCTGGCCGCCTGAGCTGGGTTTTGCGTCGCTGATTGCCACTGGCCGCCTGGTTGGTCATGGTGGGTCCATGCACAGCCGACCGATCCGTGCCGCCAGCCGTCTGCTGCTCGTGCTGGCCGTGGTGGGGGTGGTGTCGATACCCGTGGCGCCGTCCAGCACCGCGGCCGCCAGCACCTGCGCCGATCCGGACTCGCAGGGCTGCGTGCAGACCGAGATCACCAGGATCGCCACCACGTCGTCGGTCCAACTCGGCACGTTCCGTGAGTTGCAGATGAACCTGTGCAACAGCGGTCAGGCAGGCTGCTTCGCCGACGACAGGTCGCCGGGGGAGGCCGCCCAGCTGATCTCCCGCTACCGACCGGTGGCCGTCACGCTCAACGAGATCTGCCAGCGGGACGTCCTCGATCCGCATGGGGCGATCTCGCTCGCCATGGCCGACGTGGCCAGCGAGGACGGCGACACCGAGGCGTTCGCCATGTTCACGCCCGCGTTGGACCGGGGGACCGGGAAGCCCTACCACTGTGTGAACGGCGACCTGTACGGCATCGGCATGGTCGGTCGTGGCCTCGCCGTCAGCAACCCGACGCGCTTCCTGTACAGCCACCAGAAGCCGACCACGCCCGAACTGCGCGCTGCCGTCTGCGCCACGGTGGACGGTTACGACCTCTGCACCACCCACCTGGAGTCCGACGGCCCGGCCGTGGCCGCGGCCCAGTGCCGTGAGCTGATGGACACCCACGTCAGCCGGTTCCGCCGGACCACAGCGGACCGGCCGACCGTGGTCGGTGGCGACCTGAACCTCGGTCCGGCCGCCCTGGCCTGCGTCCCGAAGGGCTGGGACAGCCAGGGCGACCGAGGTGTGCAGCACGTACTGTGGACCGACGACTTCCACTTCGTGGCCGCGCGCACCATCCACCTTCGGTACACCGACCATCCCGCACTGCTGGTGGATCTGACCTACCCGGCGAACTAGCTCCGTCACAGGCTGACGGCGCCTGGCAGGACGAAGTAGAAGAACACTCCGATCAGGATCAGGTAGCCGAGGATCACCAGCGTCCAGCCCATGTTGTAGCGGATGACCTGACCCTCGTTGCGGACGAACTGGGTGGTGGCCACGCCGACGCTCGCGGTCTGCGGCGCGATCGGCTTGCCCACCTCGGCACCCAGCGAGTTCAGCGACGGGAACAGCAGCAGCGGCGCGTGCAGCAGTGTGGCCACCGTGTACTGGAAGTGGCCGAACAGTGCGTTGGACGACGTGTTGCTGCCCGACAGCGCGACGGCGACCCAGCCCAGGATCGGGGAGACGACCACGAACCAGGTGCCCAGGTTGGAGAACCCGTTGGCCAGCGAGTTGCCCATGCCGCTGAAGGTGTAGACGGCGGCCAGGCCGAAGATCAGCGGGCCGACCAGCAGCGCGCCCCACATCTGGCGCAGCGTCCTGCTGAACACGTCCTTGAGCTGGGCCATGCTCGGCCGCAGGTAGGCCATGATCAGCAGCCAGCTGACCAGGATCGCGGTGCCGGCGACGAACGGCGAGAACTTCCACACCGTGGCCGCTGCCTTGTGGTCCAACGAGCCGATGGCGCTGACGGTCGGCGCGAACGGCACGATGCTGCTCAGCTTCGACCACGGCCCTGTCCACGCGACCACGACGACGATCAGGATCCCGAACGGCAGCAGGCCGCGCAGTGGTGCCCTGACGCGTTCGACAGGTTTGCCCGCCAGTTCCGGGTCGAGGAACTCGCCGACGGCGTTCGGGTCGATCTCCTTGCCGCCGAAGCCGAGCGTGTCCTTGGGCCGCCACACCTTCAGCAGGAGCAGCAGGGCGGCGAAGCACACCAGCGAGCCGACCACGTCAGGCAGGTACGGGCCGAGGTACTGCGACGTCGGGAACTGGCCGAGGATGTAGCCGAACGAGCCGACCAGGGCCAGCGGCCAACCGGTGCGGATGCCGCGCTTGCCGCTCACCAGGTAGATCAGGATCCACGGCGGTGCCAGCGCCAGCACGGCGACGATCTTGCCGATGGAGGCGGACAGTTCGTTCAGCGGCAGGCCGGTGACGGTGGCCAGACCGATGATCGGGGCGCCCAGTGCTCCGAACGACACCGGCGCGTTGTTGGCCAGTGCGGCCACCCGGATCGCGGCGATGTCGACGATGCCGAACGTGATCAGCAGTGGTGCCACCACGGCCCACGGGTAGCCGAAGCCGACGAGGCCTTCCAGCAGTGCGCCGAATGCCCACGCGATCAGCAGTGTCTGCACGCGGATGTCCGCTGTGGCCTGTGCGACGAGCCAGGTCTTGAAGGCGTCGAACGCTCCGGTCACGACCAACGTGTTGTAGATGATGACGCCCCAGAACACGATCCAGTCGACCGACCAGAAGCCGTTCCCGGCGCCGATGCCGTAGGCCTGTGCCGTTGCGCCGAACGGGCTATGCCAGACCGTCACACCCAACACGATCGTCACGATGGCGCCGATGATCACGGCGAGCCAGGCCGGCACCTTGAATACCGCCAACAGCAGCAGAAGCACGATCACCGGAACCAGCGCGACCAGCGTGCTGCCAAACACGCTGTGCGCGGGGTCGAGAACCTGGGTGAATCCCACACTGTGTACGGGATCGAGTACCTGGGAAAACACCATCGTCGGCCTCCCGCACGTCGTTGTGCTCAGGGTGTACCTACGAAATGACCTTCGTGTCAAGCAATGCGGGAAACAGTCGTTCTCCGTGTGGCAGTCGGCTCAGCGGGGGTGTCCGCCGACCAGCGCAGCCAATTGAGCCGAGAATAGTAATGTGGGCGGTGTTCGCCATTCTGCGAATCATGTCGCTTTCGCGGCCGGTGGGCAAGATCGTCGGCATTTCCGACCAGGTGGCGGAGCCGGTACGGGGCGGATAATGTCGCTCAGCGTGTTGAAAGGTCGGGAAGTCGATTTGGTCTGCGGCGCCTGCGAGGCGGTGTTCGCAAACGTCCGCATCCGGCCACTGGCGCGCGGCATGGATGTCCGCAGTCTGATCACGGAGGCGGCGATCATGCCCCGCCCGGGCTACTCGATCAACGAGGAGGCTCGACAGCGGCTGGCCCGAGCCGAGCAGATCGGGGCCCGCGACACCGGGGCTCGCGACCAACTGGACAGTGCCCGAGCCGTGCTGGAGTACCTGCGGAAGCACGGCGGGGACATCGTCTACGACCTGACGTGCCGGTGCCGCCGCCGTTACGTGCGTACGTCGCCGGAGCTGTACCGGGCGATCAACGGGGTACAGGGCAGGTGGCTGACGCTGTCGCCGGGTACGGCGAGTTGGCCGCCGCGGGCGGAGCAGTAGACATAGTCGATGCGCGCGCTGGGCGGGCTGACTCGCGCGCGGGGGCGGCCGACTCGCCCGCCGGCGTGGTCGACTCGCCCGCTGCGACAGTCGATTCGCATACTGAGGCGGTCGAGTCGCGCACTCGGGTGGTCGACTCGCGTGCTGAGGCGGGCGACCGGTTCGCCCCGCGCGGGCGGGCGACTCGCGCGCCGGGGTGGTCGACTCGTGCACCTGTGCGGTCGACTCGTGCACCTGTGCGGTCGACTCGTGCGGCCGGCTGAGTTGCCGTTTGGAGTGTCGGTTCGCGCGCCGGGGGTGGTCGGCTCGCTCTCCCAGGTGGTCGGTTCGTGCGTCTGGGCGGTCGACTCGCGCGCTCAGGCAGCCGAATCGGCTCCCCGGTGGTCGAGTCGCACACTCGGGTGGTCGACTCGCGTGCTCGGGTAGCCGACTCGGGTTTGTGGGGTCGAGTCGTCTGTTTGATTGGTCGGGTCGCGCTCCCCGGTGGTCGACTCGCGCGCTTCGGCGGTCGACTCGCCGATGACTGGCGCGCGGCAACGCGCACTACGGCTGGCCGGTGCGGAACCTGTCCAGTACCCGGCGTTCGCGTTTGGTCGGTCGGCCCGCACCCCTGTCCCTGCTGGCCACCGGTATCGCAGTCTCCGGGGGCGGCGCCGGTGTCCTGTCGATGAAGCAGGCTGCGGCATCCGTTGCCCCGACCCGTTTCTGGATCACCCTGACCACCTCGAGCACCCGCGTCCGGTCACCGACCCTGGCCCGTACCTCGTCACCCGGTGACACGGTTGTCGCGGGCTTGGCCGGTCGGTCGTTGACACGCACGTGGCCACCCCGACAGGCCGCAGCCGCGTCGGGTCGGGTCTTGGTCAGTCGGACCGCCCACATCCAGCGGTCCACACGGGTCGACTCCACGACCCAATCATGGCCTGCCGGCTGTGTTGTCTCTACGCCTGTCGGCCGCGTGGGTGAACTCCCTGATCAGCTGGGCGAGCCTGGTCGGCTGGTCCAGCGGGACGAGCGTGTAGCTGTCCGCCACCTCGACCAACTGGCCCTGCGGGAGCAACTCGGCCAGGCGCCTGCCGTGTTCGGGCGGCATCACCCGGTCCTCCGTCGCCCACACCACCAGGGCGGGCCGGTCGAAGTCGGGCAGCGAGCCTGCGGCGTCGACCAGCACCTGGCTGTCCGCGAACACCGCCCGCAGCATGCGCACCGTGTCGCTGCGGATCTCCGGCTGACGCAACACCGGCCGCAGCCAGCCGGCCACGGTGGCGTCACCTCGTCGGGTCAGCCAGCCGAACGAGATCGGCAGGCGCCGGACCGCCCGCAGCCGCAACTGCTGCATGAACAGTCCGAACAGGCTCGGCGACAGCTTCCCGGTGAGCGCGAGCGTCCTGCCGGTCAGTCCCGGCGGGAAGTTGTCGAACGCGTCGCAGGACACCAGCACGACCCGGCCGACGCGGGCACTGTGCTGGTTCATCAGCAACTGCACGATGGCGCCGCCGGTGTCGTTGCCGACGAGGGTGACGTCCCGCAGGTCGAGGCGGTCCAGGAACTCCGCCACCAGCGCGGCCATGCCGGGCAGCGACAGGTCACCGCGTACGGCGTGCCGGTGTGCGCCCATGGGCAGTGTCGGTACCACGCAACGGTGATCGGCGGCCAGTTCGGCCACCGGTCCGTCCCACAGGGACGCATCCATCAACAGCCCGTGCAACAGGACGATCGTGGGTCCGTCGCCGCCGGTGTCCACGTAGTCGATGGTTCCGGTGGACAGCTCGATCTCCGCCATGGCAAAAGTGAACCACGCGGTTCGCAAACTGTCCAGGACTACTCGACAGCGGCCTCTTCCCGGTCCAACGCGCGGCTCAACGCGTCGAACCCGGCCGCGATCCCATCGGTGTCGGCACTGGTCCGCGCGTCCACCAGGAACCCGCGCAGGGTCGCCAGGATCATCTCCGCGACCTCCAGCTTGCGGCGGTCCGACCAGTGCTGCGGACAGATGGACAGCAGGGCCGGCAGATACTGCCGGGACGCCTGCCGACCGAGCTCCGCATGCCGGGCCGGGTCGTACATCGCCAGGCCCATCGCCTGCTCCAGGACACGCGCCTGCTCACCGACCAGGATCGGCCACATGGCACGCACCTGGTCGGCCAGCGACCGACCGGCCGGGCCGTCGGCTGCCGCACCCATGCCCTGCCCGATGCGCCGTTCGCGCAGCAGCAGGATCGCCTGCTGGAGCAGGTCGGCGGCGCCCTCGAAGTGGTAGAGCAACACCTTGTGCGTCGTGCCGGCCGCCCGCGCCGCACGCCGCAGCGAGAAGTCCACCAACCCGTTGGCCGCGAGATCGTCGGTCACCCGGTCGAGCAGTTCCCGACGGCGTGCCTCACCGCGCGGCGTGCCGGCCGAACGGCGGTAGCCCGCACCACCAGCAGGGTCCACATCGGTCTCGGCCATGCCGGCCAAGCTACCGCCAGGACCTGCCGTCAGAGCGGCGGCAGACTGGGCGGCGTGGCAGCCGGGTGGTCGGCCAGCGTGCGCAGCGCCAACTCGATCGCCGCGTCCAACTGCGGATCCCGGTCGTTGACCTTGTCCTGCGGTGCCATCACCACTTCGATGTCCGGGTCGACGCCGTAGTTCTCCACGCCCCAGCCGGGACCGTCGAGGTAGGTGGCATAGCGCGGCTGGGTGACCAGCGTGCCGTCCACCAGCCGGTAGCGCATGTCGATGCCGATGACGCCGCCCCAGGTCCTGGTGCCGATGATCGGACCGATCTGCCGTGCCTTGAACACCGCCGTGACGATGTCGCCGTCGGAGCCCGCGAACTCGTTGGTCACCGCGACGACCGGTCCGCGCGGCGAGTCAGCGGGGTAGGTCTCCACGTGCCGGGAGTCGCGCCCCACGTCCCAGCCGGCCACCGTGCGGGCCACCCGCTCGATCACCAGTTGGGACAGGTGCCCGCCACCGTTCTGCCGGACGTCCAGGATCAGGCCCTCCCTGCGCACCTCCAACCGCAGGTCGCGGTGCAACTGCGCCCAGCCGACCGCCATCATGTCCGGCACGTGCAGGTAGCCGAGCCTGCCGTCACTTGCCGCGTGCGTGTGCTCCCGCCTGCCGGCCACCCAGTCCTGGTAACGCAGCGGCTTGTCCTCGGCCAGCGGCGTCACCACGACCCGGCGCGGGGCACCGCCTGCGGCCGGGCCGATGGTCAGCTCCACCGGCTGGCCCGCGGTACCGGCCAGCAGCGGCCCCGGCCCGGTCTCCGGGTCCACGGGTGTCGAGTCGACGGCCAGAATCGCGTCCCCTTCGTGGATCCGCGCTCCCAGCGCCCGCAGCGGCGAGCGCGCCTTCGGCTCCGAACTCTCCCCGGGCAGCACGCGGGTCAGCACCCATCGCCCGTCCGCGTCCCTGGCCAGGTCCGCGCCCAGCTTGCCGACCGACCGGCGGTTGCCGTGATCGGACGGCTTCGGCATGACGTAAGCATGTGACGTACCGAGCTCGCCCTGGATCTCCCAGAGCAGGTCGACGAAGTCGTCCTTGCCGGCCACCCGATCGACGATCGGCCGGTAGCGCTCCAACAGCGCCGCCCAGTCGTTGCCGTTCATGTCCGCGCGCCAGTAGTGGTCACGCATCAGCCGGCCTGCCTCGTCGTAGGCCTGGCGCCACTCCGCCGCCGGGTCCACGGTCACCCTGATCCGGTCCAGGTCGACCCGCACGTTGTCGTCGTCGTTGTCCTCGTCGCCCGTCGTCCTGCGCGCCGCGGGGACAACCCGCAACTGGTGTCCGTCCCGGATCAGCAGTCGCTTGCCGTCGCCGGAGACGGCCACCCCGTCCACACCGGAGTCGAGGTGGTCCAGCCGCATCCGCGTCAGGTCGTACCGCTCCAACGTCGATTGCGGTCCCTTGATGTTCGGCCACTCACTGTCCACGCCGAGCACCCCGGCGATCGGGTGTGCCAGCCAGAACAGGGAGTCCTCGGCCGCGGTCAGCCCCGAGTAGTCGCCCGCGTCCACCGGGAACGGCACCAGCCGGTCGGTGATGTCCGTCAGGTCGACCGACACCGTCACGGGCTCCGGCTCGCTGCCGTCGCTCGGCTTGGCTTTCGGGTCCTGCTCCGGTCGGACCGGCGGCCTGCCGGCGCGCTGCGGGTCGAACGGCGACGGCGCCTCGGCGGACAGCGGCACCAGGTAGGGCCGGCAACCGCTGGGGAACGACAGGTCGAACGAGTGCACGTCGTAGACCGGGTTGAAACTGCGGACGGACAGGAACGCGAGGTACTTGCCGTCCTTGGTGAACACCGGGTTGAAGTCGCTGAAGCGCAGGTCGGTGACGTCGGTCGGGGCCAGGTCGGTGAGTGCGGCGATCTTGATCTGGCGCAGCGGATCGGGGCCCGGATGCGACCAGGCCAGCCAGCGGGAGTCCGGTGAGAAGACCGGCTCCGTCGGGTCGCCCTCCTCGGGCCTGACGACCTCGCGGATCTCCGCCGACTCGGTGTCGATCAGCAGCAGTCGCCCGTCGTGGCTGACCACGGCGACGTGCCTGCCGTCCGGCGCGGCGACCAGGTCGAGCACCCTGCCCAGTTCGCCGGTACCGATCCTGCGTGGCGGCACAGCGGGATCGCCGCCCTCGGCGGGCGCGACCTGCAGGGCGTCCTCGCCGTCGGCGTCGGTGATCCACGCGACGTTGCCCGACTCGCCGAGCACCACCGGCAGCCTGCCGCGCACGCCGGCTTCGGCGGCGAGTGTCCTGGCAGGCCCCTCCGCGTGGGTCAGCCAGTGCACGGTGCCTCGCACCTCGACCACGCTGCCCCGGCCGGTGTGGTCGGGCGTCACGGTCCCGAGGTGTTCGGCTGCCTCGATCGGGTAGGGCTGGCGACCGCTGGCCGGGCCGCCGAGTTGGATGTCCAACGGCGTCGGCTCCGTGCCCTCGGCCAGGTCGGCGACCAGCCACAGCCGTCCTGCCGACTCGTACACGATCCGGCTGCCGTCGGTACTGGCGTGCCTCGGATAGAACTCGGACGTGCCGTGCCTGCGCAGGTCGCTGCCGTCGGGCAGGCAGGAGTAGAGAGCGCCGGTGCCTTCGTGGTCGTCCAGGAACGCGATGCGATCGCCCACCCACAGCGGGCAGTCCAGGTGCCCGTTCAGGTCGCCGAGGAACCTGCCGAACTCGCCGTCGCCGGTCGGATCCAGCCAGAGTTTGCCGGCCGTGCCACCCCGGTAGCGCTTCCACCCCGCCGGTTCGCGGAACTGCACGGTGCCCAGCAGCACCTGGCCTGCCGGGCCGAGCGCGACTGCGCCGAGCGGCCCGTACGGCAGCGGCTCAGCGGCACCACCGGTGACCGGCACGGAGTACGCCCAGGTCATGTTGTTCGCCGAACGGCCCGCCGATGTCTTGGCCAGTACGGCGCCGTCCGCCGTCCAGCCCAACACGTCGGTGCCCCGGTCGCCCCAGTAGGTCAGCCGGGTACTCGGCCCGCCGTCGGCAGGCGCCACGTGCACCTCCGGATCGACGTCCCGGGTGCTGGCCCAGGCGATCATCGTGCCGTCGGGGGAGAACCGGGGGTTGGTCGCCGGTACGCGATCGGCGGACAGCCGCCACGCCCGACCACCGGTCAAGGGCGCGAGCCAGACATCGTCCTCCGCCACGAAAGTGACGAGATCGTCGTGCAGGGCAGGGTAACGCAGGTAACCGTCCGTCACAGGAAGGACGCTAACGGCCCGAGGGGTGTGTTGGGAACCAACTTTCGCCGTGGTTGCGCTCGGTTGCCAGGTGTGTCGCTGAGGGGCACCATGCGGGCATGCGCTGCTCGATCAACATTCCGAACTTCGGCGACTTCGCCGACGCGAGGACGGTCGCGACCGTCGCCGAGGCGGCCGAAGCGGCAGGGTGGGACGCCCTGTTCGTCTGGGACCATGTGGTGCACGTCAAGCGCAACCGGCGGACGTTCGGTGACCCGTGGCAATTGCTCACCGCGGCCGCGCTGGCCACCAACCGGATCCGGCTCGGCACGCTGGTCACGCCCGTGGCACGGCGACGGCCGCAGCAACTGGCCCGTCAGGTGTCCACACTGGACCGGACCAGCGACGGCAGGGTGATCTTCGGCGCCGGGCTCGGCGCACCGCTCGACGACGAGTTCGGCAGCTTCGGCGAGTCGACCGATCCGAAGGTGCTCGCCGAACTCCTGGACGAGGGCCTCGAACTGCTGGACCGCTACTGGTCCGGCGAGTCCGTCACCCACGACGGGCAGCACTACACGGTGCGCGATGTCACCCTGCTGCCCACTCCGGTGCAGCGACCCAGGGTGCCGATCTGGGTCGCAGGCTACTGGCCGCACCGCAAGCCGATGCGCCGAGCCGCGCACTGGGACGGCGTCGTCCCACTGTTCCTCTCCGCCAACCACGGGAACACCCCGCCACTGGACGAGGTCCGCGAGATGGTCGCGTACCTGCGCGAGCAGCGTGCCGACCAGACCGACCGGCCGTTCGACGTGGTGCTCGGCGGCATCAGCCCGACGGATCCGGCGAAGGCCCGCGACCTGCTCGGCCCACTGGCCGACGCCGGCGCCACCTGGTGGGACGAGCGCCGCCTGATGGACGACGACCTCACCCGGCTCGACCTGGTGATGCGGCGGATCGAGGCGGGCCCGCCGAAGGTGTGAGTGCTACAGGCCGATGTCGCCCGCCAGGTTGCTGATCGTGCGGCCGGGATGGGTGACGGTGTCCGCGACCGAGCCCGCGACATCGCCGGCCGCGTGGGTCGTCCAGTCGTACACGCCGGGACCGTAGTGCTGGACCAGCAGGCCGGTGCCGTACGCGGCGCCACCGGCCAACAGCGACAGGCCGAGCGTTTCGGGCGCGCCGCCGATCGCCAGCCCTTCGATCACCCCGGAGCCCACCGCCGTCACACCCGCGCCCGCACCGAACGCCGCCGCGTCCGCCGTGCCGGCGACCACTTTGCCCTTGGTGCCACTGGCGTGCGCCACATCCCAGACACCCTGCACCGCGGCCAGCCCGACCGGCAGGCGGTCGAGCACCTTCCCCGCGTCGCTCAACGGGTCGACGCCGAGGCCCAGCTTCGAGTTGCCGACCGCGGCGTCGGCGGCATGCGACGCGTCGTCCAGCGCCTGGCCGGACGCCGCGCTCAGCACCGTGTGCAGCAGAGGGTCGTCGACCGCGGCCGCCGCCGTGCGCAGCCGGTCGTACTCCAGGCCGAACTCGTTCATCGTGTGCAGCCACGTGGTGCGCTGTTCCAGCGCGGTCGCGACGGTTCCGGTGGCGAGACCGCCGAGCAGCCAGTACTTGTGCTCGTTCAGGTCCGCCAGCACGCTCTTCTCGTCGTCTGCGGCCTTGCCGACGTCCTGGTGCGCGGTCTGCTCGTCCTTGCGTGCCTGTTGCAGAATTCGTTCCGCCTGCTGGTAGGCCCGCACCTGGCGACGGTACTTCGCCTGCGCCACGGCCTGTTCGTGCATCACCTGCGCAGCACCCGCCGGTGTGTAGCAGGCGGCAGCCGGTGCGGGTGGCGGAGTGGGCGGCGTGATGGTGTCGCCCGACACGTCCAGTCCTGCTCCCGCCGCGACCGACTCGGCCCGCGCGATCTCCGCCTTGACCTTCGCCATCCGGTCGGCGAACACGTGCAGCGCGTCGGACATCCGGCGGGTCGCGGCGACGACCTGGGTGGTGGCCTGCTTCGCGGTGCCGATCCTGGACCGGAACGCGTCCGCGGCGGGTCCCTGCCACATCGACTCCGACTCGGCCGACGCCTGACCGAACCCGGCGCCCGCGTCGTCGATCGAGTCGCCGAGCGCGGACATCCCGGTCGCCGTGCCGCGCACCGAGTCGACATCGCCCGCCACCCGCAGATCCAACCCGGTCACCGCGCACCACCCTCGAACGTCCTGGCCCAGTCGCCGTCCACGGTCCGGTAGGCGTCGTCACCGGCCAGCACGTACCCGCTCGCCGTGTCCGCCGTGCCCACGATCGAGCCCGCCACCCCGCTCAGTGCCTGCAACACTCCGGCCACAGCGGCCGACGAAGCGCCGGCATCCGGCACCGCCGGTGCGTGGCCCGCCATGTCGGCCAGGCCGCTGGCCCCGTTGCCGACCAGCGAGGCGACCCGGTCCAGGCCGCTCGCCGCGAATCCATCAGTCATCGCAGTTCTCCTGTTTTCCTGGCCAGGACAGTTCCTCGGCCTCGTGCCGCAGGTCGGCCGGCAGCACGGCGTTCACCGCGACCGTGTCGAACCGGCAGTCCAACCTGATCCGTTCGAACCAGTCCGTGGGCACGAGCACCCAGGACTGGTGTTCGCCGCACCCGTTGACCAACTCGGCCAGCGAGGTGTAGATGAGCAGCGTCAGCAGCCCGTCGGTGGTCCTGCGCAGTTCCGGCCACACCTGTTCGGCCGGGCTGAGGACCGGCCGGGTCGGCACGAACGCCCAACCCCGATCGGCGCCGATCACGTCGTCGGTGAGCACGCCGTCCGCGTCCAGTACCGACATCACAGGTCCCGCCAGGTCAGCGGCACGGTCGACTCCACCTGTTCGGCGAGTTCCGCGTTCTCGTCGGGGAAACCCAACGCGGCGAGCGCGTCGGCCGGCAGTCCGGCGAGTTCGTCGCGCAATTGCTGGCGGGCCCGGTGGGCCATCTCGGCGGTGGCGATCCTGGTCAGCGTCAGCACCGTGTCGGCGACGTGCCGGCCGCCCATGGCCAGCGCGTCGTTCCGGATCTCCAGTGCCAGCAGCACACCGCCAGGGCCGACGGTGAGCGCGACAGTGCCGTCGGCGCTGCGCGCCGATCCACTCAGTACGGCGTTCATCCGCGCACGCTCGGCCGGTAGAAGCCGAGGAACGGGTCGCCGGGGATCGACGTGAACAGCGGCTCGATCTGGACGTCGGTGCCGGTGTGCGGCGCGGCGACGACCTGCCCCTTGCCGATGTACATGGTGACGTGGCCGGAGAAGATCACCAGGTCACCGGGCTTGAGGTCCTGTTCGGACACTTTCTTGCCGATCCGCTGCGACGACGCGAAGTGCGGCAGGGTGATACCCGCCTTGCTGTAGGCGTAGGCGGTCAGCCCTGAGCAGTCGAAGGCGTGGCCGGGGCTCTCGCCGCCCCACACGTAGGGCACGCCGAGTTGGCTCAGCGCGGTGCGGACCGCCGTGGCCGCCTTGGCGTTGGGTGCGGTGACCGTGCCGAGGCCGTGCCCGATGTGCACCTGGGTGGCGCTCGACGGTGCGGTCGTGCCGCCGTTGTGCTGCGTGGCGATCTGGTGCTTGGCCGGCGCATGAGCCGTTTTGTGTTGTGGCTGCTCGGGTTCGGGCAGCAGCTTCATCAGTGCCGCGAAGTCCTGCGTCGCCGTGGTGAGTTCCTGGCGCGCGGTGTGCACCGCGGTGTCCGCCTCGGCGACGTACTTGTCGGACAGCGTGGACAGGAAGCCGGCCACGTCGATCATCGCGGTCGGATGCCCGGCGTCGAGCAGCTTCATCGCGGCGCCGACCGTCTGGTTGCCGACGGTGGTGTACTCGTCCAGCAGTCGCTGTACGGTCGCGTGGCCGGTGCGGACCGCGCCCAGTGCACCGGCCACCAGCACATCGGCGGTGGACAGCGCCTCGGTCAGCGTGGTCAGCGAGTTCTTCGCCGCCGACGCCTGGTGGCCGAACTTGTCGGCCGCGCTGCCGTGCCAGTGCTCGGTGACGGTGGTCGTCCGCGTCATCAACTGGTGGCGCTGGTCGGCGACCGTGGTGGCCGCGCTGCGCAGTTCGGTCCGGGTGCGGTCGACCAGGTCGGCCCGGTCGGTCAGTTGGCGCAGCCTGCTGCGGATCGGGTCGCCGAACAGGTCGACGAGCGGGGACGTCGTCATGCCTTCGCTCCCTGGTGACCGGAGTGGTGCGCAGCCAGCCGCTCCGCGACGGCGTGCTCGGTTGCCTTGTAGTGCTTCCGTGCTTCGTCCACACCGGACTCGATGCCGTGCACGGTCGAGCCGATGGCGTGCGCCGCGTCGGTCGCCCGGCCGCAGAAGCGCACGACGGCCGTGGTGAGGCCGCACGTCTTGGCCAGTGGGCCGAACGCATCGGCCGGCAGGTCCCGTGCGGTCGGGATCTCCCGGTGCTGGAACCCGTCCAGGTCGGTCGCGATCCGGCTCGCGTCGCGGACGTAGGCAGCCAGCGCCTCGTCGCGCACGGCGAAGCCGGCACCGGGCTGCGTGGATCGGTCTGCCATCCTGTGCTCCGTCCTGGCGTCGATGTCCGGCCGATCATCGGTCGGCGGGTGCGCGTGTTGCCAGCGCCGTTGCCCGCGTGTGCACAAGCGGTGCTCAGGAGGAACAGCGGGGGAGGGGCATGGCCGACGAGGTGCGACCGGAATCGGGCGTCCTGGTGATCAGGGCATCCGGTGCGGCCACCGCACTCGCGGCGCTGGTCGCGGGCGGTGGTGCCACGCCGAGCACCGGGCACGTGCAGTTGGTGCTGCGTGCGACGCTCCCGCGCAGGCTGCCGACCGAGGTCAGGAAACTCACCGTCCCTGGCTGCACGGTCGAGGTGTCCGACGGCGCGTTGGTGCTGACGGTCGCGGCCCACCGGCTGTCCATCGACTTCGCCGAACTGGCACCGCTGATGTTCCAACAGGTTCCGGTGGACCGGTCGTTGGAGGCGTTGTGCTCCTCGGCGGTGGCGCACCTGCTCGCGGCGGCGAGCCGGCCCGACGTGATCGACAGGACCGGTGCCGCGCACCACCTGACCGGACTGGTCGAGTTGGTGGTGCGGAGCGCGTTGAGCGCCGAACTGCACCGCGCGGACACCGCCGCGGCCCGCTACCGGGAGGCCGTCGACTACGTGAACCGGCACCTGACCGACCCCGACCTGACCGCCGAACGCATCGCGGAGGCGCTGTTCATCTCGCGCCGCAGGCTCTACCAGCTCTTCGACGACGGCGACGGCATCTCGGGGCGGATCAGGCGGATGCGGATCGACCGGGCGAAGGAACTGCTCGCCGACCCGACCAGGGGCTCGCACGGCATCGCCGAACTGGCCAAGCTGTGCGGTTTCGTGAACGCGGCGCACTTCTCGCGCACGTTTCGCCGCATCGTCGGCAGCACGCCGAGCGAGTACCGGGACTCAGTCGCGGAAGTCCACCGAGGAGACCAGCCTGCCGAAGACGGCTGACACCTCCAGCCAGCCCCGGCCGGTGGTGGAGCTGAGCGTGAACACGGCCAGCCGGGAGTGGTCCGGATCGGCGACCACGGCCTGCAACTGACAGTCGAACGGCGAACCGGCCCGCAACTGTTCGGCGGTCACGACCCGTTCCACGAACGCCACGGGATAGCCGTGCGCCGTGTGGCCTTCGGCGGTTTCCCGAATGTCCGAATCGAACTGCTTGGCGAGTGGGTCCCGCAGTGATCCGGTGGTCAACACGCCGAGCAGCAGCGCGGGATCGGCAGCCGGGCCACGCACCACGGCGAGCAGCCCGGCGGAGCTGCGGTGCGCGATCTCGGCTGCCTCCCGCGCCGACACGTGCACACCGAGATCGGGCTCGGCGTGCCCGCACTGCTTGATCAGGTCGGTCAGCTCGGCGGCGGTCTGCTCGACGGAACCCAGCGACACCGGCGTGACGCCCGCGACCAGGTCGACCTTCACGTAGGTCGGTCTCGGGACAGCGCCGCCACCAACCGCTCCATCGGCACCGGTGGACCGAACACCCACGAGCCACCGCCGCCACCGGTCCGCGCAGCCGCGGCCACCGCCGGCGCACCCCGGGGCGGCACGACCGGCGAGCCAGGTCCGGCGAGACCCGCTGCGGCACTTGCCCTGCGCGTCGCGTCGGACAGACCGCCCAACAGCACGCGAAGGCTGCCCGTCGGTGCGGCGGATGTCGGGGTCGGCGCGGCGACCGGCGCCAGCGCACGCAGCCGGGCCGTGGTGCGGTCCGCGCCCGCTCGGTGCTCGGCCGAGAGTTGGTGCGCCGAGTCCAGCACCGACGACAACTGGGTGTGCAGGCTCGCCAGGTCCCGCTCGTGCCCTGCGAGGGTGGCTTCGGCGGCCGGTCGGGTGTGGGTACTGGCCACGCTCACCGCCGTCACCCACTCGTCCACCAGTTGCTCCGTTTCGGCGATGCGGGAGCGCAGGCCCCTGGCCCGCCGGTCCAGTTGCTCGGCGCGCAACCGCAGGTCGGCCAGCGTCGACGCCCAGTCGAACAGGATCGCGGCAGCGGCGGTGGTGTTGTCCCGGTGGCCGGCCAACGGGTCGGACAGCGCGGGCCCACGTCGGCGGAACTTGTCGGCTGCCGTCCCGCGCCACGGTTCGGACACCGCGATCGCGTTGACGACCTGGCCGTGCGCGTCCTCGGCGTGCTGGCCTGCCGCGCTGATCGCCTCCGCCAGCGCCGCTACCCGCCGTGCGTCACCGGGCACCGGGTCGAAGCCGAGCCCTGCGTACGTCACCCGCTGTCCCGGAACAGGTCGGCGATGCGCGACTCGGTGTCGGTGTAGTCGGCAAGGCAGCGACGCACGTCCTTCGACGTGTCGTCGACGGCGGCGCCCACCTCGGCCAGCCGGGCGGACCAGCCGGCCAGCAGGTCGTGCGCCGCCGCGTCCAGCGAGTCGGTGCCCAGGCCCGCGGCCGGTGTCGAGTCCAGCGCCCTGCCGGCTTCGCCGACCGAGACACCGCCCTGGTCCAGCGCGTCCGCCACCGCTCCCAACACGCCCTCGTCGACGCTGTACCCGGTCACAGGCCGAGCACCGGCGGGTACGCCGCCGGCAGTTCGCCGAACAGGTCGGGCTTGCCGGCGTAGCGGTCGCGGTGCTCGCCGTCCCGGTCGAATCCCCTGCCGCCGCCCTGGCCCATCGGGCCGAACCCGGTCCAGCCGCCTTCACCCTCGGCGGCCGCCTCGGCGCCGGCCATCCGGCCCAGTTGGGCTTCCGTGTCGGCGGCGAACGCGCCGACCGGGGACGCGGCGGCCGATGCCGGGCCCGCGCCTGCCACCGCGCCGGACAGGCCGGGCAGTCCGGCAGTGCCGATACCGCCACCGATGCCACCGATCCCGCCCTGACCACCGATGACGCCGCCGGCACCTGGGCCGACGGGACCGGCGAAGCCGGACAGCGTGGTGGAACCGGACTGCTGCACACCCGGCACCGGGTTCTGTTCGGGACCGGCCGGATCGTGCGGGTTGACCGGCCCGACCGGCGGCGACAGCACGGGTGGCTCCGGCGTGACCACCGGCGGCGGCTCGGAAGCCGGCGTCGTGGTCGGCAGGCCGGCCATCTTCGGCGGCTTCGGGAACGTGGGCAGCCCGTGATAGGCGGCGGCCGAGGCGTGCTCGTAGTGGCGCATCACCTTGACGGCCTCGGTCTTCTTCGCATCGGCCTGCGCCGCGGTCGCCGTGTCGCCGTGCGCCATCGCGGTCAGTTCCGACCTGCGCAGGTCGAGATCGCCGCTCAACGAGACGGTTCCGCCTGCCGCGGCGGCGTCGACCTGCTGGTAGTCCACCGGCGCCGGCATGTCCTCGCGGGCCGTGTTGATGGCCTCGGCGTACTGCCCGAGCCGGGAAGCGATCTCGCTGGCCGTCGTCGCGGCGTGCGCGGCCCAGTCCAGCACGGGTCGCACAGCGGCGGCCGTCTGGTCGGCGGCCGGGCCGTCCCATGTGGACAACAGCCGTTGCAGCAGCGCGCGGACGTGCTCGGTGTCGTCACCCATGGTCGCGGCGAGCGTGCTGAGATCGGTCGACCGGTCCATGACGGCGTGCGGGTCGGCAGCATCGACCATGTCCCACAGGCTCTGGTGGCTGTAGTTCTCCCACGCCACGTGCCCGAGAGCGGGGTGGCCCGTCATGCCGTCTCCCCGCTCTGCGTGAGGATCCGCGTCGTCTCGGCCTCGGCCTGTTGGTAGCCGGTCGCGGTCGCGCGCAGCCCTTCCAGGATGTGCGTGAGCTGGTCGAGGTTGGTGCGCACCGCGTAGTGCACCCCGCCGTCCGGGCCGAGCCGGTGGTTGAACGCGTGGCCGACGATCTGTGCGACCGGGCCGCCGCCGTCGGGCAGGTCGGTGGCCAGATCGGCCGCGCTGTTCACCTTCTCGGCGAACGCCTCGCACTGGCTGACCAGCTGCGCCAGCGCCACGTTGAACTCACCGAGGTCCACCGAGAACGCCGTGCCACCGCCCGAGTGCAGATCGCCCGCACCTGTGTAGTGGTGGCTCTTCGGCTTGTGCTGGTGGCCGCCGATGGCGTCGGTACCGCTCTTGCTCGATCCCGGATGTTCCTGCAGCCAGTGCCTCGCATCGGCACTGTCCATCCGATGTTGGTGGTTCACCACACCGCCCCTTGTCCCGTCGCCTGCGGACCACGATCGCGGACGTTACGCCGGTTGACCATGCCGGGTTGCACAAACGGGCATGACGACGACTCAGCTGGCACAGGCGACGGGCAGGCTCAGGTCAACAGCCCTGTTCAGATCAACGGCACGGCTCAGGTCAGGGGCTTGCGGGCCACCACGCCGAACGTGCGGAGGATGGGTTCGGCGTCCTCGTCCGGCCGCCACTGGTTGGTCAGCACCATGCCCGGCGGCAGCAGTTCCATGCCTTCCAACCAGCTGGCCAGCTCGCTGGGCTGGCGGTGCACGAACGTCACCGTGGTGGACTTCTGGTAGTCCTCGACCATCTTGGCCTGCTCGGTGGGCAGGTCCTCGTCGTCGGATGCGTGCGAGAGCGCGATGTAGCTGCCAGGGGAGATGGTCTCCCTGCAGACGCGCACGATGTCGCCGGGATGATCGGAGTCCGGCAGGAAGTGCAGCACCGCCATCAGCAGCACGGCGACCGGCTTGGACAGGTCGAGCAGTTCGGTGAGCTCGGGCCGGGCCAGCACCTCGGCCGGGTCCCGCAGGTCGGCCTGGATGACGGTGGCGCGGTCGTTGTCGGCCAGCAGGCGCCTGCCCTGCGCCACGGCGACCGGATCGATGTCCACGTAGACGACCTTGGCGTCGGGGTTGACCGCCTGCGCCACCTCGTGCACGTTGCCCACGGTCGGCACTCCGGAACCGAGGTCGAGGAACTGGTCGACGCCCAGTTCGCTGGCCAGGTAGACGACCACCCTGCGGAGAAACGCCCGGTTCGCCCAGATCGCCGGCCGCAGCGTCGGCATCGCCTCGGCAGCCTTGCGGCCGACCTCCCGGTCGACGGCGAAGTTGTGGCTGCCACCGAGCCAGTAGTCGTAGATCCTGGCCGGGCTGGGCGTGGACACGTCGACCTCGGCCCAGTCGGACAGTTCCCCTGACGACTCGCTCATGTTCATGACCCGCATTGTTCCGCAACTCGCCGTCGAAGGCGCAGTCGGCGCGCCGTACATTGCACTATCTAGTACTGTTACTTCAGTGGTAACCGAAATTGACCATACCAAGCCACGCCCGGCGCTGTCGACGGACACGAACTACGCCGTGTACAGCGGAGCGTCGGCGGCGATGGACGCCAGCGTCGACCAGTCCTGGGCCAGGATCGCCAGCGGGTCCTCCGGATGCGCCACCACGTACTCGGCGGCGATCCGCAACGCCAGCGGCATACCCCGGCACACCGCGGCCAGGGACCGTGCCGCCATCGGCTGTTCGGTCACCCGCCTGCCGATCAGGGCGTGCAGCAGCGCGATGGATTCGTTGATGGACAACGGTGCCAGCTCGATCCGCCGGGCGCCGTGTCGCGCCACGAGGCCGACCAGCGGTTCTCTGGTGGTCACCAGCATGCGGCAGGACGCGGTGCCGGGCAGCAGCGGTCGCACCTGGTCGACGCTGTTCGCGTTGTCCAGCAGGACAAGCAGGCGGCGCTGGGCTGCCAGGCCGCGGTAGCGTGCCGCGCGTTCGGCCGGGTGGGTGGGCACCACGGGGCCGGGCAGGCCGAGATCTCGCAGCAGCATGGCGAGCGCGTCGTCGGCGGGAAGGGCATGGTCCTGGCCGTATCCGCGTAGGTCGACGTACAGGCAGCCGTCCGGGAACCGGGTGCCGGCCCGGCGCGCCCAGTAGGTCGCCAGTGCGGTCTTGCCGACACCGGCAGCGCCGGAAAGCACGACAACGGGTGCTTCGGTGTCGTCGAGTTCGGCGAGTTGTGCCGCCCGCCCGGTAAATCCGGCGACGTAACCGGGTAGTTCTCGTGGCGTAACTTTTGTCGCGGGCTGTCGGGTGGTGGATCTTTTTCTGCGGAGCTCCTCGACCCGGTCCCTGGCGTTCGCGAGCGCGACTATTTCGCTCCTGGTCGCGCCGAGCAGGCCGACCAACACGTCGAATCGATCAATGGGCGGCAATGTCTTGCCGGTGAAGTAGTCGCCGATGACGCCGTGCGCCCAGCCGGTCCGGCTGGCCAGTTCTCGGTACGTCAGAGGGGAATCGCCTCGCCTGCGGGCGTGCCGGCGGCGCAGTCTGCGGAGTCGGTCGGCGAGTTCCCCGGTGGTCTGAATCGTATCCGTGTCGGTCGGGGGAGAGTCGGCTGACTCATTTCCCGGCTGATCGGTCATGCGTGCCCCCGTCGTGAGTGCTCGCCTGTCAACCCAGGGTAATCCTGGCGGATGTCGCGGTAGTCCCTCCGTCGGCATGATTGCGGTGACACCGTTTCTGGCCGTCGTCGGATTTCTCTCCGACCATTCTATGAATGTTTGCCATTCTGTCCGGCGCTGTCCGGCCGCGTCCGGAATCGGGTCCTGGCCGGATCCTCCTTTGACACCATTCGATGTCCGTTGGGAATCAAGGATTTCCGGGGAGGTGAACTTCGTGAAGAAGATCGCTGTGCGCAAGGCGGGCACTGTCCGGCTGACCGCGGCGGCGTCGCCGCTGTACGGCGCGACCTGCATTCCACATCCGCTGTAGCCAGACCGCGGTGCACCGCGACGGCTCGGCGTCGCCGAGGCTCGCTGTGCGCCGGCCGCCGACCCGAACGATTGCGGACTGCCCGGCGCTGTCCGGCCGCGTCCGGAATCGGGTCTGGGCCGGGTCGCCGTTTGGCACCATTTCGCTCGCTGGTCGGCAACCCGGCCCATACAGGAGGTTGGCATGAAGAAGATCGCTGTTCGCAAGACTGGCACCGTGCGCCTGACGTCGGCGGCCGCGCCGCTGTACGGCTCGACCTGCCGGCCCATCGCCCAGTTCTGATCGGTTCGCGGTGAACATCTAGTGGGTGGTCGGCACGGTCTGCCGTGCGCCGACCGTGCCGACCGCCGACCCGAACGAGGTGCTGACGATGACCGTGTCGTTCGATCCTGACGTGCCGTTGTCCGTCTATCCGCTGACCTATCTCGACGAGGGCGACGAGGTCACCGTCGGCCGTACCGATACCGGTTCGTTCGCGGTGCTGCCCGCCGATGGTGCCGCGCTGCTGCGCCAGTTGGCGGACGGGATGTCGCCTCGGCAGGGCAAACAGTGGTACGCCGAGCAGTACGGCGAGGACGTCGACATCGACGACTTCGTTGCCGTGCTTGAGGAACTGGAGCTGTTGGTGCCCGCTGGTGCCGTGCCGGTGGAGGTGGCGCCGGTGGAGGTGCGCTGGCAGCGGCTGGGTCGGGCGGTGTTCTCGCCGGTCGGGTGGGTGTGTTACGCGATTCTGGTGGTCGCCACGATCGTCGCCATCGTCCGGCAGCCGGTGTTGCTGCCCCGGTACCAGAATCTCTTCTTCACCAACTACCTGGTGCTGCTGGAGCTGGGTATCTACTTCGGACAGATGCCGTTCATCCTGGTGCACGAGGCGTGTCATGCGTTGGCGGGGCGGCGGATCGGCCTGCCGTCCAGTCTGGGGATCGGCCGCAGGCTGTACTTCGTGGTGTTCGAGACCGCGCTGGACGGACTGGTCGTGGTGCCGAGGCGGCAGCGGTATCTGCCGATGCTGGCCGGCATGGTCGGCGATGTGCTGGTGATCGCCGTGCTGACCCTGGTAGCCGCCGTGCTGGTGGCCGGCAACGGTGTCGAGTCGACGATCGGCAAGTACTTGTTGGCGCTGGCGTTCGGCACGGTGCTGCGGCTGGTGTGGCAGTTGTACATCTTCCTGCGGACCGACATCTACTACCTGGTGGTGACCGTGCTGGGGTGCGTCGACCTGCACACGGTGGCCCGCGGCATGCTGGCCAACCGGATCAACCGGTTGCTGCGGCGCACCGGCCGGTTGGTGGACGAGTCGAACTGGCATCCGAGGGACCGCGCAGCGGCGCGCTGGTACTCGTGGCTGATCCTGGTCGGCTACTCGTTCATGATCGTGGTCGCGGTGCTCGCCGCGATCCCGGCCACGGTCCGGATGGTCGAGCTCACCCTCGGCCACCTGCGCGGTGACTCGTCGACGCTGGGGTTCGCGGACGCGCTGGTGTTCCTCGCCCTGAACGTCGCTCAGTTCGCGATCGTCGGGGTGCTGGCGATGCGGGCCAGGAAACGGCCGCGCGCCTTGCTCGTCGCGGCATGACCCACTCTGTCCACTCCGGCGTTCTGGAGCAGCCCATGTCCGAGTCACGACACCAGTGGATCGCAGCGCCGACGCAGGCGCAGCGGGCCGAACTCGCCGACGGGCTGCGGCTGCCGCCCCCGTTGACGCCGGCCGTGTCCGCGCACCGCAACCACCGTGGCCCGTACACCGCCGTCGGCACTGTGTTGCGGGCCGTCGTACCGGTCGCGTTGGAGCGGGATCCGGACCTGGTGAGCAGGCATGACGTCGAACTGTTGTCGGTGGCGCCGGAACTGCGGACGCTGGCGCCTGCCACGAAGGAGACACTGACGTCGCTGGCCGTGCCGGAGGAGCGGACGAGGTTCTACTCGCGGTTGCGCACACTGCGACTGACCCACGGTGTGATCGAGTTCCTGCGGGATCACGTCGTCGGTCTGGACGACGGCCCCCGGTCGTTGGTCCTGGTGGACGTCAGCGATGCCGACCCGACGGATGCCGAGTTCATCGCCGTGGCGCTGCGCAGGCTGGATCCCGCGGTGCTCACGCTCGTCGTGTGCACGGACACGGGTGAACTGCCCGAACTATTGGCCGACGCGCTCAAGACCCATGCGGTACCGGTGACCGGTGCGACCGGGGAGCAGCAGACCGTGGTCGGTGACCCGGTCGAGTTGGCAACGTCGTACGTCGGGTCGGACGGCACCGACGACCGGCCGGAACTGCTCGCCGCGTACCAGGGACTGGCCGCCGACTCCCGGGCGCGGCTGCACGATGCCAGGGCGGACGCCCTGGTGGCGCTGGGCGAGATGTCGCTGGACCTCGGCGCGATCCCGTGGCATCGGGAGCGGGGCAGCGACCCGGCCGGCGCTGGCGCGGCTGCATTGCGCGTGGCGCTGGACTACTGCATCGACATCGGCTACTACGACGCCACCGTCGACTTCGGTGTGCGCGGCAGGGCGGTGATCGACTGGTCGGCGCAGTTCGAACTGTGGTGGATCTTCACCACGAAGATGACCACGTCCCTGGCCGCGCTGGGCAGACCGGAGGAGGCGGAGGACCTCTACATCGAGGTGCTGAACTTCACCGACGAGCCGGCCGCGCACATGCAGGCCGCGTACGCCACCGGCATGCTCTACACGCGGCACCACGAGCCGGACCATCGTGACCACCGCAGGGCCAAGGGCCTGCTGCACCAGGCGATCGCGTTCGCCGGCCTGGTCTTCCAGGGCAAGGAGCGGTTGTTCCACACAGTGTTCAACCGCAACGGCCTCGCGTTGGTCGAGACGCACCTGGGCAATCTGCCCGAGGCGCTGCGGCTGGTGACCGACGGACTGGCGCTGCTGGACCGTGAGTTGGAGCCGGACGAGCACCGGCTGCACCGCTCGGTGTTGCGGTACAACAGGGCGCAGGTGTTGGCCGGCCTCGGCAGGCTGGACGAGGCGCTGGCCGACTACGACGCCGTGATCGCCGTCGACCTGAACTACCCGGAATACCACTTCGACCGGGCGAACCTGCTGCACCGGCTGGACCGCGACGACGAGGCGCTGGTCGAGTACGACACGACGATCGCGCTCGGGCCACCG
>DASXYT010000113.1:0-2802 GCA_036502345.1 Pseudonocardiaceae bacterium | reverse complement strand
GGCTGGACATGTCCGAGTACCAGGAACGGCACACGGTCAGCAGGCTGGTCGGCGCGCCGCCCGGCTATGTCGGCTACGAGGAGGGCGGCCAGCTGACCGAGGCCGTGCGCCGCAAGCCGTACTCGGTGGTGCTGTTCGACGAGATCGAGAAGGCGCATCCGGACGTGTTCAACACGCTGTTGCAGGTGCTCGACGATGGCCACATCACCGACGCCAGGGGCCGCACGGTGAACTTCCGCAACACCGTGATCATCATGACGTCCAACGTGGGCTCCGACCACCTCGTGGCGGGCGCGACCGGCACCGGGGACATCAAACCCGAGGCGCGCGAGCGGGTCATGGCCGAGCTGCGGGCGCACTTCCGGCCGGAGTTCCTGAACCGGATCGACGACATCATCCTGTTCAAGCCGCTGGGCACGGCGCAGATCGAGCGGATCGTCGACCTCCAGTTCGAGGAGTTGCGGCAGCGGCTGGCCGCCCGCGGGATCACCGCGGAGATGACGGCTGCGGCCCGCCTGCTGATCGCCGAACGCGGCTTCGACCCGGTGTACGGCGCCCGACCGCTGCGCCGGTACATGGCGCACGAGGTGGAGACGCGCATAGCGAAGGCACTGCTGCGCGGTGATCTCACCGATGGTGCCGCGGTGCGGGTGGACGTGCGGGACGACGAGCTCGTGGTGCACCACAACCCACAGCCGGCCGGCGTGTGAACCAGACCCGAGACAAAGGATCGGAGAGAACGGGATGATGAAGGACTCCTACTTCATGGCGGGACAGCCACCGACAAGGGTGATCGCGGACGCCGCCGTGCGCGGGTCCGGCCCCATCGAGACCGGCCGGGCCACGCCGACGTCGGCGGGCTGGCGTGAGCTGGCCGACGCCAGGTCGACCCACCTGGGCACCCTGGATGCGGCGGGCTTCCTCCGGTTGCTGCCGGACGACGCCATCGTCACGGGGACAGCCGTGGTGCCGGCGATCGTCGCGGGCGCGGACCTCGCCGTGTTCCCGCTCGGCCTGTTCGGCATGTACCTCAATCGGCCGGGCATGCCGGACATCTGGACGCCCGCAGGCGCACCGCCGGGCTGGGGGACGACATGACGATGCTGCGGGAGGACTCCCACCTCGCCATGGTCCGACGCGTCGTGCCGACCACGTCGGGCTGCCAGGAGTGCCTGCGTATCGGCTCGCCGTGGGTGCATCTGCGGCTGTGCCTGACGTGCGGACACGTCGGCTGTTGCGACTCGTCGCCGCTGCGGCACGCCCGCGCGCACGCGCTCACCATCGGTCACCCGATCGTGCGATCCCTGGAGCCGGGCGAGACCTGGCGTTGGTGCTATGTCCACGAAGCCTATGTCTGAGCACCAGGCCCGCGAGGTCGCCGTCGCCGAGGAGACGCCCGACCTGTACGGCGCGTACCCGAGGCTGACCGACCCGCAGATCACCGCGCTGGCCCGGCACGGCCAGCGCAGGCCGACCCGGCGTGGCGAAACGCTCGCCATGGCCGGCATGCCCATCGACGTGTTCTACGTGGTGCTGCGCGGACGGGTCGCGGTGATCGAGGAGGGCGAGACGTCGCGGCAGGTGATTCGGGTGCACGGGCCGCGCCGGTTCCTCGGCGAGCTGGGCCTGCTGGAGGACCAGGTCTCGTTCGTGACCATGGAGGTCCTGGTGCCGGGCACCGTGCTCGCCGTGCCGGCACGGCGGTTGCACGAGATCGTCACCAGGGACCCGATGCTGGGTGACGTGATCCTGCGCGCGTACCTGATCCGTCGGTCGCTGCTGGTCGGGCAGGGCACCGGTTTCCGGATCATCGGCTCGTGCTACTCACCCGACACGCGCCGGCTGCGCGAGTTCGCCGCCCGTAACCGGCTGCCGCACCGCTGGATCGACCTGGAGAAGGACCCACAGGCGGAGAACCTGCTACGCCGGTTCAACGTACGGCCCGAGGACACGCCGATCGTCATCTGGCGGGGCAGCGAGATCCTGCGCGATCCGGACAACGCCGAGCTGGCCCGGCTGGTCGGCCTGCCCGCCGACATGGCCGCGGAGAAGGTCGCCGACCTGCTGGTCGTCGGCGCGGGACCGGCCGGTCTGTCGGCCGTGACGTACGGCTCGTCGGACGGCCTCGAGTCCCGGCTGATCGACGCGATCGCAACGGGCGGGCAGGCGGCCATGTCGCCGCGCATCGAGAACTACCTCGGCTTCCCGGCCGGCATCTCCGGTGGCGAACTGGCCGAGCGGGCTGTCATCCAGGCGGAGAAATTCGAGGCGCACCTGCAAATCCCGGCCACGGCGACCGCGCTGGAGCAGGACGGCGGCTACTACCGCGTGCACCTTGCCGACGGCGACCCGCTGCAGGCCAGGACGATCGTGATCGCGACCGGCGTGCACTACCGGAGGCTGCGGTTGCCCAGGATCAGGGACTTCGAGAGCAGCAGCGTCTACTACGCGGCGACCCAACTGGAGGTGCACGACTGCGCAGGCCGGCCGGTCGCCGTGGTCGGCGGCGGTAACTCGGCAGGACAGGCCACGGTGACCCTGGCCGACCACGTGTCCGACCTGTATCTGCTGGTCCGTGACTCCAGCCTGCGCAAGAGCATGTCCCGGTACCTGGCCGACCAGATCGAACGCGACCCGAGGGTCACGGTGCTGCCCGACACCGAAGCGTGCGAGCCGATAGGCGACACGCAACTGGAGGGGCTCGTGGTGCGGCAGAACCAGACCGGCAAGGAGTGGACCATCCCGGTGCACCGGATGTTCGTGTTCATCGGTGCCGAGCCGTGCACCGGCTGGCTCGCGGAC
>DASXYT010000112.1:0-18403 GCA_036502345.1 Pseudonocardiaceae bacterium | reverse complement strand
AAGGGGTCGGTGGGCGCGAGCGAGGAGACCCAGTGGCCGATCAGCGGCAGCCCGCGCAGTGGAACTACCTGATGGACATGGACGGCGTCCTCATCCACGAGGAGCACCTGATCCCGGGAGCGGACAAGTTCCTGGCCGAGTTGCGTAGCCGGGACATCCCGTTCCTGGTGCTCACCAACAACTCCATCTACACGGCGCGGGACCTCCGCGCCCGGCTGGTGCGTACCGGCCTGGACATCCCCGAGAAGTCGATCTGGACCTCGGCGCTGGCCACGGCGACGTTCCTGGAGACGCAGCGACCGGCAGGCTCGGCCTACGTGATCGGCGAGGCGGGCCTGACCACCGCGCTGCACGACATCGGCTACGTGCTGACCGACGTGGATCCGGACTACGTGGTGCTCGGCGAGACCAGGACGTACAGCTTCGAGTCGATCACCAAGGCCATCCGGCTCGTCGACGCGGGGGCCCGCTTCATCGCCACCAACCCGGACGAGACCGGGCCGAGCCGCGAGGGCGTACTGCCGGCCACGGGTGCCGTCGCCGCGCTGATCGAGCGCGCCACCGGCCGGCAGGCCTACAACGTGGGCAAGCCGAATCCGTTGATGATGCGGTCCGCGCTGCGGGCGTTGGGCGCGCATTCGGAGAACACCCTGATGATCGGCGACCGGATGGACACCGACGTGCGCACCGGGTTGGAAGCCGGCCTGCGCACGATCCTGGTGCTGTCCGGCATCTCCGACGCCGGCACCGCCGAACGCTTCCCCTACCGGCCATCGCGGGTGGTCGACTCGATCGCCGACCTGACCGATCGGGTGGACCGCCCATTCGACGACTGAGGCGATCGGGTCGACCGTCTCGGGCGGCTCGATCGGATCGGTCGGCCAGACCGGGTCGGTCGAGGCAGAGGTGAGCGCGCGGGCCGGAGTGGTTGGCCGAACCGAGCCGACAGGCCGGGCCGAGCGCGCAGGGCTGACCGGCGCACGACGAGCACGCCCGACCCCAGGCCGTCCAACCCCGGCCCCAATACGCCCAGCGCCAGCACGTCCAGCACCGGATCGCGTCGGGCCGGTCGGCACCGCCCTGCCCGCACCCCGTGCCCGGTTGTGCCGGTTCCGGGCCGGTCGTAGACGGTGCCGACCGCCCTTGCCACGCCGGATCGGTGGCCGGCCTGCCTCGGCCAGCAGGTCGTGGATGCGCAGGGACGCTCGGGCCAGCTGTCTACGTCGTCGTCTGCGTCGCTCGATGCGTTCCGAGAGGAGCACGACACAGAACGCCAGGCCGTAGAGCAGGCCGAACGTCCCCGCCAACAGGACTGCACCCAATCCGATGATCGCCATGACTCGATGGTGCCCGGCCAGAACCGGACATCGCCACTAACTCGGACCCACGCCAATCCAAAGTGTCACGTTGCAGGAGAAATTGCCCTATAGGGTCAAAACGTGACGGATTCTCGTATCGCTCCGTGATCGGGTTTGTCTTATTCGGATGTGACCAGTTTCACTCCCAGGTCACCGGTAGGGAGTGCACGCCGTAGATGAACGCGTCGTCCTTGAGTGGCACGTCCTCGATCGGCACCGCCAGCCGCAGTCCGGGCATCCGCCGGAACAGCGTCCCGAACACGATCTCCAGCTCCATCCTGGCCAGGTTCTGGCCGAGGCACTGGTGGATCCCGTAGCCGAACGCCACGTGGTGCCGGGCGCCCCTGGTCACGTCGAACTCGTCCGGGTCGTCGAACGCGCTGTCGTCCCGGTTGGCCGAGCCGGCCAGCGCGATCAGGCCGTCGCCTGCCTTGATCACCGTGCCGGCCAGCTCGATGTCCTCCGTGGCCACCCGGAAGCCGGCCTCCACGATGTTCAGGAACCGCAGCATCTCCTCGATCGCGCTGGGGATCAGCGACGGATCGGCGGTCAGCGCCGCCAGCTGGTCGGGGTGCTGCAACAGGGCCATCGTGCCCAGCGAGATCACGTTGGACGTGGTCTCGTGGCCGGCGATCAACAGCAGTGTGGACAGACCGACGAGCAGGTCGTGGCTGAACACCTCGGTCTCGGCGTTGCGCACGATCAGCCTGCCCAGCAGGTCGTCGCCGGGCGCGGCTTCCTTCGTGGTGATCAACTGGTCGAAGTAGACCCGCAGGTCCTCGGACATCTGCTGCCGCTGCGCAGGCGGCGTCGAACGGCTGAGCAGCCGCTTGGTCCGCGACTGGAAGAAGTCCCGGTCCGCGTAGGGCACGCCGAGCAGCTCGCAGATCACCAGCGACGGCACCGGCAGCGCCAGTTCGGCGAACAGGTCGGCGGGGCGGTCGCCGGCCAGCAGGTCGTCGATGCGGGCGTCCACGATCTCCTGGATACGCGGCCGCAGTGCCGCGACCTTGCGGACGGTGAACTCGGTGATCAGCATCCGCCTGCGCTCGGTGTGCTCCGGCGGGTCGGCGCTGATCAGCGCGTCGCCCAGGGAGTTCGACCGGCGGCGCATCTCCTCGCTGATCACCATCGGGGACGGGAAGTTGGGATGGGTCCGGTCGGAGCTGACCCTGGGGTCGACCAGGATCTTCCGCACGTGTTCGTGCCCGGTGACCAGCCAGACCTCCTGCCCGGTCGGCATCTGGGCGCGGCTCACGGGGCCGTCGGAGCGCAGGTCGGCGTACTCGGACGGCGGGTCGAACGGAGTGGTCCTGGACATCGGAAACACCGGCAGTTCATGCGTTGCCGAGTGGTCGACCGTCACGACACAACCCCCAACTGTTGACAGTTAACGACATTAGAGTGAGACATCAAACTGATAGTAACAATCAAAATATCGGGCTAGTCAATCCATCGGGTGGGTGAAGTGCGACCTCGTGCGGTGCGATTGGTGCTTGCGCCTATGGTCATGGTGTGGATGAGTCGGGGAGGAGGTCGTCCCCGTCGCCCGCCTACGTGATAGGCGACGTACACGGCCACCGCACTGAGCTGGTCGACGCGCTGCGCGCTGCCGACCTGGTCGACGAGGACGCGGCGTGGTGCGGGGGCACCGCGCGGGTGTGGTTCCTCGGCGACTTCTTCGATCGCGGTCCGGACGGCGTGTCCGTCGTGGACCTGGTGATGGACCTTGGCGAGCAGGCGGACCAGGCAGGCGGCTCCGTGCGCGCGCTGCTGGGCAACCACGAGATCCTCACCCTGGGCATGCACACGTTCGGCGACGCCGAGGTGCCCTCCGACTTCGGGGTGCGCAGCTTCGAGCGCAGTTGGCGGCTCAACGGCGGTCAGCGGGCCGACCAGGTGGCCCTGACCGAGCGGCATCTGGACTGGCTGACCGGGCTGCCGGTGCTCGCCAGGGTGGACGACCACCTGTTGATGCACTCCGACACCATGGAGTACCTCGGCTGGGGCGACACGGTCGACGAGATCAACAGCGCTGTGCACACGGTCCTCTCTGGTGATGACATCGAGCTGTGGTGGGACTGCTGGCGCCGGATGACCACCCGCTATGCCTTCCGCGGCCCTGACGGCCCTGAGACGGCCGACAAAATGCTGGCCGTGTTCGGCGGCAGCCGGATCGTGCACGGGCACAGCGTGATCGCCGACCAGTTGGGCGTCCCGCCGTCGCTGGTGGACGGTCCGTGTCTCTACGCGGACGGCAAGGTGCTCGGCGTGGACGGCGGCGTGTTCGTCGGCGGTCCGTGCCTCGTGGTGCCGCTGACCGACGATGACGACGATGTCGAACTGGCCGACGAGACCGAGGAGCCGGAGGGCAAGTCGACCGGCGACACCGACGTCGTGGCGGCGCCCGCTGAAACACCGGCAGAAACACCGGCCGAAACACCGGCCGCCGAGGACACGACAGAATCAGCGGAAACCCAGCCCGAGGCGGAAGCAAAGCCCGACGCGGAAGCGCAGACTGAGGCGGAAAACGGCTGACTGAGGAGGCAGGTCGATGACGACCAGCTACGCGTCCGGTATCTCGCAGGTGCCGCTGCTGGGCGACACGATCGGCGCCAACTTCGACCGCACGGTGGACCGCTTCGGGGACCGCGACGCCCTGGTCGACCGGGCCACCGGCCTGCGCTGGACCTACCGCGAACTGGCCGACGACGTCACCGCCGTGGCGCTCGGCCTCGCCGGTCTCGGCGTCGTGAAGGGGGACCGGGTCGGCATCTGGTCGCCCAACCGTGCCGAGTGGACACTCGTCCAGTACGCCACCGCGAAGCTGGGTGCGATCCTGGTCAACATCAACCCGGCCTACCGCGTGCACGAACTGGAGTACGTGCTCAACCAGGCCGGCATCACCACGCTGGTGTCGGCACGGGACTTCAAGACGTCGAACTACGCCGAGATGATCGAGCAGGTCCGGCCGCGCTGCGCAGCGCTCAAGCACGTCGTGCTGATGGGCTCGGACGAGTGGACCGACCTGGTCACGGCGGGCAGGGCGGCCGATCCCGCTGCTCTCGATGAGATCGCGCTGGCCGCCGACGACCCGATCAACATCCAGTACACGTCCGGCACCACGGGTTTCCCCAAGGGTGCCACGCTGTCCCACCACAACATCCTGAACAACGGCTACTTCGTCGGCGAGCTGTGCGGGTACACCGAGGTGGACCGGATCTGCATCCCGGTGCCCTTCTACCACTGCTTCGGCATGGTCATGGGCAATCTGGCCGCCACGTCGCACGGTGCCTGCATGGTCATCCCGGCGCCCGGCTTCGACCCGGCCGCCACGCTGGCCGCCGTCGCCGAACAGCAGTGCACGTCGCTGTACGGCGTGCCGACGATGTTCATCGCGGAACTGGCCGAACCGAACTTCGCCGACTACGACCTGTCCAGCCTGCGCACCGGGATCATGGCGGGCTCGCCGTGCCCGGTCGAGGTGATGAAGCAGGTCATCGACCGGATGGGCATGACGGAGGTGTCCATCTGCTACGGCATGACGGAGACCTCGCCGGTGTCCACGCAGACCCGGCGGGACGACTCGCTGGACCGCAGGGTGGCCACGGTGGGCCGGGTCGGGCCGCACCTCGAGGTCAAGATCGTCGATCCGGAGACGGGCCGGCCGGTGCCCCGCGGTGAGCAGGGCGAGCTGTGCACCCGCGGCTACTCGGTGATGTTGGGCTATTGGGAACAGCAGGACAAGACGGCCGAGGCGATCGACGCCGCCCGCTGGATGCACACCGGGGACCTCGCGGTGATGGACGAGGACAGCTACGTCAGCATCACCGGCCGGATCAAGGACATGGTGATCCGGGGCGGCGAGAACGTCTATCCGCGGGAGATCGAGGAGTTCCTCTACACCCACCCGGACATCCTGGACGCGCAGGTGATCGGCGTGCCGGACGAGCGCTACGGCGAGGAGCTGATGGCGTGGGTGCGGTTGCGGCCGGGTGCGGCTGAGCTGACCGTCGCCGCGCTGCGCGAGTTCTGCACCGGCAAGCTGGCGCACTACAAGATCCCGCGCTACCTGCACATCGTGGACGACTTCCCGATGACGGTGACCGGCAAGGTCCGCAAGGTCGAGATGCGGGAGCGGGCGGTCGACATCCTGGCGCGGCGGGTGTGAGCCACCCGGGCTACTACGAGACAGAAGCGGTCCGCTACGACCGGTCCCGAGGCGGTGACGCACGGGCCGAGGCGGCAGCACAAGCAGTACGTGAGTTCCTACCCGAGGACGCCCGACTCGTGCTGGAAGTGGCCGGTGGCACCGGAATCGTCGGCAGCCGGCTCGGCCGCACGGTGTTCTCGGTGGACCGGTCGCCTGCCATGTCGGCCATCGCGGCGACCAGGCTGCCCGGTCGGGTGCTGATCGGTGACGCGAGCCGGTTGCCGCTGGTCACCGGGGCTGTGGACGCGGTCAGCATCATCTGGCTGCTGCACCTGTTGCCCGACGCGGCACCGGTGATCGCCGAGGCGGCGAGGGTGCTGCGGCCGGGTGGCACGCTGATCACGACGGTGCACAAGAGCGATGCCCACTACCGAACACCGGACGATGTGGGCGACCTGCTCGGCCCGGTCCACCGGTCCAGCGGCACGGACAGCGTGGCCACGCTCACCGAACTGGCCGAGCGGAACGGCTGCACCCTCACCGGCCGCACCACGTTCACCGGGCTCGGCCAGGGCCGCAGCCCCAGCCAGTGGCAGCGCTACCTGGCCGAGCCGGGCAACGGCTGGCACGACGTCGGCGAACTGGTCGGGAAACTGGCCGAACTGCCCGACCAGGATCGCGCTCGCAGCGACCCGGAGTTCCCGGTGGTGGCCTTCACCAGGCTCGGCTGAGGTCGTCCGCCTGCACGATCTCCTTGCCCAGCGGCATCAGCGAGACCGGCATCATCTTGAAGTGCGCCAGCCCGATCGGGATGCCGATGATCGTCACGCAGAACGCCACGCCCGCGATCAGGTGTCCGATGGTGATCCAGATGCCGGCGAACACCAGCCAGATGACGTTGCCGACGGCCGAGCCGAGGCCGGCGTCGTGCCGGTCGATCACGGTCCGGCCGAACGGCCACAGCGCGTACAGGGCGATCCGGAACGCCGCGATGCCGAACGGGATGGTCACCACCAGCAGGCAGCAGATGACGCCGGCCACCAGATAGCCGGTGACCAGCACGAAGCCACCGAAGACCAGCCACACGAGGTTGAGCAGGAGCCGCATGACTCCACGGTGCCGCAATGCGACAACCCGCGCATCCGGGATCGCCCTGAAGGGGTTGGAGCTGAGGGGTCAGCGAACAGCGGCCAGGACGTGGTCGTCGCCGCTCTGCCAGACCGTGCCCGCGCTGCTGAAGCCGGCCGCGCGCAGCAGTTCCCTGTGGTGGTCGACGGACAGTTTGTTGCTGCCGTGGTGCGCGATCGCCCGGTCGGACCGCTGGTCGAGCAGTTCGGCCAGCGCTGGGTCGTCGCGGACCGCCTGCCACCACGTGTCCCAGTCCTCGTGGTCGGTCACGCCAGCGCGGGTCGCCCTGCCCTGCCGGACCCGCACGGCCAGTTCGTCCAGGTCGGCGTCGCCGAGGGTGAAGTGGTCACCGTCGACGAACACCCCGCCGGGCCGCAGCCGCTGCGCCAGCGCCCGGTACACGTCGGCCAGCGGGCCCGGGTCCAGCCAGTGCAGGGCCGTGGTGGACACGGCGGCATCCAGCACGGCGGGCACCTGGTCCAGCCAGGCCGCGCCGGTCAGGTCGGCGTCCACGAAGTCGACGGCGTCGCCGTAGCGGCCGCGGCCCAGCGCGAGCAGCAGCGGGTCGCTGTCCAATCCGGTGATCTTGGCCGCCGGCAGCCGGGCGGCCAGCCGACCGGCCAGCGAACCGGGGCCGCAGCCCAGGTCCAGCACGGTTCCGCCCCGGTCGCCCAACGCGTGCGCGACGACGTCCCCGATCACCGCGAACCGCTCCTCGCGGTCGGCGACGTAGAGCTCCTGCTGGGTGTCCCAGCGGCTGACCCAGGTCTTGGCGAGTTCGGCGTCGAGCACAGTCATAGCCATCTCCGTCACTGTCCATGCGATGATTGCCAGTGATGAAACTAGGCGAGAGGGTGTAACTGGTCAAGTGGAATTCGACAGTCACACGAGTGGCGTAGTCGCCGCGACGGTGGCCGCCGTGAACGTGGTCACGGCCGGTCACGCACGCGGCAGGCCCTACCGGCCACCGACGGACCAGACCCTCACCGACCAGCTCATCGAGGCCCTCGGGCCGGGCGAACGGCGTAGTCGGCGGCGGCCCTCCGACATCCAGGTCGCCGAACTGGCCGCGTATCTCGAAGATCTGCGCGTCGTCTTCGAGCTGCGCACCTCGGGCGACCTCGATGCCGCGTGCCAGCGGGTCAACGACCTGCTCTCGGTCACCGGCGCGATCCCGGTGCTGTCGCGGCACGACGGCGAACGCTGGCACCTGCACTTCCACGCGCCCGACGCGCCGTGGGCGGTCGGCTGGGCCGGCGCGATGGCGACGTCGCTGGCCATCGTGCTGGGCGGCCCGTCACACGACCGGCTCGGCGTGTGCGAGGCGCCCGCGTGCGACCGGGTCTACGTGGACGTCTCCCGCAACGGCACCCGCAGGTTCTGCTCGACGGCCTGCCAGAACCGGGTGAAGGCGGCGGCGTTCCGGGAACGCCAGAAAACCGGACCATAGGGTGGGATCGTGCCGACAACTGTGGGATTCGACCTGGACATGACGCTGATCGACCCGCGTCCCGGCATGGTCAGGGTGCTGGACGAGCTGGCCAGGGAGACCGGCTATCAGCTGGACGGCGAGCATTTCGCGGCCAATCTCGGGCCGCCGCTGGACCACGTGCTGCGTGGCTTCGGCGTGCCGGAACCGCTGGTGCCCGACATGGTCACCCGGTTCCGCGAGCTGTACCCGGAGATCGTCGTGCCGGCCACCGTGGCGCTGCCCGGTGCCGCCGCGGCGCTGGCCGCCGTACGGGCAGCAGGCGGCCACGTCCTGGTCGTCACCGGCAAGTACCGGCCCAACGCGGCGAAACACCTCGCCGCCCTCGGCTGGGAGGTGGACTGGCTGGTCGGCGAGCTGTGGGCGGGCGGCAAGGCGGAAGCCCTGCGCGAACACGGCGCCAGCGTCTACGTCGGTGACCACATCGGCGACATGATCGGCGCGGTGGCGGCGGGGGTCTATCCGGTCGGCGTGCTCACCGGGCCGTGCGACGAGGCACAGCTACGCGAGGCCGGCGCGCAACTGGTGCTGCCCGACCTGACCGGGTTCGCCGACTGGTTCGGTGCGCGCATTGCCTGACTGGTCCGATCCGTGCACGTACGAACAAGCAAGGTGTTTTCGCCGTGTGAAGTCGCTAGGCTGGTGGGTACGCGTCCTGGGCACGCCTCGGGGCGCGTTCGTCGTGCCGGGCAAGGGAGCCCGCGCCATGCGGGTGCCGGCGGCGACGATGTGCCAACGAGGGAAAGAACGGTGAGAGCGGTGCCGACCGGCAGGGTCAAGTGGTACGACTCGGAGAAAGGGTTCGGCTTCGTCACGCAAGAAGGTGGCGAGGACGTCTACGTGCGCGCTTCGGCGCTGCCGGCTGGCGTGGAGACCCTGAAGGCCGGTCAGCGGATCGAGTTCGGCATGGCGGAAGGCAGGCGCGGCCCGCAGGCGCTGTCGGTGAAGCTGCTGGATCCGCCGCCGTCGGTGGCCGAGGCGCGTCGGCGCCCGGCCGAGGAACTGCACGGCCTGATCGAGGACATGATCAAGATGCTGGAGAGCAAGGTCCAGCCGGACCTGCGCCGCGGCCGCTACCCGGATCGCAAGAACACCAAGCGGATCGGCGAAGTGGTGCGCGCTGTGGCCAAGGAGCTTGATCCGTAACTACTGGCTGCACAGGTTGTCGCCGGGCTTCGGCAACACCGGTTTCGCGCCCTGGGTGCTCTCGGTGAGCACCCAGGTGCCGCGGATCGGCGTGTCGATGTCGCCGTTGGGTTCCTGCACCAGGACCGCGCTGGACTGGTAGACCTCGATCAACACCAGCCGGTCGGCCGCGTGTGCCGCGTGCACGGTGTAGACGGACCGGTGGCCCGCCGCGAACAACGGGCTGCACGACACGTACTGCGAGCCCTTGGCGTCGGTGAACCTGGCCGCGACCTGCCACGGGGTCTGCGCGATCTCCTTCGGCGCCGACACCGTGATCGGCTGCCCGGATGCGACGGTCAGCGACACCGGCGCCTTGCCGTTGGCCTTGCAGTTCTCCTCGTGCACGTCGCAGTACTGGATCGGCACGGCCGTCACGGTCTTGCCGGCCGCGGCGAACGTCATGCTCGGGGTCGCCGTCGACGATGTCGATGACGAGGAACAGGCGGACAGCAGCACAAGACCACCGGCCAACAGGGCGAACAGCACGCGACGCACAGCCGACAACCTACGACGTGCGGTCGCCGCTCGATGCCGGCGGGCTGTACGGGTACTCGGTCCGCTCGGTCGGCATTGCCCTGGTGGACTGCTTGGTGGGCGCCTCACTCGGGTCCGCGGGAGGTCCGCCCTTGCCCGACCGGGTGCGGAACATCACGTTCGGCCGGGTCGGCCGGAAGCCGCCGAGCGCAGGCACCAGCGACTGGCCACGGGACAGCAGTGCCGTCTGTACGGCCCCGACCGCCAACAGCGCGGTCACCACCGTGAAGCCGAGCCCGAACTTGGTCGGCAGCAGCACGCCGAGCGCGCCACCGAACACCCAGGACAACTGCAGGATCGTCTCCGACCGGCCGAACGCCGAAGCACGGGACGCCTCCGGCAGGTCGTTCTGGATGGTCGCGTCGAGACTGACCTTGGCCAGCGCACTGGCCACGGCCGCGATCAGGGCGGCGATGGCCGCCGTCGTGACACTGCCGGTCAGGGCCGCGAACACACCGCCGAGCACACAGCCGCCGATACAGACCAGGATCACCTGGTCCGGTTTGCCGAACTGCAGTCGGGCGCCGATCCCGTTGCCGGCGAAGCTGCCGATGCCGGCAGCACCGCCGATCAGGCCGAGCAGCAGTAACTGCTTGGTCGGCGAATGCTCCTCCATCGACTTGATCACGAACGCCGGGAACAACAGCAGGAAACCGGTCATCAGGCGGATGGTTCCGTTGCCCCACAAGCCGATCACCACGTGCCGGCCCATCGGCTGCCGCTTCGGTTTGTGTGGTTCGGCGCGCAGTGACGTGGGCACCTCGCCCTCGGTGACCTCCACCCACGCCGGGATGCCGAGGCACAGCACGGCGTCGAAGACGCACAGCACCGCGGTGAACCACAGCGCGCCCGGCGAGCCGAAGACCTTGGCGAAACCGCTGGCGAACAGGCCGAACACCATGCCGGCGGCCAGACCGAACACGGTCAGCCGGGCATTGGTCTTGGACAGCGTCATGCCCGAGGGCAGCACCCTCGGCGTCATCGAGGACTTCAGCACGTCGAACGACTTGGACAGCACCAGCGTGCCCAGCGCCGCCGGGTACAGCAGCCAGTCGTTGAGGTGCAGCGCCATCACGACGGACAGCAGGGCCTGGCCGAAACAGGACACGGCCAGCGCGATCCGCCTGCCGCGCTGGATCCGGTCCAGCATCGGGCCGACCACCGGGGCGATCAGCGCGAACGGCGCCACCGTGATCAACAGGTACAGCGCGACCTTGGTCTTGCTCTCCGCGGTGGCCGCCGAGAAGAACAGCGTGTTCGCCAGGCCGACGGCCATGGCGGCCGACGACGCGTAGTTCAGCATCACCGCGTAGGTCAGCGACGTGAGCCCGGACTCGTGGGCACCGTCCGCGTGCGCCGCGCGGCGGAACGCGTTGACCGCCTGCTGCGACAACTGCCGGCCCCGGTAGGCCGCGACCCTGGTCACGGTCAGCTTCTTCGGCGGCGGTGGGGCGCTCTTCGGCGGCGGGGCGGCTGACCCGGCCCGGGGCGGTGGTGGGGTGCCGATCAGTGGATCAGCGGCCACCGACTCGTTGCGGTTGGGCCCACGGTTGTCCTCCGGCGGGTAGCCGTCCGGGCGGTACGTGGTCCTCGGCTGGCGGGGTGGCTGCCGGGGCGGCGGGGCCTGCCACTCCGGGACCTCGCGCCGGGGCGGCGGCTCCGAACGGAACGGGGGCTGCCTCGGCACCCGGCCGGGAGCCGGCACCGTGTTCTGTTGGTCGGGGGCCTGCGGCTGCGGTTGTGGAGCGGGCTGCGGTGTCCGCTTGCGCCCACCCGCGCTCCAGCCCGGCCGCCCACGACGGGGCTCGTCTGGCTGGCCTGCCGAGTTCGCGCGGATCACCTCCCCATCCTGCCTCAACAGGTCTCGTGGAGCCGCCTTTTACGTGCCCTGATCACGCCGTGGCCGCAGATTCACTCGATTACACACAGTAGGCGTCGGCTGCCCGGTGCGATGGTCCCGGCCAGGTTCGCTCCGCACCGAAGCCGTGCGGCACAATCGACATCCGTGACGCCCTCCCCGAACTGCGCGGTTCCTGATCTCGAACCGACCGAGCCGCCCGTTGGCCAGCTCGATCCCGCGCTCGCCACGGCCGTGGACATCGCCCGTGCCGCGGCGGCGGCGGAGGAGGCGGGCGACGAACCGGTCGGCCAACACGTCGGCGTCGACCAGGAACCCGGTGGCGCAGCCACCCACCTCTTCGAGGCCGAACAGCCCGGCTACCAGGGCTGGCGCTGGGCCGTGACCGTGGCCAACGCCGGTCCGGACACGCCGGTGACGGTCAGCGAGGTCGTGCTGCTGCCCGGTCCGGAGGCGATGGTGGCCCCCGAGTGGGTGCCGTGGCAGCAGCGGATCCAGGCAGGCGATCTCGGCGTCGGCGACCTGATGCCGACCGAGGCGGGCGATCCCCGGCTGGTGCCCGGCTATCTCGAATCGGACGATCCCGCGATCGAGGACGTCGCCATGGAGACCGGCCTCGGCCGGGTTCGGGTGATGTCGAGGTTCGGCAGGCTGGAGTCGGCCGACCGCTGGCAGTCCGGTGACTTCGGTCCGCGCAGTGACATGGCGCGCGGTGCCCCCGACCACTGCGGCCGGTGTGGTTTCTACCTGCCGCTGGACGGTTCGCTGCGGGCCGCGTTCGGTGTGTGCGGCAACGAGATGGCGCCTGCGGACGGTCGTGTGGTGCACGTCGAGTACGGCTGCGGCGCGCATTCCGAGGTGGAGGTCGAGGTCACGTCGCCGGTGCCGGTGGCCGACCTGGTCTACGACTCGACCACGCTGGACGTCGAACCGGCGCTGTCCTCGTCCGGTGACGAGTCCGGTGACGACACCCCGACCGAGCCGACCGACGAGGACCCGGGTACCGAGGACTGATGTTCCCCGGCGATCCGTTCGGCACAGAGCAACTGCGTGACTCGGTACTGACCGCTTGGCGGGACTCGCCGACCCGGTTCCGCGAGGACGCCAACGCAGAGGACGACCTGCGGATCGGCGGCTACCGGGACCGGCTGCTGGTCGAGCTCGCACAGAACGCGGCCGACGCCGCTGCCATCGGCCGGACACCCGGCGTGCTGTGGCTGCGAGCGGTCGACACGCCGGCAGGCCCGGAACTGCGCACCGCGAACACCGGTGCGCCGCTGGATGCCGAGGGTGTTGCCGCGCTGGCGTCGCTGCGTGCTTCGGCGAAGCGGACCGGCAACCAGGTCGGCAGGTTCGGCGTCGGGTTCGCCGCCGTGCTCGCCGTGTCCGAGGCGCCGAGGGTGGTGTCCGCGTCCGGTGGCGTGCGGTTCTCCGCGGAGAGCACCCGGCAGGCGGTGGCCGGGCACGACCGGCTGGCCACGCTGTTGGCCGAGCGGTCCGCCGAGGTGCCGGTGCTGCGGCTGGTGTGGCCGCTGGAACCGGACGAACAACCGGTGCCGGAGGGTTTCACCACCGACATCCGGCTGCCGCTGCGCGAGGGCGTCGACGTGGCCGCGCTGCTGGCCAGGGCCGAGGACGAGGCCGCCGACCTGCTGCTCGCGCTGCCCGGCCTGCACACCCTGCGGATCGGCGAGCGCACCTGGTTCCGTGACGACGGCCCGGAAGGCGTCGTCACCGTGCACGGCCCGGACGGTGTGTCGACGTGGCTGACCAGACGTGCCGCCGGCTCGCTGACCGAGGCCGAGGTCGGCCAGTTGGGCGCCGAGGCGCGGACCCGCCCGGAGTGGTCGGTGTGCTGGGCGGTGCCGCTGAACACCGAGGGCACGCCGGTGCCGCGCGCCGACGACGTGCTGCACGCGCCGACCCCGACCGACGAGCGGCTGTCCCTGCCGGCCCGGCTGTTCGCCACGCTGCCGGTCGAGCCGAACCGGCGCAGGCTGCTGCCCGGCCCGGCCACCGATGCCGTACTGACGGCCGCGGCCATCGAGTACGTCGCGCTGCTGCGTGGACTGCCCGATCGGCACCGCACCGCGCTGGTGCCGCTGCCCGGCTTCCCGCTGTCCGAAGTGGACGAACGACTGCGTGATTCGGTGTCGGGTCTGCTGGCCGTCACGGCCTGGCTGCCGGCGCAGCGGGCCGGTGACGACGACCTGACCCCCGGCGTCGCCGCCTGCCTCGACGAGCCGTCCGAGGAACTGGCCGAACTGCTGGTCGACATCGTGCCCGGCCTGGTCGCCTGGTGGCTGGCCGAGTTGCCGCACGCCAAGGCGCTGGCCGCGCTCGACGTCCGCCGGCTGCGGGCCGCCGATCTGGTCGCCGCCGTGTCCGGTGTGGACAGGCCGCCCGGCTGGTGGGTGGCCCTGTACGCCGGGCTGAGCAAGCTGCAGCCGAGCGGTACCTCGCTGGCCGACGAACTGGGTGGCCTGCCGGTGCCGTTGATCGACGGGCGCACCGCGATCGGCCCTCGTGACGTGCTGCTGCCCTCCGCTGAACTGGGCGAACTGATGGCAGGCGTGGACGTGGCAGGTCTGCGGATCGCGCATCCGGCTGCCGTGCACCCGCTGCTGGAGCGGCTCGGCGCCCGGCCCGCCGACCCGACCGACCTGTTGGACGCGCCTGCCGTGCGGGACGCGGTGGACCGCAGCGTTGCCGACGCACAGGCGGGTCTGGACGTCGACGAACTGGCCAATGCAGTGCTGCGGCTGACGGCTGCGGCTGGCATCACGCCGGGGGAGCAGCCCTGGTTGGGTGCGCTGGCGCTGCGCGATGTGGACGGTGAGCCACGTCGGGCCGACGAGATGGTGCTGCCCGACGCGCCGCTGCTGGACGTGCTGGCCGATGACGCCGTCGGCCCGGACTCGCCGCTGGCCGTGCTCTCGTTGGCCACCGCCGAGGAGTGGTCGGCCGACGTGCTGGCCGCGCTCGGTGTGCTGGCCGAGTTCACGGTGATCCGGGACGACGAGCCGACCGGTCCCGACCACGAACTGGCCGACGAGGCCGACTGGTGGACCTGGGCCGACGACCCCGTGCGGCTGGTCGGCATCCGGGACCTGGACCTGATCGACCCGGATCGCTGGCCGGACGCGCTGCGGATGCTGGCCGGGCAGCCGGAAACCCGTAGGGCGCTGGCCGATCCGAAAGGCTATCCGGCGTGGTGGCTGGCCAGGTTCGCGCTGGTCGACGGTGCTCCGCTGCGCGAGTGGCGGCTGCCCGACGCCGAGGACCTGGCGGGCCTGTACGACCCGCTGCCCGGCCTGGCCGATCTGCCGGTGGACCTGCTGGTCGGGATCGGCGTGCGGGACGAGTTGACGGTCGCCGACGACGAACAGGCCGCCGACCTGCTGGACCGGCTCGGTGACCCGGACCGCGAGGTGTCGCCCGGCCTGGCGTTCGCGGCGCACGCCGTGCTCGCGCGGGCTGCGCTCACCGAGGTGTTCGACCCGGCCGAGGTGGACCCGCCGGACCGCGTACGCACGCTGACCGGCGACGCGGTGCCGGCCGACGGTGCCGTGGTGGTGGACCGCCCGTGGCTGGTGGCGGCGCTGGCACCGGAGCGGGTGGTCGCGATGCGCGGCCCCAGTGCCGAGTTGGACGGTGCGCTGGCCGACTTGTTGAACGTCCCGCTGGCCAGTGACGTGGTGACCGCCGAGCCCGAGTCGGCGGGTGAGCCGGTGGCGTGGGCCGGGCTGGGTGCCGTGCGGCTGGCGTGTGCGCTGTTCGGCGACGCCGTGCCGGAGGGCGAGGTCTGGGTGCACGACGACCTGCTGGTCGCGGGCAAGCGGGTCGCCTGGTGGGTGGCTGACGATGCCGTGCACGCCGAGGACAGTCCGGAAGGGCTGGCTCGCGCGTTGGCATGGGCGTTGTACCGCTGGCCGGACCGCTGGCAACTGGCGGCGCTGCTGGCCGACCCGACGCCGGAGACGGCGCTGTGGTGACTCTCAGTTGATCCGTTGGGCGCTGCGTGAGCCGCGCCGGGCGGCCGACCGCTGCCAGTACATGACCCCTGCGCCGACCAGGCCGAGTACCCAGCCGGCCAGACAGGTGGACAGCCAGATTCCGGTGTGCGCCTGGTAGCCGTACCTGGCCACCAGGAATCCGAGGTACGCCAGGAACCACAGCCCGGTGCCGACGACGAGCACCGGTCGCAGGTCCACCCAGCGCGCCGGCAGCGGGGGCGGATCCTTCAGTTCCGGCGCCTTTGGTTGGACGGTCACCGGGAGAGGTTACCGCGGGTGGTCGACGGGCAAAGTAGTTCGTGAGCTATACTAAGTAACGTGTCGGAGTCCGCACCAGGGGAACGGACGCTTGCCAGCCGTCTACGGCTCGCGGTGGTCCGTCTCAACCGGCGACTTCGCGCGCAGCGCACCAACTCGACAGTGACGCTGACCCAGATCGCCGCGATGTCCACGCTGTTCAAATGTGGCCCGTTGACGCCAGGGGAGCTGGCTGCCCGCGAGGGCGTGCAGCCGCCGTCGATGACCAGGGTCATCGCCGCTCTTGAGGAGTTCGGGTTCGTGAGCCGCAAGCCGCATCCGACCGACGGGCGGCAGGCGATCGTAGCGCTGACCGACGAGGGCAGGGTCTTCCACGACGCCGAGGTGTCGGCCCGGGAAGCCTGGCTGGACCGGCGGCTGGCCGAGTTGGACGACGAGGAGAGGGAGCTGCTCGGCAGAGCAGCAGAGATCATCGACAGGATGGCAGGGCAGTAGCGAGTGAGCGCGACGGTGGACGGATCTGAGACTCTGCAACCCACTCTCAACCGGACACCAGCACCACCGCCACCAGCAGCAGCCACCGAGCCACCCGATCACCAGGCCGACTCCGCCGCGGCCGAGCCGTCGACCCGCCCGCGCGAGAGGTCGACTCGCCCGGTGATTGCCGAGCCGCCCGCGGGCGCCGATCGCCAGGTCGACATCGCGCCCTCTGCCAGGACGGATCGCCGACTCGTCGCCGAGCTACCTGCCAGCACCGACCGTCAGGTCGTCGCCGAACCGGCCGCCGTGACCGATCAGTCGACTCGCTCGCACCAGGGGTCGACTCGCCCGCCCTGGCGGTCGACTCGCCCGACCGAACAGTCGACTCGCCCGACCGAACAGTCGACTCGCCCGACTGAGCAGTCGACTCGCCCGAGCGGGCAGGCGACTCGCCCGGCCGATCAGTCGACTCGCCCGGGTGGCGTCGATTCCACCCCTCCCGTTGCGCCGCCCAAGCCGCCCTCCCGCCGTGGCGCCATGTTCAGCTCGTTGCGGGAGCGCAACTACCGGCTGTTCGCCGGTGGCCAGGTCGTGTCCAACGTGGGCACCTGGATGCAGCGCGTCGCGCAGGACTGGCTGGTCCTCGAACTCTCCGGGCACAGCGCCCTGGCCCTCGGCATCGCGGCCGGCCTCCAGTTCCTGCCCACCCTCGGACTCTCCGCGTGGGCCGGCATGCTCGCCGACCGGATGGACAAGCGCCGGCTGCTGATCTTCGTGCAGGCCGGGATGGGTGTCTGCGGTCTGGTGCTCGGCCTGCTGGACGTGACCGGCCTTGTCGCCCTGTGGCACGTGTACCTGCTCTGCCTCGTCCTGGGCTGCTTCTCGTCGGTGGACGCCCCGGTCCGGCAGTCGTTCGTCAGCGAGATGGTCGGCCGCAAGCAGGTCACCAACGCCATCGCGCTCAACTCGATGACATTCAACCTGGCCAGGATCGTCGGGCCCGCGGTGGCCGGCGTGATGATCACCTGGATCGGCACCGGCTGGGTGTTCCTGATCAACGCGGTCAGCTTCGGCGCCGTGATCGCCGGTCTCGCCGCGATGGACCCGGCCAGGCTGCACAGCGTGCCGAGGGTGCCACGGCAGCCCGGCCAGCTCACCGAGGCCGTCCGCTACGTGCGCGGCAGGCCCGATCTGGTCGTGCTGCTGGCGCTGGTGTTCTGCGTGAGCACGTTCGGCATGACGTTCTTCGCCACCCTGGCCAACGTGGCCGCCAACGTGTTCCACCGCAGCGCCAGCGGCTATGGCCTGCTGTCTACGCTGATGGCGGTCGGCACACTGGCCGGTTCGGTGCTGGCAGCCAGGCGGTCGGCCAACGGCAGGCCACGGCTGCGGGTGGTGCTGATCGCGGCGCTGGTGTTCGGCGTGCTCGAAGCCGTCCTGAGCATCATGCCGACCTACCTGACGTTCGGGCTGATGCTGATCCCGCTGGGCGGCGCGGTGATCACGTTCATCACGGCGGCGAACAGCACGATGCAGCTGTCCATCTCGGCGGAGATGCGTGGTCGGGTGATGGGCCTGTACATGCTGGTCTTCCTGGGTGGCAACCCGGTGGGCGGCCCGATGAGCGGGTGGCTGGCCGAGCAGTTCGGCGGTCGGGCACCGTTCGTGGTCGGCGGTGCGGTGTCGGTCCTGGCCGCCGCCGCGTGCGCCCTGGTGTTGCAGCGTCGGCGGCCCACCAGGCTGCCGGTGCCGACCTGGTCGTCGCTCCGGGTGCTGCCTCGCAAGGCAAGCTTGCGTGGCGAGTGAAGTTAGCCTAACCTAACTCATGCCTGCTTCGTGGTGGGAGCGGCAAGTCAGTTCGGGTAGCGAAGGGCCCCTTTCCGGCGAAGGGGGCCCTTCGCGTTTCCCCAGCTCAAACCCGTGAGTGTTGGGGGGGGGGGG
>DASXYT010000111.1:0-21095 GCA_036502345.1 Pseudonocardiaceae bacterium | reverse complement strand
CAGCGAGTCCGACTTGTAGATCGGCGCCGTGCAGCCCTCGACGTAGTGCACGTAGGCGTCCTCGTCGACGATGATCAGCGTCCGCTCGAACTGGCCCATGTTCTCGGTGTTGATCCGGAAGTAGGCCTGCAGCGGGATGTCCACCCGTACGCCCTTGGGCACGTAGATGAAGCTGCCACCGCTCCACACCGCGGAGTTCAGCGCGGAGAACTTGTTGTCACCGGCCGGGATGACCGAGCCGAAGTACTCCTGGAACAGCTCGGGGTGCTCGCGCAGGCCGGTGTCGGTGTCCAGGAACAGCACGCCCTGGGCTTCCAGGTCCTCGCGGATCTTGTGGTAGACGACCTCGCTCTCGTACTGCGCGGCCACACCACCGATCAGCCGCTGCTTCTCCGCTTCGGGGATGCCCAGCCGGTCGTAGGTGTTCTTGATGTCGGCCGGCAGGTCGTCCCAGGTCGCCGCCTGCTGCTCGGTCGACCGCACGAAGTACTTGATCGTGTCGAAGTTGATCCCGGACAGGTCGGAGCCCCAGTTGGGCATCGGCTTGCGGCCGAAGAGGCGCAGCGCCTTGAGGCGGGCCTCCAGCATCCACTCCGGCTCGCTCTTCTTCGCCGAAATGTCCCTGACCACGTCCTCGCTCAGGCCACGTCGGGCGTTCGCGCCAGCGACATCGTCGTCCGACCAGCCGTATCCGTAACGCCCGATGGACGCCAGGGTCTCTTCCTGGCTCATCGGTGCCTGCGTCGGCGTGGTGGGCGTTCGCTGCTGTGCAGCGGCAGTCATGCGGGCTCCCCTCCGTGTTCGGTGTTCTGATCCGGGTCCGGATCCGTGTTCGATCGGCTCGCGTTCGGGAGCGACCCGGTCGGAACGTGTGTGGTGCATGCCGCGTCGCCGCGGGCAATGGTGGCCAGGCGTTGCACGTGTGTGCCGAGCAGGTCGGCGAACGCCGCCGTCTCGGCCTCACACAGCTGCGGGAACTCGGCGGCCACGTGAGCCACCGGGCAGTGGTGCTGGCACAGCTGCTCTCCCGACCCGACGTCGCGGGTCGACGCAGCGTATCCCTCGCTGGTCAGCGCCTCGGCAAGGGTCCTGGCCCGCGCGGACGGATCTGTCTGCGCGGTCACTTCGTCGCGGTGCCGGCCGATCATGGCCTCGACCCTGCTCTCCGCGAACGCCTTGATCGCCTGCTCACCGCCGTGCTCGCCGAGGAACCGCAGGGCGGACACGGCAAGGTCGTCGTAGGCGTGGCCGAACCTGGCCCTGCCTGTCTCGGTGAGCAGGAACAGCTTGGCCGGCCGGCCCCTGCCACGGTGGCCACGGCGTGGGGCGTCCCGCGTGCCGACCTCGCCGTCGGCGACCAGCGCGTCCAGGTGCCTGCGCACCGCGGCCGGGCTGAGACCGAGGGCGTCGGCGATCAACGCCGCCGTCACCGGGCCCCGCTCCAGCAGCAACCGGGTCACCGCCTGCCGGGTCCTGCCGTCAGTACTACCGGCGCCCGTGCCACTCGGCACGGCGCTGGGAGCAGCACCGACGTATTTCACAACACAAGTGTGACGTATTTACTCGGCGACGGCAAAGTTCGACGCTTCCTACGTGACCTGACTCACCGATTGAGCACGATCGCTAGGCTGCCAAGCGTGGTGATGGGTGAGGTGGAGCGGTCCCTGGCCCCGCGTGGGCCTGCGGGCGCCGACCCGGATGCCGACGCGGACCCGCTGAACCCCGCCGAATGCCGCCAACTGGACATGATCCGCCGGTTCGGCACCGTCGGCGCCCTGCTGCTGGCCGCCGGTTCGCTCGGCGCGGGCGCCTCCCCCGTGTTCAACCCGCTGACCACCGTCCCCGTGCTCGGCCTGTTCTCCAGGCTGTCCACGGTAGCCCTGGCCTGCGCGTTCACCGGTATGGCGATGATCGTGCTGGGCTGGCTGTGGCTCGGCCGGTTCGTCCGACCGGGCAGGCCGCGGCTGATCTCCCGCCGACAGCTCAAGCGCACCATGCTGACCTGGACGGTGCCGCTGCTGCTGTCGCCGCCGATGTTCAGCATGGACGTCTACAGCTATCTGGCGCAGAGCAAGATCGCCGCGCTCGGGCTGAACCCCTACAAGCTCGGCCCGGCCACCGCGCTCGGCGTCGCCGATCCGCTGACCAGGGGTGTGCCCAACATCTGGCGGGACACCCCGGCGCCCTACGGGCCGTTCTTCATCACCGTCGGCCGTGCCGTGACCGCGCTGTCCGGCGACCACGTCGTCACCGGCGTCTACCTCCAGCGGCTGCTGGAACTGATCGGCATCGCCATGATCGTCTGGGCGGTACCGAGGCTGGCCGGCCGGTTCGGCGTGCCGAAGGTGAGTGCGCTGTGGCTGGGCGTGGCCAACCCACTGGTGCTGTGGCACCTGATCATCGGCTCGCACAACGAGGCGCTGATGATCGGCCTGATGCTGGCCGGCTTCGAACTGGCGCTGCGCAGGATGCCGACGACAAGACCTGGCGAACCGGTACCACCTGTCACAAGACAGGAACTGCTCTGGCTGCTGGCCGGCGCCGCGGTGATCACGCTGGGTGCCGCCGTGAAGATCTCCGCGGCACCGGCGCTGGGCTTCCTCGGCGTCATGGTGGCCCGCCGCTGGGGAGCCCGACCACGACATCTGGTGCTGGCCGCCGCGCTGCTCGTCGCGGTGTTCGGTGTGATCATGGTTGCCATGTCGCTGGGCACCGGGCTCGGCTTCGGCTGGATCAGCGCGCTGGGCACCAACGGCGTCGTGAAGAGCTGGCTGTCGCCGATGACCGGCCTCGGCTTCGTGGCCGGTGGCATCGGCATCGCGTTCGGCCTCGGCAACCACGCCGACTCCTCCATCGACATCATGCGGACCATCGGCGAACTGGCCAGCGTGGTGGTCACCGGGAAACTGCTGTGGGACACCTGGAAGGGTCGCCTGCAGCCGATGATCGGGCTCGGGCTGTGCCTCGGTGCCGTCGTCCTGCTCGGCGCCACCGTGCAGCCCTGGTACCTGCTGTGGGCCGCCATTCCACTGGCCGCCGGCACCGGTGTGTCCGGTTTCCGCACTGTCGCCACCTGGGTCAGCGCCGCCGTCGCGATGCTCGTGCCACCCACCGGCAGCACCTTCGACGGCCACGCCTACGTGCTGCCCGACTCCTACGTCGCGGCAGCCGTCGTGCTGGCGATCGCGCTGTTCGCGGTACGCAGGTCGATACCCCTACTGCCCTGGCGGGATCCGACCACCGACGTCCCGTCACCGGTGCTGGACGCAGTCGGCGGTCCGAGCGCGGCGTGAGCCGGGCCACGGCCTAGTCTTGTACTTCGTGGCGGTTGCGGCAGTCGACGTCTCCGGACTGGTCAAGCGGTACGGCGGCACCACCGCCGTGGCCGGCCTCGGCCTGAGCCTGCCGACCGGCACCGTCCTCGCCCTGCTCGGCCCCAACGGAGCTGGCAAAACCACCACCGTGGAGATCTGCGAGGGCTTCCGCACCGCCGACGCGGGCACCGTCCGGGTGCTCGGTCTGGACCCCGCCACCCAGGGTGCGCAGCTACGGCCCAGGATCGGCGTGATGCCGCAGGGCGGCGGCGCCTACCCAGGTGTCCGCGCCGACGAGATGCTGCGGGTGGTCGGCGCGTGCGCGGCACACCCGCTGGATCCCGCGTGGCTGCTGGACATCCTCGGTCTGGAGTCGGTCCGGCGCACCCCCTACAAGCGGCTCTCCGGCGGCCAGCAGCAACGGCTGTCGCTGGCCTGCGCGCTGATCGGCCGACCGGAACTCGTCTTCCTCGACGAACCGACGGCCGGCATGGACCCACAGGCCCGCAGGCTGGTCTGGGAACTGATCGGAGCGCTGCGCGCCGACGGTGTCACCGTGCTGCTCACCACCCACCTGATGGAGGAGGCCGAAGCACTGGCCGACCACGTGGTGATCATCGACAAGGGCACGGTGGCCGCCGAGGGCAGCCCCGCCGAACTCACCGCCAGCGCCGTCGACGACCAGCGCCTCACCTTCCACGCCAGGGCAGCGCTGCCGCTGGGCCTGCTGGTCACCGCGCTACCGGAAGGCTGCACGGCGATCGAGATCACCCCGGGCGCCTACCAGGTGAGGGGGCCGATCAGCCCGCAGGTGGTGTCCACGGTGACCGCGTGGTGCGCCCAACAGGGTGTCCTCGCGGATGCCATGCAGGTCGCCAAACGCAGCCTTGAGGACGTGTTCCTCGACCTGACAGGACGGGAGCTGCGCTCGTGACCACAGCGAACCGCTTCGCCCCCGGCACGTTCACGCCGGCACCCGGCGCCGGCAAACGCTCCGCCATGCTGTTCACCCAGGCGAAGACGGAAACCCTGCTGGCGCTGCGCAACGGCGAACAGGCGCTGCTCACCCTGCTCATCCCGCTCGCGCTGCTGGTCGGCCTGACCGTGCTGCCCATCCTGTCGACGACCGGACCGAGGATCGACTCGGTCGCGCCGAGGATCATCGCGCTGGCGATCCTGTCCTCCGCGTTCACCAGCCAGGCCATCTCGCTCGGCTTCGACCGTCGCTACGGCGTGCTCAAGCGACTCGCGGCCACCGCCATCCCGCGCTGGCTGATCGTGGGCGGCCGGATGACCTCGGCGGTGGCCGTCGTGGTGATCCAACTCGTCGTGCTCGGTGTCGTCGCGGCGGCGCTCGGCTGGCAGCCACGGGCGGCCGGCATCGGCTGGGCCCTGCTGCTGATCGTGCTGGGCACGCTCGCGTTCGGCGCGCTTGGCGTACTGCTGGGTGGCTCGCTGCGGGCCGACATCGTGCTCGCGCTGGCCAACATCATCTGGTTCGTGCTGTTGCTGGCCGGTGCGGCCGGCATCGAGTCGTCGGTGCACGACCACGCGGGCGGCATCCTCCTGCTGCTGCCCTCCGGCGCGCTGGCCGAAGGCCTCTACACAGCGCTCGGCCACGGCACGACCCCGCTGTGGGAGTCGACCGTCGTGCTGCTGGTGTGGGGTGCGGTGGCGGCCGGAGTCGCCACACGCACCACCAAACTCACTTAGGAGTTGGCCAGCCTGATCACGTTGAACGCGGCGCCCTGCGGGTCGACGAGCATCGCGAACCGGCCCTGCGGGATGTCCGTCGGCGGCACGACGACGGCGCCACCCAACTCGGTCGCCTTGGCCACCGTCGCATCGGCATCGGCCACCGCGAAGTAGACCGCCCAGTGCGCGGGCACCTCGGCCGGGAAGCTGTCGTCCATCGGCATCATCCCGCCGACGCTGCCGCGCCCGTCCAGCAACCACTCGGTGTACGGCGTGCCACCCATGTCGTGCGTGACCGAGTCCCAGCCGAACACGTCCCGGTAGAACGGGATCGCGGCCTCCGGCTGACGGGTGGTCAACTCGTTCCAGGACAGCGAACCGGGCTCGTCCACGATGCCGGCACCGATGTGCTGGCCCGCCTGCCACACGGCGAACGCGGCACCGGTCGGGTCGGTGAACACCGCCATCGTGCCGACGTCCATGACCTCCATCGGCGCCATCAGCGTCTGACCGCCCGCTTCGTTGACCGCCTTGGCGGTGGCATCGGCGTCGGCGGTGGCGATGTAGGTGGCCCACGCGGGCGGCATGCCGGGCTGCATCTGCGGGCCGATGCCCGCGACCGGCTTGCCACGCAGATCGGCCAACCGGTAGCCGCCTGCCTCTGCCATCGAATCCTGTACCTGCCAGCCGAACAGGGTGCCGTAGAACTCCGCGGCCGCGCTGACGTCGGGCGTGCTGAGATCCACCCAGGACGGCGTGCCCGGCTGGTAGGTGGTCATTTCCATCAGAGACTGCTCCTTTCGTCGGAACGAGCCTGGCCAACCAGACCAGCCGCCGGAAGGGTCGGAAGTCACCTGATCCGACCAGCACCCGACCGGGCGACCCGAGCAACCGGGTGCGGGGCGTCACAGCCGCACCGGGCCGCCCGAAAGCGTCCGGCCTCGCCGCCTACCATCGATCCGTGCCGGTCCCGCCGCGACTCTCCCGCGTACTCACGCCGAACGTGCCCACCCTGCGCGTCCTCGCGATCGTCAACGTGGTGGCGCAGGCCGGCATCGCGGTCACCGGCTCGATCGTGCGGGTGTCCGAGTCCGGGCTCGGCTGCCCGACATGGCCGGACTGTTCCGGCGGCAGCCTGGTGCCGATCGCCGATCCCGCGCTCGGTCAGCTGCACCAGTGGATCGAGTTCAGCAACCGGCTGCTCGGCGGCGCCGTCGGCGTGCTGTCCGCGCTGGTGTTCCTCGGCGCCCTGCTGGCCAGGCCACGCCGCAAGCGGCACATCCTGCTGGCGTTGACCATGCCGCTTGGCGTCATCCTGCAGGCCGTCATCGGCGGCATCACCGTGCTCACCAAGCTCACCTGGTGGACGGTCTGCCTGCACTTCCTGCCGTCCCCCGCGCTGGTCTGGCTGGCAGTCCTGCTGCTGCGCGCCATCACCGAGGGCGACGAACCCGCCCGGCCGCTGATCCCCCGCCCGCTGCGCGCCCTCCAGGTCGTCATGGCGATCGACGTCGCCCTCGTGCTGATGGCCGGCACGCTGGTCACCGCGGCGGGCCCGCACGCCGGCGACATCCACACGCCCCGGCTGAACGTCCCGGTGGCCGATGTCGCGCAGGCGCACGCCGACATCGTGTTCATCCTGGTCGGCCTGATGGTCGCGTTCGGCTTCGCGCTGCGGATCACCGGTGGCCGGCCTGCGCTGTGGCGGCGCTACTGGCTGTTCGTCGCCGCCTTGCTCGCACAGGGCGTGTTGGGCATGGTGCAGTACTTCCTCGGTGTGCCGGACGTCCTCGTCATCCTGCACGTGCTCGGGTCGACGCTGGTCGTGGCCGCGCTGGCAGCGCTGTGGTGCGCGTCGCGCGACCGCGGGCCCATGCGTACGGTCACGCCCGACATCACGCCGGCCACGAACCCGGCGCCGGTCACGACAGCTTGAGCTACGCGGCGAAGTGTCGCTTCGCTCCTGGCCTCCCGCGCCGCTGGCGCGCCAGGGCCCTACCTGGGTGGCGCCGGGCGGCGTTCCCACAGTTGCGGGATCTCGCCGGCCAGCCAGCCCTGGAACTCGTCCACCGTGCGCAGCCGGAGTGCCCGGTGCGGGTCACCGGACAGCAGGCGCAACCCGGACGCGCTCAGCGTCCGTAGCTCGGCCAGTGCGTCCAGCCTGCGGCGGACCAGGTTCGCCCACGCGGCAGGGTCGGCCCTGTACTGCGCCGCCTGCCGGCCACGCCTCGTGGTGCGCACCACCAGACCGGTGTTGACCAGCAGTTTCAGGTTGGTGCTCACCGATCCGGTGCTGGCCTCCAGTTCCTCGGACAGCTCAGCAGCGGTGCGCTCGTCCGGATCGCACACCAACAGGTAGGCCAGGATCCGGCCGCCGATCAGTGGAATGCCCTCCGGCACGAGGTGTGCCGCGAGCCGTTCCATCCACGTGGTGAGCTGGTTCTGGGTGGCGACCACGGTGTCCCTCCGACTAGTCATCAGTCCACACTGAAACTATCGTGTCCGTAACCGTGAGCACTCCCGACACGCCGTTCAGTCCACTCTCAGGAATTTCGGTCATGCTGGGGAGGTGAGCGAGCAGGTCGACGGCCCGTCGTGGCCGGCGCGGATCGGACGCGGCGCCGGCAGGTGCCTGCGCCTGCTGCCGTCGCCGCGCACGACGCCGTTCACGTTCTGGTACCTGGGCCTGCTCGGGCTCACCACGATCCTGCTGCACTTCGGCAGGCCGGCCGCCGTCAACCAGCTGATCGCGATGTCCAGCACCGACGCGGTCAACCTCCAGCACCACCCGGTGCAGGTGCTGTTCCTGTCCGCGCTGTGGCTGGCCGACCCGCACTGGCTGGTCTACGCCGTCATCTTCACCATCGTGCTGGCCCCGCTGGAACGCCGGATCGGCACCAGGTGGGCGGTGCTGGTGTTCGCCAGTGGCCATGTGCTGGCCACGCTGGCCACCGAACTGCCCGTGCTGTGGGCGGTACGCACGCACCTGCTGCCGATGGTGGACGCGCACCTCGTCGATGTCGGCGTCAGCTACGGCTTCTTCGCTGCGGCGGGCGCCATGGTGCTGATGCTGCCGACGCCGGTCCGCTGGTGGGTGCTCGGTCTGCTGAACGCCAGCATCGTCGCGATCTACGTGGGCACCGACCCGACGACCACCGACGCGATCGTCACCGTCGCCGGGCACACCCTGTCGCTGTACATCGGGATGCTGGGCTGGCTGCCGTGGTTGCGCAATCGCGGCATGATCGGGTCGCTGCGGCTGCCGGCCGTACTCGCCAGCCGTCCGACAACAGTGGCCACACCTGCGGGAACGTAACGGCGAAACCAGTCAGTTAAACACGGCTCAGCCGCTTCCGGACCGACTCACGTGCGCGTATGGTGACTCCGCGCGCCCGTTCGACCACGTACAGCATTCGTCCGATCGGGTGCCCCCCAAGGAGGTGAACCTCGTGTCCGCGGATGCCCCCGGCCTCCGCAACACCCTGATCCAGGACATCTTCTGGACCAGAACCGGATTGCTACTGGCAATACTGCTGCTCGTTTCCGCTACCTCGTTCGGTGTTGCCAGCGTGATCGGTGCCGGAGCACTGCACACACTCGTCCTGTCCGTCGGCACAGGCACCCTGATCTCGGCCGTGGTCAGCTTCAGCCAGACCATCGTCACCGCGTCGGCGTCCCAGCGAGCGCTGGTCACCCCGCTGGTCGAGGAGAGCAGGCGGGCACTACAGGAACTGTCCGCCGAATACCGGGCGCTGAACCAGGAGTACTACCCCACGCACGTCTTCGAGCCGACGACCGAACCCGACCCCGCGTTCAACCGGCTGATGATGGCGGACCTGCACCACACCCGCGAGTACCTGTTCCGCGGCTTCTCCGGTCGGCATGCCGCCGCCCGGCTGCTGCTGTCCCGCGCCGAGTGGGAACTGCGGGCCGTGGTCGCCGATCCCAGGTCCACCAACGCCATCAGCGGGCGAGCCCGATACCTGTTGCGGCAGCAGGGATCCGACTTCGACTACACGGCCATCGAGCGGCAGTTGCACGAGGAGATCCGGGTCGGGCTGGTCGGGTTGTACCTGGCCCGCAGCCGGTGCAGCAGGGTGGACATCACCGTGGTCGCCGACCCGCAGCCGGACCGGTTGGAGATGTTCGACAGCAGCGTGTGGATCGCCCTGTTCAGTGCCGCTTCCGGTGCCACAGCGCCGTATCCGAAGACGTTGCGGTTCTCCGAGGGGTCGTTCCTGTACGCCATGGAGCGCACCGAGTTCCTGCACGTCTGCAATTCACGTACCGCTCACCATTTCGCCATCGCGCCGGACACCAGCCGGCCGGAGTTCCTGACGCTGTTCGGCAAGATCACCGGAACTCCGCTGACGGACGCCGGATTCGACGCCCTCGCGGAGAAGTTCCGACAGTTCCAACAGACCTTCTCCACCGTGGCAGAGCTGAGGAGTTGATCGTCGTGCGTACCGGGTCGTCCATCCTGGCCGAACTTGCCGACGAGATCCGCGACACCGGCGCACCGGCCGCCGATCACTGGGTCTCGGTCGACCGACTGCTCCAGGACTGGGCAAGCTCCCCCAGTCGGCGGCACGGCCTGCGCGCGCACCTACGCACGCTGCCCGCCGACGAGGCCGCCGCTGTGGTGGCCAGATCGAAGGAGGCGACGACCCACTTCGCGTGGTGCCTGTACGACCAACCGGGTGATGCTTTTTCGCTATGGCTGCACGAGTACAAACCGAGCCGGAACTGGTTACCCGGCTACGCGAACTCGGTGCACAACCACAGGTATCACTTCTGTACCACGCTGTTGTCCGGTGGCTACCTGCACGAACGGTTCACCGCCGACGTCGACGACGAGCGCACCATGATCCGCGCGGTGACCAGGCAGGACAGCACGTTCTGCCAGGAGGGTGGCGGCGGACACCTGCTCTCGCACGAGTTCCACCGCATTCCGGTCGCCGACGACGGCACCATGACGCTCCTGGTCAAGTCCAGGATGATCACGCCGTGGAGCCTGTCCTACGACCCGGCGACCGGCCTGTCGCAGCGGCACATCCCGATGCGCAACCGGCTGACCGACCTGGCCGGGCGACTGTAGGGGCACCACTGGACAGAGCTGGGACAAGCCAGTGACATAGCAGGAAAGCGAACTGTTCAGACGCCATTCGACCTACGATCGCAGCGACTGCGATCGGAGGTCCGATGCACGACAGATCCAGGACCCGCACAGTGCCCAGCCAGGTCACGGCAGAGGTCGCGTGCCGGGTCCGCGAGCTGTGCCGGAGAGCCAACCAGCGACTGCCCTTCCACGGCTGGCACCACGTGAGCTTCGTCCGCGCCAAGGGTGCGCAGTTCGCCGCGCACAACGGCGCCGACGTGAGCCTGGTGGAGACAGCCGCCCTGGTGCACGACCTGAACTACCTGGTCGAGCGCAACTCGGCCGCGTCGGCAGGCGGTGCGCTGCGGATGCGCATCCTGGCCGAAGCAGGCGTTCCCGAAGCCGCAGCGGCCTGGATCGACGCCGTCGTCGACGAGGCGGAGATGGCCACCCGGCACCGGGACATCAGCATCGAGGCGCAGGCGCTGTCCGACGCGGACACGCTGTTCAAGGCGCTGCCGGTGACACCGGTCATGCTGGCGCACCGCTACCTGACCGAGAACGGGATCAGCCTGCGTGAACTGGCCAGCAAGATCGTCGGCGAACAGCGCGGTGTGCACGACGCCGGCTTCTACTTCTACAGCCAGGAGGCCGCCGACGCGTACTCACACTGGGCGTCGGCCAACCTGGAACTGTGGCAGTGCGTGATGGAGGCGCTGGACGACCCGTCGGTCAACCAACTGCTGGCAGCGATCTAGAACGGATCTAGAACGGCCAGCCGAGTACCGGCAGGTGCAGCACCGAGTCGGCGGCCAGTGCCACGAACACCAGCATCAGATAGGTGTTGGACACGTGGAACAACGTCATCGGGTTGGACTTCTCGCCGCGCCGGACCGCGCTGTGCAGCCGGTGTGCCGTGATCAGGAACCAGGCGCCGAACAGCACGGTGAACGTCGTGTACAGCCAGCCGGTGGCCGGCACCAGCAGCAGCGTCCACGCGACCATCACCCACGAGTAGATGATGATCTGCCGGGACACCCGCTCCTGGGTCGCGATGACCGGCAGCATCGGCACGCCCGCCCTGGCGTAGTCGTCCTTGAACTTCATCGCCAACGCCCAGAAGTGCGGCGGGGTCCAGAAGAAGACGACACCGAACATCACGAACGCGGGCCAGCCGACCGTGTGGGTGACGGCGGCCCAGCTGATCACCACCGGCATGCAGCCCGCGGCGCCGCCCCACACGATGTTCTGTGACGTTCGCCGCTTGAGCACCATCGTGTAGACGAGGACGTAGAACAGGATGGCCGCGACCGCGAGCACGGCGGCCAACCAGTTGGTCATCAGCAGCAGCAACGTGAACGAGGCCACACCGAGGGCGAGGCCGAAGATCAGCGCGTTGCGTGGCGTCACCTCGTGCCGGACCAACGGGCGGGCCTTCGTGCGCTTCATCACCGCGTCGATGTCGGCGTCGATCACACAGTTGAGCGCGTTGGCGCTGCCGGCGGCCATGGTGCCGCCGACCAGCACCGCGAACACCGTCCACAGCGGCGGGAAACCACGCTCGGCCAGGAACATCGCGGGCAGGGCCGTGACCAGCAGCAGCTCGATGACGCGAGGCTTGATCAGCGCGACATAGGCCCGCACCACGTCGGCGGGACCGGTTGTCTGGCGAGCCGGGGACGCGGCATCGTCGATTGTCTTCACGATGCTGTCCAACGCACGGCGCTCACCGGCGACATCTCGCTCCTCGGTCGGCTACGAACGGCAGGCACTCGAATGATCGAAACCGAAGATCAAACCGGCACCCGAACCATTGACATCGTAAACACCGCAGGTGGCAAACCCGGCGTCGGGGGCGTGTGTGACGGCGGCTACGTCCGGCCCGAGGTTCGAGATCACATGAACCAGCGTCCGGGTCTACGCTGTCCGCGACGAGGGAGTTTCGCGGGGTCCGGGCCAGTAATGCGCTCATCGGGATCGATCGAGATCCACGACGGGTCGACGCGCTGCGACTGGCCCCGCACCGATGCGAGAGTGGGAGTTCAGGTCCGTGCCCGACACCGACGATCTCACCCGACTGACCACCCCCCATCTGCCTGATGACTGGACCGACCTCGACAAGCGTGCGGTCGACACGATCCGGGTACTGGCCGCCGATGCGGTACAGAAGGTGGGCAACGGTCATCCCGGCACCGCGATGAGTCTGGCGCCGACCGCGTACTCGCTGTTCCAGCGGGTGATGCGGCACGATCCGGCCGATCCGCACTGGGTAGGCAGGGACCGCTTCGTGCTGTCCTGCGGTCACAGCAGTCTGACCTTGTACATCCAACTGTTCCTCTCCGGCTACGGCCTCGAACTGGCCGACCTGGAGTCGCTGCGCACCTGGGGCTCGCTCACCCCCGGCCACCCGGAGTACGGGCTGACCAAGGGCGTCGAGATGACGACCGGGCCGCTGGGCCAGGGCATGGCCTCCGCGGTGGGCATGGCGATGGCCGCCCGCCGCGAGCGTGGCCTGTTCGACCCGGACACGGCACCCGGCAACAGCCCGTTCGACCACCACATCTTCGTGCTGGCATCGGACGGTGACATCGAGGAGGGCATCACCTCCGAGGCGTCGTCGCTGGCCGGCACCCAGCAACTGGGCAACCTGGTGCTGATCTACGACCGCAACCTGATCTCCATCGAGGACGACACGAACATCGCGCTGTCCGAGGACACCGGCAAGCGCTACGAGGCCTACGGCTGGCACGTGCAGCACGTGGAGGGCGGCGAGAACGTGGCCGGCATCCTGGCCGCGATCGAGGCGGCCAAGGCGGAGACCGACCGGCCGTCGATCATCGTGCTGCACACCATCATCGGCTACCCGGCGCCGACGAAGATGAACACCGGCAAGGCACACGGTGCCGCGCTCGGCGACGAGGAAGTGGCTGAGGTCAAGCGCATCCTCGGCTTCGACCCCGAGGTCAAGTTCCCGGTCGAGGACGCGGTGCTGGCGCACACCCGCCAGGTGGCCGAGCGGGGCAGGCAGACGCGTGCCGCATGGACCGAGGCGTTCGACATGTGGGCGAAGGAGAACCCGGACCGCAAGGCGCTGTTCGACCGGCTGCAGGCGCACGAACTGCCGGCCGGCTGGACGGACGGGCTGCCCCGCTGGGAACCCGCGTCGGCGGGCGGCAAGGACATCTCCACCCGCAAGGCGTCCAACGCGGTGCTCGACGCGCTGGCCGATCCGCTGCCCGAACTGTGGGGCGGCTCGGCGGACCTGGCGGAGAGCAACAACACCACGATGGCCGGTGCCGACTCGTTCGGCCCGACGTCGATCGCCACCAAGGAGTGGGACGCCCACCCCTACGGCCGCACGCTGCACTTCGGCATCCGTGAGCACGCGATGGGCGCCATCCTCTCCGGCATCACGCTGCACGGCCCGACGCGGGCGTACGGCGGCACGTTCATGACGTTCAGCGACTACATGCGCCCGTCGGTCCGGCTGGCCGCGCTGATGGAGATCCCCACCACCTACGTGTGGACGCACGACTCGATCGGCCTCGGCGAGGACGGTCCGACCCACCAGCCGATCGAGCATCTCGCCGCGCTGCGCGCCATCCCGGGGCTGGCCGTCCTGCGACCGGGTGACGCGAACGAGACGGCTGCCGCCTGGCGGGCGCTGCTGTCCCAGCGGGAGATGCCGGTCGGTCTCGTGCTGACCAGGCAGAACCTGCCGACGCTGGACGGCACCGCCGAACTGGCCACCGAGGGCGTCGCCCGCGGCGGCTACGTGTTGGCCGAGGCGGACGGGGGTAGTCCCGAGGTAGTGCTGATGGGCACCGGCTCCGAACTGCAACTGGCCGTCGACGCACGTGCGCTGCTGCAGGCCGACGGTGTGCCCACCAGGGTGGTCTCGCTGCCCTGCTTCGAGTGGTTCGACGCGCAGGACAAGGAGTACCGGGACAGCGTGCTGCCGCCCTCGGTGCGGGCACGGGTCGCGGTCGAGGCCGGCATCGCACAGCCGTGGTACCGGCTGGTCGGCGACACGGGCGAGATCGTCTCCATCGAGCACTACGGCGCATCCGCCGACTACAAGACATTGTTCCGTGAGTTCGGCTTCACAGCGGAGGCCGTGGCCGACGCAGCCCGCCGGTCACGCCAAGCACAGAAGGGATAAGGCAGCAATGACCAACGACAAGCTCGCCGAACTGTCCGCCGCCGGTGTCTCGATCTGGCTGGACGACATGTCCAGGGAGCGCCTGGTCACCGGCAACCTGGCCGGGTTGATCCGGGACAAGGACGTGGTCGGCGTGACCACGAACCCGAGCATCTTCCAGGCCGCACTGAGCCACGGTGAGTCCTACGACGAGCAGGTCCGCGAACTCGCGGCGCGCAACGCGTCCGTGTCCGAGGCCGTACGCGAGCTGACCACCAGCGACGTGCGCAACGCCTGCGACCTGTTCAGGGAGACCTGGGAGCGCACCAACAAGGTCGACGGCAGGGTGTCCATCGAGGTGGACCCGGGGCTGGCGCACGACACCGACGGCACGGTGGCCGAAGCGCTGGACCTCTGGAAGACCGTGGACCGGCCGAACCTGATGGTGAAGATCCCGGCCACCGAGGCAGGCCTGCCCGCGATCACCAGGGTGACCGCCGAGGGCATCGACGTGAACGTGACGCTGATCTTCTCGGTGGAGCGCTACCGGGGCGTCATGGCCGCCTACATCGAGGGCCTCAAGCAGGCCAAGGCGAACGGCCACGACCTGGCTGGCATCCACTCCGTCGCTTCCTTCTTCGTGTCCAGGATGGACACCGAGGTGGACAAGCGGATCGACGCGCTGGGCACCACCGAGGCCACCGGCCTGCGGGGCAAGGCCGCGATCGCCAACGCACGGCTCGCCTACTCGGCCTACGAGGAGACCTTCGCCGGTCCGGAGTGGCTGCAGCTGGCCAAGGCCGGCGCACACGCGCAGCGGCCGCTGTGGGCGTCCACCGGCACGAAGGACAAGTCCTACTCGGACACCCGTTACGTCGACCAGTTGGTCGTGCGCAACGTCGTGAACACCATGCCGGAGAAGACGCTGGACGCCGTCGCCGATCACGGCGAACTCAAGGGCGACACAGTGTCCGGGCTCGGCGAGCAGGCAGCGGAGACGCTCGAACTGCTCACCGGTGTCGGTGTGGACGTCGATGACGTGTACCAGGTGCTGGAACGCGAGGGCGTGGAGAAGTTCATCGCCGCGTGGGCCGACGTGTCGGAGAGCGTCCAAGCACAACTGAACAAGGCGAAGGGCTGAACGCTCCGGTGACAGAGCAGATTTCCGTACAGATCCTGGACGACAAGCTCGCGGAGGAGGCCGCCGCGGTCGCCGGTCAGCTCGCCGGTGATCAGGTGGCGTCCAAGATGACCGCGCAGGATCCGACGCTGTGGGGCCCGGACGCGGAGTCCGAGTCGAGCATCCGGCTGTCCTGGGTCACCCTGCACGAGTCCTCCCGGCCGCTGGTCGGCGAGATCGAGGCGCTGCAGGCCGAACTGGCCTCGGAGGGCATCGACAGGGTGGTGCTGGCCGGCATGGGCGGCTCGTCGCTGGCGCCCGAGGTGATCACCGGTACCGCGGGTGCGCCGCTGGTGGTACTGGACACCACCGACCCCGCCCAGGTGGCCGACGCACTGGCCGGTGACCTGACCCGCACGGTGCTGGTGGTGTCATCGAAGTCCGGCGGAACGGTGGAGACCGACAGCCACCGACGGATCTTCGCCGCGGCCTTCACCGCCGTGGGCATCGACGCCGCCAGTCGCATCGTGGTCGTCACCGACCCGGGCTCGCCGCTGGCGAAGTTGGGCACCGACGAGGGCTACCGCAAGGTGTTCCTGGCCGACCCGCACGTCGGTGGCCGCTACTCGGCACTGACCGCGTTCGGCCTCGTGCCGGCCGGTCTTGCCGGCGCGGACATCAGTGGCCTGCTGGACGACGCCGCGGCAGCCGCGGCGCTGTTGGAGCAGGACGTGCCCACCAACCCGGGACTCGTCCTGGCGTCGGCACTGGGCACCAGGCACTCCACCGGCGCCGAGAAGGTCGTGCTCGCCGACTCCGGTTCGGGTATCAAGGGCTTCCCGGACTGGGCGGAGCAGCTGATCGCCGAGTCGACCGGCAAGAACGGCACCGGCCTGCTGCCGGTCGCCGTGGAGGGACCCGACGCACCCGGTTTCGCAGGCGCCGGCTCGGACGCCACGCCGGTCACCATCGGCCCCGCGGCGGGCGACGCGTTGATCAGCACCGAGGGTCCGCTCGGCGGCCAGATGCTGCTGTGGGAGTACGCGGTCGCGGCTGCCGGCAGGTTGCTCGGCATCAACCCGTTCGACCAGCCCGACGTCGAAGCGGCGAAGAAGGCGGCGCGTGCGCTGCTGGACGCGCCGACCGGCGGTGCCGAGGCGCCGGCGGTACTGGTCGAGGGCCCGATCGAGGTCCACCCGTCGGACGGCTGGCTGCCGGAGGACACCGATTCGGTGGCCGCTGCGATTCGCGCGCTGATCGCTGCCGCGCCGGAGTTCGGCTACGTCTCCGTGCAGGCCTACCTGGACCGGCTGGACGACGCGTCGGCAGCACTGCTCCGGGCGGAGATCGCCCGGCGCAGCGGGTTGCAGACCACCTTCGGCTGGGGCCCCCGGTTCCTGCACTCCACAGGGCAATACCACAAGGGTGGCCACCAGAACGGCGTGTTCCTGCAGGTCACCGGCGCTGTCGAGCAGGATCTGCCGGTGCCGGAACGGCCGTACACGCTCGGTGTGCTGCAGCATGCGCAGGCGCTGGGCGACGGTTCCGTGCTGGCCGACCACGGCAGGCCGGTACTGCGGCTGCACCTGACCGACCGGGTGGCCGGGCTCGTCGAGCTGTTCAAGGCGGTCGAGGGGGTGGGCCGGTGACGAGGTCGCTGACCCGCCAGGTGCGCAACCCGCTGCGCGACGAGCGGGACAAGCGGCTGCCCAGGATCGCAGGCCCGTGCGGCGTGGTGATCTTCGGCGTGACCGGCGACCTGTCCCGCAAGAAGCTGATGCCGGCCATCTACGACCTGGCCAACCGAGGACTGCTGCCACCCGGCTTCGCGTTGACCGGGTTCGCCCGACGTGACTGGGCGGACGAGGACTTCGGCGAGATCGTGCACAAGGCGGTGCGCGAGCACGCCCGCACGCCGTTCCGCGAGGACGTCTGGAAGCAGCTCAACGAGGGCATCCGGTTCGTTCCGGGCAGCTTCGACGACGACAACGCGTTCGACGCGCTGGCCGCCACCGTCGCCGACCTGGACCGGGTCCGGGGCACCGGCGGCAACCACGCGTTCTACCTGTCCATCCCGCCGGGCGCGTTTCCCGTCGTGCTCAAGCAGTTGTCCCGCTCCGGACTGTCCGCACAGGACGGTGACCAGTGGCGGCGGGTGGTCATCGAGAAGCCGTTCGGGCACGACCTGCACAGCGCGGTTCAGCTCAACGAGATCGTCAACGACGTGTTCCCCGAGGAGTCGGTGTTCCGCATCGACCACTACCTCGGCAAGGAGACGGTGCAGAACATCCTGGCACTGCGCTTCGCCAACCAGCTGTTCGAGCCGATCTGGAACGCCAACTACGTCGACCACGTGCAGATCACCATGGCCGAGGACATCGGCCTCGGCGGTCGTGCCGGGTACTACGACGGCATCGGCGCCGCACGCGACGTGATCCAGAACCACCTGTTGCAGCTGATGGCGCTCACCGCGATGGAGGAGCCGCTGTCCTTCCACCCGAAGGATCTGCGGTCGGAGAAGGTCAAGGTGCTCTCCGCGACCAAGGCCGTCACTCCGTTCAACGAGACGACGGCCCGCGGCCAGTACCTCGGCGGCTGGCAGGGCGGGCAGAAGGTGCCCGGTCTGCTGGAGGAGGGCGGCTTCGCCAAGGACTCCAAGACCGAGACGTTCGCCGCGATCACCCTCGAGGTGGACACCCGGCGCTGGGCGGGCGTGCCGTTCTACCTGCGCACCGGCAAGCGGCTCGGGCGCAGGGTCACCGAGATCGCCGTGGTGTTCAAGCGTGCGCCGCACCTGCCGTTCGACTCGACGGCCACCGATGAACTGGGCCAGAACGCGCTCGTCGTGCGGGTCCAGCCGGACGAGGGCGTGACCATCAGGTTCGGGTCCAAGGTGCCGGGCAACAACATGGAGGTCCGCGACGTCACGATGGACTTCGGCTACGGCCACGCGTTCACCGAGTCGTCGCCGGAGGCCTACGAGCGGCTGATCCTGGACATGCTGCTCGGCGAGCCGTCGCTGTTCCCCGTCAACGACGAGGTCGAGCTGTCCTGGGAGATCCTGGATCCGGTGCTGCGCAGTTGGGCGGCCAGCGGCAAGCCGGACCCGTACCGGGCAGGCGGCTGGGGCCCCGACTCGGCGGACAAGATGCTGGAACGTACCGGCCGCAAGTGGAGGCGCCCGTGATCATCGACCTGCCGTCCACCACCACATCGCAGGTCAACAGCAAACTCGTCCAGCTGCGCCAGGAAGGCGGCGCTGTCACGCTGGGCAGGGTGTTGACGCTCGTCATCGTGACCGACGACGGGACGAAGACCGAGGAGGCCATCGACGCGGCCAACGACGCCAGCCGGGAGCACCCGTGCCGGGTGATCGTGGTGGCGCGGGGCGCGAAGAAGGCGGCCGCCCGGCTGGACGCCCAGATCCGGGTCGGCGGTGACGCCGGTGCCAGCGAGGTGGTCGTGCTGCGGCTCTACGGCGCGCTCGCCGACGAGGGTGCCAGCTGTGTGATCCCACTGCTGCTGCCGGACACCCCGGTGGTCGCGTGGTGGCCGTTCGAGGCGCCCGCGGTACCCGCCAAGGACCCGATCGGCGCGCTCGCGCACCGCAGGATCATGGACGCGGCCAACGACAAGAACCCGTTGAAGGCACTGGATCACCGCAAGAGCACCTATGTGGACGGTGACACCGACCTGGCGTGGACCCGGCTGACCAACTGGCGGGCCATGCTGGCGGCCGCGCTGGACCTGCCGCCGCACGAGAAGATCACCGGCGCGTCGGTGACCGGCGAGGCCGACTCGCCGTCCACCGATCTGCTGGCGGCCTGGCTCGCCGCCTGCCTGCGGATCCCGGTGACGCGGTACAAGGCGGTCTCCGGCCAGGGCATCGTGAAGGTGGTGCTGGAACGGCGTACCGGCACTGTCGAGCTGTACCGGCCGGACGCCAAGGTGGGCACGCTGACCCAGTCGGGCCAACCGGACCGCAAGATCGCGCTGCACCGCAGGTCGGTGCGGGACTGCCTGTCCGAGGAGCTGCGCAGGCTCGACCCGGACGAGATCTACGCGGAAACCCTGAAGGGACTGACGAAGGTCGTCCGCGGCAGGGGCGCGGGACCGGGTCGGACCACCACCCGGTCGAAGCCCGCCGCGACGAAGATCGACCCCGCCGCGTCGTCGGCCGAGGCAGCGGCACCCGATGCTCCGGCCGCGAAGGCCAAGGCCAACGGCGGCGCCAAGCGGGCGCCGCGCAAGGCGAAGGCGGCCAGTTCGTCATGAGCGATGTCATCGTCCACGCAGACGCCGACGTGCTCGCAGCCGCGGCAGCCGCCCGGCTGGTGACCAGGATCGTCGACGCCCAGGCCGAGCGGGGCCGGGCGTCGGTGGTCCTCACCGGCGGCCGGACCGGCACCGCGGTGCTCGCGCAGCTCAACGCCAGCCCGGCCCGGGACGCCATCGACTGGCAGCGCATCGACCTGTACTGGGGTGACGAGCGGTTCCTGCCGGCAGGCGACCCGGAACGCAACGAGACCCAGGCCAGGGACGCGCTACTGGACCACATCCCGGTGCCCGCCGAGCGGGTGCACGTGATCGAGCCGTCCGACGGCCGGTTCGGCGACGACCCGGACGCCGCCGCGGCCGCCTACGCCGAACTGCTCGCGGCAGCCGGTGGCACGGCGGCGGTGCCCACGTTCGACGTGTGCCTGGTCGGGGTCGGCGAGGAGGGCCACACCCTGTCGGTGTTCCCCGACTCGCCCGCCGTCCACGAGACCGAGCGGACCGTGGTGGCCGTGCGCGACTGCCCGAAGCCGCCGCCGACCAGGGTGTCGCTGACGCTGGCCGCGATCCGGCACTCGGCCGAGGTGTGGCTGATGACCACCGGTGCCGCCAAGGCGGACGCCGTGGCCACGGCGTTGGGTGGGGCGAGCGAGGTCGAACTGCCGGCGGCCGGTGCGCGTGGTCAGCAGCGCACCCTCTGGCTGCTTGACCCGGCAGCAGCGGCGAAACTGCCCGATCAGCGCAGGTAGCGGCGCTGGGCCAGTTCCGGGACTATGCCGACGATGCCGGCCAGCACCGGTCCGATCAACAGCTCCAACGGTCGGAACGGGGTGCCGCCGGCAGCGTCGGCGCCCAGCGCCAGCACCAGCAGCAAGGCCGTCCTGGTGATGGTGCCCGGGCCGATCGCGGCCAGTTCGTCCGAGCCGCCGAAACAGCCGCAGGCGATCTCCAGGCCACGGGCCATCGCGGTGCACTGCGCCACCAGGAACACGGCGAGCAGACCGGTGGCCAGCGCGGCACCGAACGGTCGGGTCGGCGGCGGCACCAGCAGGACGGTGGCGGTCAACTCCGCGGCGACGACACCCAGCGCGGCTGTCGGCACGATCGCGGGCGGCAGCAGCCGGTAGGCGCCGACCTGGCCGATGAACTCGCGCAGCCTGCCCAGCTTGCCCACGGCCGCCCAGCCCAGCACGCAGCTGAGCACCGGGTACACCGAGTCAAGGACAATCATCAGCTCCCCCGCCCACCATTGGGTGGCTATGGCCGCCATCACAATGGAAGCGGTTACCGGTGGATCGCTCAAGAACCCGTTCGGCGGCACGCGGGCGGCCGTACGGCAGCAACTGTCCGACCGTGGTTCTAGGGTCGGGTGTTATGCCTGAAGTGATCCTGCCCGTTGATGACGTACCGCTGTGCGTCGAGACTTTCGGTGATCCTGCGGCACCGGCGATT
>DASXYT010000110.1:0-3639 GCA_036502345.1 Pseudonocardiaceae bacterium | reverse complement strand
GGCCAGCGCGTCCCGGATCTGGGTGAAGCCGAGATCGGTGTCCAGCACGGTGGCGTTGCGGCCCAGCGCGGGTGGCGAGTGCGCGTCCGAGTTGCTCACCAGGTGGTACCGGTCCAGCCCGCTGACCTGCCAGTTCATCTCGGGATTGGACGACAGCCCGGTTTCCAGCGCGAAGACGTGGTCGGCCAGGTCGGCGTAGCAGTCCTCGACGGCGTCGAAACCGGACTTCGAGCCGAGAGCGGCGAACCACGGCGTCCACACGTGCGCGGGCACCAGGTAGGCGCCGTCGCCGGACTCCAGCGTGATCTCCAGCAGGTCCCGCGAGTCCAACCCGAGAATCGGCCTGCCGTCCGAGCCGAGATTGCCGATCTTCGCCAGCTTCGCGGTGAACGCGGCCATCGCGTCGAAATCGGGCAGGTGGCACAGATGGTGCACCTTGCGGGTGCGGTCATCGCGTTTGTAGATGGTGGAAATCTCCACCTCAAGCTGGAACCGCACCGGGCCCTGGCAGGTCGGCGGCAGCGTGCGCAGCACCTCGCGGTCCAGGTCGTCGCGCAGCCGGTAGAGGCCGTCCTCCGCCGGCACGAGCGACGTGCGCAGTTCCTCCGCCCACGCGGGGTGCGTCACGTCGCCCGTGCCCAGCACGGTGATCCCCTTGCGCCTCGCCCACCAGGCCAGGTGGACCAGATCGCAGTCCTTGCTACATGCCCTGCTGTACTTCGAATGCACGTGCAGATCCGCGTAGTAACGCACGGACCGCCATACTGCCATCCCGCCGATCAGGCAGTGGCAACTGGTTCCCCCAGGATCGCCGCCGCCGACGTGTTCTCCGGGAAGTGGCAGGCCACCTGGTGTCCGGTGGCCAGTTCGGCCAACGGTGGCTCGACCGTCCTGCAGATCTCCTGCGCCTTCCAGCACCGGGTGTTGAACCGGCACGCGGGCGGCGGGTTCAACGGGCTGGGCACGTCGCCGGACAACCGGATCCGCTCCCGCTTGGTGCGCCTGCCGGGGTCGGGCAGCGGCACGGCGGACATCAGCGCCACCGTGTACGGGTGCCTCGGCGTGCTGTACACCTGCGCCGCGTCACCGAACTCCACGATCTTGCCGAGGTACATCACGGCGACCCGGTCCGACACGTGCCGCACGATGGACAGGTCGTGCGCGATCATCACGTACGTCAGGCCCAGTTCCTCCTGGAGGTCCTCCAGCAGGTTGATCACCTGGGCCTGGATGGACACGTCCAGTGCGGACACCGGCTCGTCGGCGACGATCAGCTTGGGGCGCAACGCAAGTGTGCGCGCGATGCCGATGCGCTGCCGCTGGCCGCCGGAGAACTCGTGCGGGTAGCGGTTGTAGTGCTCTGGGCTCAGGCCGACGAGGACCAGCAGGTCCTGGACCGCCTTCTTGATCCCGTTCGGCGTCTTCACGTTCTGCACGTGGAACGGCGCGCCGATGATCGTGCCGACGGTGTGCCTCGGGTTCAGCGACCCGTACGGGTCCTGGAACACCATCTGGACATCCTTGCGCAGCGGCCGCATCTGCCCGTTGGACAGGTGGCTGATGTCCCGGTCGTCGAAGATGATCTTCCCGGCCGTCGGCTCCAGCAGCCTGGTCAGCAGCCGGCCGGTGGTCGTCTTGCCGCAGCCGGACTCGCCGACCAGGGACATCGTCTCGCCCCTGCGGACGTTGAAGTCCAGCCCGTCCACTGCCTGTACCGCCCCGGCCTTGAGCCGGAGCAGCCCCCTGCGTACCGGGAAGTGCTTCTGCAGCCCGGTGACTTCGAGCAGGTTGGTTGACTCAGTCATCTTGTTCCCTTGCTGCCCGGTCACAGGTTCGGCTTGATCTCGGTGTCCCACAACCGCAACCGCTGCTCGGCGGTCAGGTGACAGGCCACCATGTGCGTCCCGTCCACCTCGCGCAACTGTGGGACCTCGTCGTCACTGCGACCGCCGTTGAGTTCGGCGAAGCCGCAGCGAGGGTGGAAGGCGCAGCCGGACGGCACGTTGATCAGGCTGGGCGGTGTGCCCTTGATCGGCAGCAACCGGTCGCTGCGATCACGGTCCAGCCTGGGCATCGAACCGAGCAGACCCCACGTGTACGGGTGTTGCGGCGAGTGGAAGATGTCCGCCGCCGGGCCGTACTCCGCGGTCCGGCCCGCGTACATCACCATGATGTCGTCGGCCAGTTCCGCGACGACGCCGAGGTCGTGCGTGATGATGATGACGGCGGAGTTGAACTCCTGCTGGAGGTCCCGGATCAGGTCCAGGATCTGCGCCTGCACCGTGACGTCCAGCGCGGTGGTCGGCTCGTCGGCGATCAGCAGTTCCGGGTCGCAGGACAGGGCCATCGCGATCATGGCGCGCTGCCGCATACCGCCGGAGAACTGGTGCGGGTAGTCGTCCACCCGGGCCGACGGCTGCGGAATGCCCACCCGGTCCAGCATCTCGATGGCGTGCTTGCGGGCCGCGGACTTGCTGACCTTGTTGTGGATCCGGTACGCCTCGATGATCTGCGAGCCGACCGTGTAGTACGGGTGCATCGCGGACAGCGGGTCCTGGAAGATCATGGCCATCTTCTTGCCACGCAACGACCGCACCCGGTCGTCGGAGGCCTTGACCAGTTCCTCGCCGTCCAGCCAGATCTCACCGGTGATCCTGGCCCTGGTGGTGCGGTGCAGGCCCATCACGGCGAGGCTGGTGACGCTCTTGCCGGAGCCGGACTCGCCCACGATGCCCAGCGTCTTGCCGCGTTCCAACGTGAAGGACACGCCGTCCGCGCTCTTCACCAGGCCGTCGTCGGTGGGGAAGTGCACCCGCAGGTCACGCAGTTCCAGGAACGCGCCGGACGCCTTGGGCTCGGTGTCCACGAACTCGTCCGTGCCGGTCAGCGGCGGGCGGATGTCCACGAACTCGTCGGTGCTGTCCTGGCCGACCGTGTTGCCACTCATCAGTACCGCACCCTCGGATCGACGACCGCGTACAGGATGTCCACGATCAGGTTGGCGAAGACCACGAAGAACCCGGCGAGCATGGTCACGCCAAGGATCTCGGGGAGGTCCTGGTCGGAGATCGCCGTGATGGCGAAGCGGCCGAGACCGGGCAGGGAGAACGCGGTCTCGGTCAGCACGGCGCCACCGATCAGCAGGCCGAGGTCAAGGCCGAAGATGGTCACGATGGGGGTCAATGTGGCGCGCAGGCCGTGCTTGACCACCACTTTCCGCTCCGGCAGGCCCTTGGCCCTCGCCGTGCGGATGAAGTCCTCACCCATCGTCTCCAGCATGCCGGCCCTGGTCAGCCGCGCGTACAGCGCGGCGTACAGGAAGGCGAGCGTGACCCAGGGCAGTACCAGGGCCTCCGCCCATTTCGCTGGATTCTGCGCGAAGGGTATGTAGTTGCCCGCGTCCGGGAACAACGGGATCGTGTCGCGGAAGATCGCCAGTGACAACAACGCGGTGAAGAAGACCGGTAGTGACACCCCCGCGAGTGCCCCGGTCATCGCGGCTCGGTCGAAGAAGGAGCCTCTTCGCAGCGCGGACAGGACGCCGATACCGATGCCCGCGACCAGCCAGAGGACGGCGGCCCCGATGGCCAGCGAACCGGTCACCGGCAGCGCGTCGAGCATCTGCGGCCAGACCGGTTG
>DASXYT010000109.1:0-16778 GCA_036502345.1 Pseudonocardiaceae bacterium | reverse complement strand
AGAAACTCCCGGACGAACTCCGGACCCTGATCTTTCACGAGACGACCGCCGCCGAGATCGACAGCTACGAGCTGGTGTTCGTGCCTGGCTTGCTTCAGACCGAGGACTACGCCCGCGCGCTCTTCCAGGGGATCGGCAGGTTCCAGGGCGACAGCATCGAGTTCCGGGTGCGCGCTCGCATGGAGCGGCAGGGCTTGCTCCGCCGATCCGATCCACCGCACTGCACGTTTTTCATCCACGAGAACGCTCTGCGCACGCCGATCGGCTCCAATCGCATTATGCATGAACAGTTGCTACAGCTGGTGTTCCTCAGCTCCTGGCGGCATTGCTCCATTCGGGTCATGCCTGCCTCGGCCGGTGCCCGAGGTCTTGTTCATGCTTCGTTCTGGATCATGAGATATGCCGAGCACGATCCGGTCGTCTACGCCGAGCAGGAGGCTGTGAGCCTGTTCCTGGACCGCAGAATCCACACCGACGAATACCAGAAGGTGCTGAACCGACTCGATCCTGTGGCGCTCGATGAGGAACAATCACGGAGGGTTCTCGCCGCACTGGCGAGTGACTTCGATCGAGCGGAGGACGGCAACGATGGCTGAGAGCTGGCGCAAGAGCAGCTACAGCGGTGGCGGCAACGGCAACTGTGTGGAGGTGGCTGTCAGGACGGAGGCGGTCGGCGTGCGGGACTCGAAGAACACCGGCCCGACCTTGGAATTTCCCGCCGAGCAATGGCACCTGTTCCTCGGGCTAGAACTCAGCCAGTCGGTCTAGCAGCGTCGCCGCCACCTGCACGTCCGGGCTCAGCGACCGGTCGGTCATGTCGGCGTCCAGTGTCTCGTCGGCCAGCCGATAGGCAGCACCGATCGGGCTGTCCTGGTCCGGCTCGATGGCCCGCAGCCGCAGTGCCCGCACCGCGGCCACCAACTCGCACGCCAACGCGAGCCGGAACGCCGCCGCCGACCGTAGGGTCTGCCGTGCCGACTGGAAGGCGAAGCTGGAGTGGTCCTCGACGCCGCGTGACACGACGGCGTGCCCGAGGCTGGCCGGTTGCGCCATGGACCGCACCTCGGCCAGCGCGGAGTGCGCGCTGTACTCCAGGATCATGATCCCGGAGCTACCCGTCGCGCCCTCGGCCAGGAACGCCCGCTGACTGGTGAATCCCGGCTCGGTCAACGTGCTCAACCGGGCCGTGGACAACTGTCCGGTGTGCAGCAACGCCAGCCGCATCGTGTCCAGCGCCATCCCGAGATGGGCGCAGTGGAAGCCGCCGTGGTGGTAGGCGTCGTCGTCCTCGGCTGAGATCAACGGGTTCTCGGCCGCGGCGTTCACCTCGACGGCCAGCACCTGCTCCAGCCCGTCGACCGCGTCCACGGCCAGCCCGTGCACCTGCGGAAAACACCGGTAGCCGTACGGGTCCTGGATCCGTGCGGCCGCCCTCGGGGGAGTACCGAGCAACGCCCGCATCCTGGCCGCCACCTGCACCTGGCCGGGATGTGGCCGCGCCCGATGCACCCGCTCGGCGTAGGGCTCCAGTGACGCGTCCACCGCCATGAACGACAGGCCCGTCACCACGTGCGCCGCTGCCACGAGATCACGCACCGTCCGCCAGGCCAGCGCGGACAAGCCGATGGTCAGGGCGTTGCTGCTCATCAGCGCGAGCGCGTCACCCGGTGCCATCACGATCGGGGGAGGACCAGCCGAACCCAGCCACGGCCGTTCACCGTGCATCACCAACCCGGTCTCGGCGAGCGCGGTCAGGTCGCCGGTGCCGATAGCGCCGAACTCGTGCACGGCTGGATAAGCACCGGCGTTGAGTGCGGCCGCCAGCACGTCGGCGAACACCGGGGGCACACCGGCGCCGCCGGCCAGCAACTGGTTGACGCGGACCGTGAGCATGGCCCTGACCTGCTCCTCGGGCAGCAACTCGCCGATGCCGCCGGCGTGGCTGCGCAACAGCCGTAGGCCGTGGCCCTCGCGGTCGTCGATCGCCACGGTCTCGGTGCGGTTGGCGCCGACGCCGGTGTTGCGGCCGTAGACCAACTGCCTTGCCACGATCTCCTCGGCCGCCCGCGCCGACGCTGCCATCCGCTTGCGACCGGTCTCGTCCAGCACGACGGCCGCACGCCCGGTGGCCACGGCGATCACCGTGGCGGCGTCGAGCGTGCGGCCGTCCAGCACTACATGCGAGCTCATACCCGGGAAACTACCTGGTCAGCACCTACCTCGACGGTCGCGTCCCAATTGATCCGGTAGTCGATCTGCCACGCCATCTTCTCCGGCTTGGCGAGCAGTTTCATCGTGACCGGCATGATCGCGTCGCGCAGCACGCGGGCGACCGGGCCTGCCGCCTTCTCGCTGCTGGTGCGCTTGCCGGCCGCGATGATCTTCTCCACCCTGGCCCTGCGCAGCCCCTCGTAGGCAGCGAACGCGGACGGCACGGTCGGCAGGTCACGCAGGCACCTGGCCAACTGAACCGCGCTCTCCATGGCGATCGAGGCACCCTGGCCGGAACTTGGCGACGTGGCGTGCGCCGAGTCGCCGACCAACACCGTCCTGCCCTTGCTCCACGTGGGCACCGGCGGCAGGTCCTCCAGCGCGCCCACCACGATCAGCTCGGCCGGGTCGACCTCGGCCAGGATGGCGGCGGCCGGGATCCGGTCGGCCGCGAACGCCTCCCGCAGCACCCGCAGCCACTCCGCGTTGCCCACTGCCCGTGCCTCGGCCAAGGACAGCCGAGCGTATGGGAGGTTGGCGAACCAGCCGGTCCGGCCCTGATCGTCGACCTGGTAGGCGAAGAACGCCCGCTTGCCGAAGATCATGTGCATGGAGTCGTGGGTGGACTCCAGGCCACGGACCGATTCCGGGATCGACCGGGCGCCGAAGCCGAGCAGACCGGTGTACCGGGGGCTCGGTGCGGCGGGGTCGATCATCGAGCGGATGGTCGAGCGGATGCCGTCAGCGCCGATCAGGATGTCGCCGGTGGCCTCGGTACCGTCCGCGAAGTGCACGGTCACGCCGTCAGCGCTTTCGACCGCCCTGACCATGCGTTTCCCGTGCTCGATCCGGATGCCACGACGCTCGGTCTCGTCGTGCAGTGCCCGGTACAGCTCGGCCCGCCACACGGCGTGGAACGCGGCCGGACCTGCCGGGTTGCCGAACTCGGCCAGGCGCTTGCCCGTCCAGCTCTGGATCACCATGGAGTTCACCGGTTGGCCGATGTGCCGCACCATGTCGCCCGCGCCGACCGCGTCCAGCGCGGCGATGCCGTTGGGCGCCAGGCCGAGCATGCCGCCGACGCCGTCGGCCGACCCGTCGTAGGCCTCGTAGACGCCTGCCTCGATGCCGGCCTTCCGCAGCGCCATCGCCGCCACCGGACCTGCGATACCGCCGCCGATGACCAGCGCTGTTCTTACGTCACTCATCTGTGTCTCCCCAATGCAAATCGGTTGTGACCGACCCGTGCGGGGGAGCCCGGCTATTGTTCGGTTGCCACCTCGTGGCCGGGTTCCTTGCTGGGTTCGGTTCGAGGTCGAGGACCCCGGCGGCGGTGTTGCAGCACCCCGCCGGGGTTCGTGCTCATTCGGTGGTGCTGCCCCTTTCCGCGAGTTCCGCGAGGTCAGGCGGCAGGTAGCCGGTCTCGTGGTAGGCCTGCCACATGGCCAGGCCGGGGAACGTGCCGTTGGTCAGTTCGTCCACCAGGGACGCCAGCCAGGTGACTTCCGCCGCCCGGATGGCCAGGTCGTACTCGGTCTCGACCATGAACAGCCGAGGGATCTCCTTGCTCACCTCGGCGACCATCGCCCGATCGGCTTCGATCTGTGCGGTCAGCGTGGCCAGGCGTTGGCGCAGCAGTTCGGTCGCCTCTGCGGGCGGCAGCGCAGCCATCACGGACAGGCCGGTGGCCAGCCGGGGCTGCTCGGGTTCCGGTGTGCCGAGCAGTTCGCGCACCCAGTCCTTCAGCTCTTCGCGCCCGGCGTCGGTGATCTCGTAGACCGTGCGCTCGGGCCGGCCGCCCTGCTTGACGCTCTCGGTGGCCGCCAGCAGGCCGTGTTTCTCCAGGTTGGCGACAACCGTGTAGAGCGACCCCCACTTGATCTTCATGTCCTGGTCCTTGCCGCGTTCCCGCAGCACGGAGGCCATTTCGTAGGGATGCATCGGCCGCTGGATCACCGTGGACAACACGGCGAGCGCGAGCAGGTTGCCGACCCTTCGTCGCTTCGCCATCAGATCACCTCGCTTCCGATTACTCGTCTACGAGTATACGTGTGCGAGTAAGCGAGTCAAGCGGAGTGTCGGAGGCGGCTTCTACGGTTGGGTACATGGAGACCATGACAGGGGAGCGCGCCGAACTGCTCGGCGTACTGGCCCAGGAGCGGAACTTCCTGCGCTACACCGTGCGGGACCTCACCGACGAGCAGGCCGCGCAGCGCACGACGGCGAGCGAGCTGTGCCTCGGTGGGCTGATCAAGCACGTGACGGCGGCCGAGGCGATGTGGCTGCGGTTCGTGGTCGGCGGTGCGGAGCTGATGCAGAGCGTGACCACCGACCGGGCGACCGACTTCCGCATGGTGGCGGGCGACACGCTGGCCGGGCTGCTGGAGCGCTACGAACAGGTGGCTGCGAACACCACGGAAACGATCGCGACCCTGCCCGACCTGGACGCGTCCCATGCACTGCCGGAGGCGCCGTGGTTCGAACAGGGTGCGCGATGGTCGGTGCGCCGCGTGCTGCTCCACCTGATCGGTGAGACGTCACAGCACGCGGGGCACGCCGACATTCTTCGAGAATCGTTGGACGGACAGAAAACGATGGGTTAGTTGGTGGGCGTCAGCTCGGCCATTTCCGACCAGCCGGTGCCCTCCGTCTCGACGTTGATGATCCGCGGCTTGGATGCGATCACCGACGGCATCCAGGCCATTGCCTTCTTGAAGTGGTCGGAGTTCACGTGCACCGAGCCCGCCTCGCCATCGGCGAACGCTTCCAGCAGCACGAACTCGTTGGGCGTCTCCGCGCTCGTGCTCCACTCGAAGAAGATGTTCCCGGGCTCCGCCCGCACCGCCGTGGTGAACTCCTGGACGAGGTCGAGCCATTCTGCACTGCGCTCGGGCCGCGCGGTGAACTTGACGACGATGAAGATCATGGCGGAGCTACCTCCCGGGTGTCGATGTCGTGATCAGCGTAGGACAGCCGGACCCAACGGCAGTGCACGACCGCCGGTGGCCGCCGCCGCGGAACCGAAGAACAGGTAGATCCCGACGATCGCGAACGCGAACACCACGATCCCACCGATCTTCAGCACCGACGCGGAGCCCTGCAGCGTGCCGATCAGCACCAGTGCCAGTGCCACGTCGATCAACGCGAACAGCAGGGTGAACGCGCCGGGCAGCCGCAGGGTGGCCAGGGTGAGCATGACGACCACCGCGAGCCAGCAGATCAGGAACAGCCCCTGCGTGTGTACCGCGTCGGCCGCACCGATCGCGAACCAGTTGTGGGTCAGACCGAGGACGAGAACCGCGTAGCTCCACCAGAACCCGGCGAAGATGGCGAAGACGCTCGCCACCGCGCTCTGGTTGAGTGCGGCACTCCAGATGGCCGCGATCGCCAGGCCGAAGCCCGTCGCCGCGAGGATGATCGGCAGGGATGCGCCGACCGCCGCCGCCGACACGTAGCCGACCAGCACCAGGCCCAACGCGATGGACCCGACGATGAAGCACGGCAGGCCGATGAGCAACGGATCACCGGTCGGTGGGGGCGGTTCTGGCGCTGCCACCGCACCTGCGTCGTGCCGGCCGCCAGGCCGCTCCTCCAGGTCGCTGCTTACTGTTGTCATGACGTGAACCTCCTTGTTCGCACATCAACCACTGACCAGGCCGGCCAGACCGACGATCACGAGGATCAGACTGGTGCCGAGCACCGGTCTGACATGGTCGCGCCACCACACGGCCCTGGGCAGGATCCGACCTGGCAGTACGGCGATGTCGACGTACCGCAGGGCGGCTCGGCAGGCGATCATCGAGACGGTGCCGGCGGTGCCCAGCACGGTCGCGGCGATCGCGAGATGAAGGTCCGTCATGTTGAGCCCCCCAGCACGGCGCCGACCACCAGCCAGCCGTTGAGCACGACCACCAGCAGCGCGCACGCTGAAGCGACAATCGTCGTCACCCGACGATTGACGAACGCACCCATCACGTCGGCGCGCCTGGTCAACAACACCAGGGGCACCAGTGCGAACGGAATTCCGAAGGAGAGGACCACCTGTGAGATCACCAGTGTGTCGGTGACCGGCAGTTGTAATGCGAGTACCACCAGCGCCGGGAGCATCGTGATGCCCCGCCGCGCGAACAGCGGAACGTTGCGCTGGATGAACCCGCGCATCACGACCTGCCCCGCGTAGGTGCCGACGCTGGCCGACGAGAGACCCGACGCCAGCAGTGCCACCGCGAACGTCAACGCGGCGGCGCCGCCGACGAACCGGCCGAGATCGGCGTGCGCCAACAGGATCGGGTCGGCGCCGCCGAGGCCGCCGTGCAGCAGCGAGGCGGCCACCACCAGCATCGACACGTTGATCAGGCCTGCGATGCCCAACGCGATGGCAACGTCGATCTTCTGCGACCGCAACAGGTCCCGGTGCGACACGGTGTTGTCGCCAGGGTTGTCGTTGCCGACCCGGGTCTTGGTCAGTGCCGAGTGCAGGTAGATCACGTGTGGCATCACGGTCGCGCCGATGATCCCCGCCGCCAGCAGCACGCTGTCCGAGCCGGCGAAACTGGGCGCCAACCCGACGGCCAGCGCGCCACCGTCGACGTGCACGGAGGCGAGGTCGTAGGCGAAACCGAGGAACACAATGCCGAACAGGGCGGTGATGGCCAGTTCGAACGGCCGGTAGCCGTGCTGTTCCAACGCGAGGATGCCGAACGCCACCACCGCCGTGATCACGCCGGCGATCGGCAGCGGCACCCCGAACAACAGGTTGAGCCCGATCGCGGCGCCCACGAACTCGGCGAGATCGGTGGCCATGGCGACCAGTTCGGCCTGTACCCACAGGCCGAACGAGACCCGCCGGGGCAGGTGCTCACGGCACAGTTCCGGCAGGTCCTTGCCGGTGGCCACGCCGAGTTTCGCGGACAGGTACTGCACGAGCATCGCCATCAGGTTGGCGACCACGATCACCCACACCAGCGTGTAGCCGAAGCGGGCGCCCGCCGTGATGTTCGTGGCGAAGTTGCCGGGGTCGATGTAGGCCACCGCGGCGACGAAGGCGGGTCCGACCAGTGACGCGATCGGACGCCGCCCCGCCAAGGCAGCGGGCCGGGACACCTTGTTGGGGTTGGGGTCGCGGTTGAACACGGTGGTACCTCCCCTCGCAACATTGCGTCCAAGGGTGTCCCGGCCTGCCAGGTCGGGTCACCCCACCGACGGTCCCATGCCCAGGGACTGCGGTGTGCTGGAGTCCGGCGACGGCTGGTGCAGGCCCTCGTCCAACGGTCCGAACTCCGTCATCAGGGCGGCGCTGCCGCCCCACGGGGTCTGCTCCTCGGCGATCAGCGAGTTCGTGGTGAGCAGCAGACCGGCGACGGACGCGCCGTTCTGCAGTGCCGACCTGCACACCCGCAGCGGGTCGATGATGCCGAGGTCGATCATGTTGCCGAACGTCTCGTGCAGGGCGTCGAAGCCCTCGTCGTCGCCCATTTCCCTGGTCCTGGCCACGATCTCGTCGCCGTTCAGGCCGGCGTTGGCCGCGATCAGGTAGGCGGGCTCGCTCAGTGCCCGCCGGACGATGTCGGCGCCGATGGCGTTGTCACCTTCCAGCCCGAGACCGGTGAGCACCTTCTCGGCGTGCAGCAGGGTGGCCCCGCCGCCTGCCACGATGCCCTCGGCCATGGCGGCCTTGGTCGCGGACAACGCGTCCTCGACCCGGTGCTGCAACTCCTTGAGCTCGGCAGGCGTCGCCGCGCCGACCCGGATCATCGCGACCTTGCCGGTCAACGCGCCGATCCGCTCGGTGAGCACGTCGTCGTCGATGCCGTACTGGGCCCGGTCCCGCTCGGCCCGCAACTGGTTGACCCGGAACTCCACGTCCTCCGGCGAACCGGCGCCGCCGATGATGGTGGTGGAGTTCTCGTCCACCCTGACCTGGCGTGCCCGGCCGAGGTGTTCCAGCGTCATGTTCTCCATGCTGAAGCTGGACGTCTTGGACAACACCGAGCCGCCGACGATCGCGGCCAGGTCCTCCAGCTTGCGGATCCTGCGGTCACCGAAGCCCGGTGCCCTGATCGCCACCGACTGGAACGTGCCGTTGACGTGGTTGTGCACCAGCATGCTCAGCGCGGTGCCCTCGATCGTCTCGGCGATCAGCACCAACGGCCGGGGGGCCCGCATGATCTTGTCCAGCACCGGCATCAACTGCTGGACGCTGGTCACCTTCTCCGCGCACATCAGGATGTACGGGTCGTCCAGCACCGCTTCCAGCCGACCGGGATCGGTCACCAGGTAGGGCGAGAGGTAACCGTTGTCGAACTCGAAGCCCTCGACGAAGTCGACGCTCATGCCGATCCTGGGCGTCTCCTCGATGGTGACGACGCCACCCTCGCCGACCGTGTGCAGTGCCTTCGCGATGACGGCACCGACCTGGTCGTCGTCGTTGGCGGAGATGGCGGCGACCCTGGCGTAGTCCTTCTCGTCCACGACGGGGTGCGCCACCTTCTCCAGGTGATCGACAAGGCGCCCGACGGCGAGGTCGATACCGCGTTTGATCAGCACCGGGTTGCCGCCCTTGCTGATCTGCTGCATGCCTTCCCGCACGATGGCCTGCGCGATGACCGTCGCCGTGGTGGTTCCGTCACCCACCACGTCGTTGGTCTTGATCGCGGCCTCCTTCACCAGTTGGGCACCCATGTTCTCGAACTGGTTCTTGAGGTGGATCTCCCTGGCGATGGTCACGCCGTCGTTGGTGACCACTGGCGAACCGGTGATCTTCTCGATGATCACGTTGCGCCCCTTGGGGCCCAGCGTGGACTTCACCGCGTCCGCCAGCTTGTCGACTCCCGCCAGCAACAGGTCGCGCGCTTCCGCGCCGAAGCGCAGTTCCTTGGCCATCGTGCGTGCTCCTCGTCGTCAATGTCCTGGTCAGTAGCGAAAGGACGGTCGGTCAGGGGGTGAGGATCGCGCGACCGCGGACCCGACCGGCGTCCAGATCCGCCAGCGCGTCCAGAGCCGCGTCCAGCGGATACTTCTTGGTGTGCAGGGTGACCTTGCCGGCCTGGGCGAGCACCATCAGCTCGACCAGGTCGTTGTAGGTGCCCACCAGATTGCCGATGATGTTGCGTTCCGTGGAGATGATGTCGATCGTGGGAATGTCGATGTTGCTGCCGTAACCGATGACGAACTGCGAGCCTGCCCGCCGCGTCATGGCGAACGCGTCCTGCTGTGCGCCCTGCTCCGCGACGAAGTCGAGCACGACCTCCGCGCCGTTGCCATCGGTCAGGTCGAGAACGGCGTCGACATGCTTGCCATCAGCCAGCACGGTGTGGTCGGCGCCCAACTTCTTGGCCAGCTCCAGTGCTTCCGCGTTCTGGTCCACCACGACGATCGTGGTGGCCGTCAGCGCGGCGAGCGACTGGATGCCGATGTGCCCGAGACCGCCCGCGCCGTTCACGACGCACACGGTGCCCGGGTACAGCAGCGGTACCGCCTTGCGCACCGCGTGGTACGCGGTGATCCCCGCGTCGGCCAGTGCTGCCACGTCTGCCGGCTGGGTCGTGGGGTCCAGCTTGATGCAGGCGCGTGCCGACGTGAGCAGGTACTCGGCCATTCCGCCATCGGTGTCGATGCCGGGGAACGACCCGTTGGGACAGTGCATGTCGTCGCCCGCCCGACATGCGTGGCACAGCCCGCACGTGGGTGTCGGGTGCAGGATGACGGTGTCGCCGACGGCGACGTTGGTGACCGCGGGGCCGATCTCGTGCACCCAGCCCGCGTTCTCGTGGCCGATCGTGTAGGGCAGTGCCACTCCCGACCGGGAGGCCCACTGCTCGTCGATGATGTGCAGGTCGGTGCGGCACACGCCGGCGCCGCCGATCTTCACCACGACGTCGAGTGGTCCCTTCGCGGTGGGCTCCGGCACTTCCTCGATGACGGGCTGCTTGTGGTAGGCCTGCAGCCGAACCGCCTTCATGGTGTGATCTCCTGTTCCTCGGCCGTTTTGCTACTCGGGTAACGGGCGAGCAGCATGCCCCTGCACACTCCGGAGTTGGCGTCCTGGCTGACTCGCGTCGTCCTGGCCATCCCCAGGTGCAGCCGCAGCCGCTCGGACACCACGGCTACCCCGGACACCGGGTCGAGGACCAGTGCGTCGCCGTCGCCGTGCGGCAGGCCGAGTTCCCGCCGCCGTGCGCGCAGCCGTTCCGTGTCGTGCCCGGCAGGTGCGTCGCCGAGCGTGAGGTCGGCGAGCGACGCGGCGTCGGTGCCCGCCGCCACCATCGCCCTGCACACCCGGTCGGTGCCGGCAAGCACCGCCTTGCGCAGGAAGTCGGCCCGCAGGCTGTCCAGTTCGTCGGCCGCCTCGCCGTCGAACGAGGCGACGAAACCGGCCCTGGCAGCCACACCCTTGTTGATGGTGTCACCTGCGAAGTGGTCGATCAGCTGGACGTCGGTCGCGGTCACGCCGGGCACCGCGCTGACGGCGTCATAGGCGTCGGCCACCATCAGGAATGCGAAGTTCGGTGCGCAGAAGTACGTCGGCAGCCGCAGCCGGATGACAGCGGCACCGGCCTCGTCCACGTCGCAGCGGGCCACGAACCCCAGATCGGTCAGGGGTTCGTCCAGCTCCGGATCGTGCACGGTCGCCACGGCCGACCAGACCGCCGCCGTGATGGCGGCGGCGGTCTGGCCAGGGCGCGCACCCACGGTTGCTGCGCTCCTCATGATGCCGGCACACCGACCGGCTGGTCTTCGGCAGCTGCCTCGGCCGGGAGCTGGCACTCGTCCGGCACCTTGATGTCGTAGAGCTTGGCCGAGGTCAGACCGAGGATCTTCTTCTTCGCGGCAACGCTGAACTGGGAGTAGTCGGAGAACTCCTCGCCGCTGGGCATCTGCCAGTCGACGAAGCCCTCGACCTGCCACTTCGGTTCCCAGATCGCGTAGTCGGACCCGAACACGATCCGGTCCTCGCCCAGCCAGAACATCAGTTCACCCATGACCTTGGCGAAGAACCTCGGCCGTGCGTGCATCAGGCCGCCCACGACGACGGACAGACCCGCGTACACGTTGGGCTCCTGCGTCGCCATGAAGCAGAAGTCCTCGATCCGGGGCAGACCGACGTGCTCGACGATGAAGTTGAGGTCGGGGAAGTTCGTGGCCGCGTAGTCCACGTCCCGGACGTCGAAGGCATCCTTGTCCAGGGGCCAGATCGTCGGGCCCTTGTGCACGTGGATGTTCTTGATGCCCAGTTCCTGGCACTTCTCCAGGAAACGGGCCGACTCCGGGTCCTTCAGGCTCCAGCCGCGGGAGTCGCCGCGCCATTCGGCGGTGTACAGCTTGACGCCCTTCGGGTTCCAGCGCTTCGCCCGCTCCTCAAGACCCTTCAGGCCTTCGTCACCCTCGCGCGGGTCCCAGGTGGTGTTCACCAGGAACTTGCCGGGGTGCCGCTCGGACATCCCGCCGTCGGCCTCAGTGGTGTTGAAGCCTTCGGTGTACCACTGCCGGAGGTTGGTCGGCTGGAAGACCGCCATGTCGACGTGGCCGTCCTCGAACAGGTCCTTCATCATCGTTTCTTCTGAGTACTTCTGGAACTTCTCGATCGACCAGTGGGTCTCGGCCGGGCCGAGACTCTGGTAGGCGTGGAAGCACTCGATCCAGCCCTTTGCGTACTGCTCCTGGCCGGGCACCCAGTTGGCCGGGCTGGCGTCCCAGAAATGGGTGTGGCCGTCCACCACGAAATACTTTTCACCATCTTTTTCGTACACTGTCGCTGCCTCCTGCGCTGGATCGAGCGCTGCCTGCTGTGGTGGGGTACTGCCTCAACTAGCTGTGTCTACTAGCGTGCCTTGAGGTCGAAGTCGAGGAACTCGGCTGCGTCCTCCGGGTTGGCGAACATGATGGTGCGGTCGTCCTCGTGGATCATCCGGCCGTAGTGGGTGGACATGCTCTCCTCGAACTCCGCCGAGTCGAACCAACCGTCCTCCTCGCCGGCCGCCTCGTCCATCTCGGAGTAGACGAGGTCCATCCGGCCCCTGGCGTCCACGCGGATCATCGAGGGCAGGTGCGTGATGGTGACGTTGTCCTTGGTCCCCATCACCTCCGCGATGATGGCGCCGACCTGGTTGTTCATCAGGGTGATGCCACACATGTTGGACGCGGTGTTGTCGGATTTGAACGGGCTCTCCGACGTGGTGAACGTGGTCATTGGGCCAGCTCCTTCGGTGCTTGCAGATCCAGGTCGGACAGAATGCCGCTGAAGCGGCTCTTCGCCCGGTCGAGACCGTCCTCGAAGCGCGGGGGCTTCGCGTCGGGCTGCGACCACAGCGGCTGCAGTGTGCGGGCAGCCTTGATGCAGCGCGGCACCCAGTTCTCCAGCCAGCCCTGCATGAGCGCCCTGTTCTGGTCGGCGAACTCCTTGTCCCGAACCAGCAACTGGAACATCGCCTTCGTGTAGCGCAGGTCGCGCTCCGCGAAGTCGAACTCCTCGGCGCCGATCAGCGTCGGCGTGATGAAGTCACCGTTGGACGGCGCCGCCTGCTGCACCAGGTTGCTCCGGAACAGCTCGCCGACCAGCGGCTCGAACACGATGTTCGCCGCGAACAGCGCCTCGCACCAGTCCCAGACCTCGGTCAGCTGCTCGGCGGTCTCGCGGACGCCCTGCCATGCCGGGTCCTCGTTCCACGTCGCGACGTGCGCCGAGCCGTCGAAGCCGGGCAGTTCCTCGGACAGCGTCAGGTTGTACAGCGCGAGGTCCTGGGCGGCCCTGATCCGGTGCATGCTGTTCACCGAGATCGCGTTGTTGTGCATGTTCGTCGGCGCCCTGCGGTTGGCGTTGGCGAACAGGTACAGGCCCAGGCCGTGGTCCACGTGCATCCACGCGCCGACGTGCTGCGACACGAACTGCACCCAGTTCGGGTTCCACTGCTCGAAGGCCTTGGCCTGGCGGGCGGCGTCGATGTTCTGGTTGAGCTGGCGGACCACGTTGGAGTTGTAGCGGTAGAGCGTGAGCTCCCACTCCTCGTTCGGGTCGCGGAACTCGTGCCAGCCGTGCGCGGGCCAGTCGTAGCCCTTGCCACCGGAGCCCGGGAAGCGCTCCGGCACCGGCCGGTCCGAGCCCCATGCCTTCAGCGCTGTCCACTCCAGCGGGTAGCCACCCTTGCCGTCGGCGAAGCCGTACAGCCAACCCTGTGCCAGGTAGTGCCTCGGGTCGGGCTGGACCTCGACGGTGACGTCCTCGTAGTGGCTCTGCTTGCGCTTCTGCGGCACGTAGTAGTTGAACCGGCGCAAGTCCGAGTCAGGGAAAACCTTGGCGCCGGCCTCCGCGTCGGTGAAAGCAGGCTTCGGTACGCTGCGTTCTGGCGTCGTTGTCATCTGCGGTTCCTTACCTCTCGTCCTGCCTCGCGATCAATCTGCGTTGCCGGTCGTGGTGAACTTGTCGTAGAAGATGCGCTTGTCGGCCACCCCGAGAGCGGGCAGCAGTTCCAGCGCCGCCTCCACCATCGGTGGCGGCCCGCACACGTAGGCGTCGGCACCGGACAGGTCGGATTCCCGTCGCCGCAACACGTCGGTGATCAGACCGACCTCGCCGTCCCAACCGTCGCCCTCCTCGGGCTCGGACAGTGCCGGCACATAGTGGAAACCGGGCAGCGTCTCCTCCAATGCCTCCAGTTCCTTCTCGAAACACAGGTCCTTACGGCGACGGGCGCCGTAGTAGAACGTGGCTTTGCGCTCAAGGCCGCGCTCGGACATGGACCGCAGCAGCGACAGGATGGGCGCCATGCCGGCACCGCCGCCGACATAGACGAGATCGGCGGACGGTGCGTCACGCAAGGTGAAAACCCCGAACGGACCTGTCACATCGAGCCTGTCGCCGACCGCGACTTCGGTGTCCAGGAATCGAGAGAACAGGCCGTCCGGGTAGATCTTGATGACGAACTCGAGCAGCCCACCGTCCGTTGTGGACGTGTTGGCCATCGAGAACGACCGGGTGACCTCGTCGTCGTGACCGGGCACCTTGAAGTCCACGTACTGCCCCGGGAAGAACTTCAACCCGGTCGGCTCGATCATGCGGACGACGAGGTGCCGCATGTCGTGCGTGACGTTGTCGTTGGACACGACCTCGACGACGGCCTCCTGGATCGGCAGGCCGGAGCGGATCATGTCCTCGTCGTAGTTCATCAGTTCGATCGTCAGGTCTTCGTAGGCATGTGCCCTGCACAGCAGGGTGAAGCCCTCGTCCTTCTCGTAGTCGGGCAGGGCGAAGGTGGAGTACTTGTCATGCTCGACGTCCTCGCCGTCGAGGATGAACGACTTGCACGCCGCGCACTGGCCCTCCTTGCAGCCGTGCATGAGCATGATGCCCTGCTCTGCCGCGGCCCTCAGGATCGTCTGGTCCTCGTCGACCTCGATCTCGATCCCGACCGGCTCGAAGCGCACGCGGTGCTTGTCTGCCATGGCAGCCCTTTCTCAGACACGGCCCGTGCTCAGGCACAGTCCACGATGGACGTTGGAAGGTCCAGAGTTCCTAACACACAACTGTTCGGCTCGCGGGGTCCAGGCACACCATCTGCGGCGTTGTCGCCGGTCCCGGTCCAACAGAGGGACCGGGACCTCCTCCGCCTTGCAGCTGGCGCACCTGGACGCCGCTCCCTAATCGAACGCCGTCGTGTTAGGAACTCTCGGTCCGAAGGAGCGGGCCGAGCCCTCCAACGCCGGCGACAACTAGGCTGTCGCCCTGGCCGGCCGGCCGGCCGGACCCTGCTTGTTGTAGTCGGCCTGGTAGTCCGCACGCTGCTCGTCGGTCATCTCGTTGAGCAGCACGTTCGGGCTCAGCAGCGGTGGGCACCTACGCAGGTGGTCCAGCGTCCACATCTTCTTCGGGTCGAGGTCGAGGTGGGGCTGTGCGACCAGCGTGTTGCCGTCGTCCCGGACATAGCCCATGTCCTTCACGACGTCGGCCCAGTTCCAGCCGTGGTACAGGGTCTCCCACTCACGGGAACCGATCAGCTTGCCCATGTTCGGCGTGGACCGGCCCTGGTAGGTCGGGCGGAACGCCTCGGAGTCGGTCCAGCGGCAGGCCTCGTGGCAGTACGTACGCCACTGACCGTCCACCTTCTCCATCACCATGTCCTCACGGACCAGGCACGGCACCATGCACGTCCAGCAACGGGCGGGGTACACGTAGTCGACGTCTTCCAGCGCGATCGGGTTGTGCCCGTTCGGCATCGAGAGCCGGCTGTAGTTCTCCCACCACTTGCCGTACTTGTCGTACCAGCCCGGGTACTTGTACTCGAACCACTCGAAGTCCTCGTCCGTCATCGGGTCGATGCGCCAGTAGTTGGCGAGCCACCCGGTGGCGAAGAACTGGGCAACCTCGTGCACGTAGCCCTTGTTCCAGATCTGGTTCCACGATTCCTCGATGAGGTCGTGCGGAATGACCAACCCGTACTTCTCCAGCGGAACGAGGTAGCTGCGGTAGTAGTCGTCGTAGATCCACCGACGCCACATCTCCGCGTAGCTCTCACGGTCCTTGCGGCGGTCCTTCGTGCCGTACTCGATGAAGGTGCCGATGGCCGCGTCGACCACCCTGTGGTTGTTCCACCACGCGTAGCGCAGGTCCCGTTCGAGCAACTGGTGGTTGCCCTCGTCGGACAGTGCCATCAGCAGCGTGGCGTAACCGTTGCTGATGTGCCGCGACTCGTCGGACTGCACGGAGTGGAACACCGTGGGCAGCAGGTAGTCACCGTTGGCGGCCGCTTCGGCCGGCATGGCGACGAACAGCGTGTTGGTGAACGCGGTCTCGGCGACGATCGTCAGGTAGATGCTCGCCGCGGTGATCGCATCACCGGTGATGAAGCCTTCCGCGAACTGCCGGCCGATGGTGCCGCAGTAGTCGTTCTGGAAGTTGCGCAGGCTGCTGTTGAAGCCGGCCGGGTCGATGTAGTTGTTCATGTACAGGCGCTTGAGGTTCTGCTGGATCGTCGAGTGCCTGACCTCGTCGATCATCTGGATTGCCTGGCCGTTGTGCAGTTCCGGGTTGGGCACCGTACGGAACAGCAGCGGCATTGCCCGGGCCGCGGAGATCTCCGGCAGCGGGATGATGCTCAGGAACAGCTTCTGCCACTCCAGCCAACGCTCCTGGACCTGGCGGAACATGTTGCCGCGGATCGCGCCGTCGGATGCACCGTAGACGCGGTGGTCCTTCTCTTCCTGCATGGGGAAGTAGGACCGCAGAACCTGCTTGAGCGGGTCCTTCTTGGCGGCCTTGCGGAAGGTGTAGTCGGTTCCGTACTTCATGTACGGCTCGTGGTACTGCGGCTCCCAGGAGAGCTCCTGGATCTTCTGATGAGCCTTGGCCAAACTCTGCCGACTCACATCGTCTCCTCACTGGTTGTGGACGGAGGGCGATCCGTGCGGCGCGGGTGCATGGCCGCTCTCCGTGGTCTTCCCCCACCGCGGAACCGGTGCTTTCGCGCGGGTGGCGCCGGCAGCGGAGGTGGACCACGAGTCCTCGTCCCGGCATCAGCGCGCGGGTCGACCCCGAGGCGATGGGCTCGTGCTGGGAATCACACCGCCCTGCCACG
>DASXYT010000108.1:0-11656 GCA_036502345.1 Pseudonocardiaceae bacterium | reverse complement strand
ATGACCAACGACGGTGTGACGCTGACCATCGCGCCCGCCGATTCGGCGCAGATCGCGGTCCGGTTGCGTGAGGTGCTGGAGAGCTACCGGTGAATGAGAGTTACGTGATCCCGTAACGGATCGTTGTGCCCGGTCCGCACGCCGGGTCACCGGCCGATCACAAGTCCGCCTGTTCATCAGCAGGTCGGCGGGTCGGTCGGCGCACCGCCGTTGATCCACGCGGTGGAATCGGTGACGGGCAGGTCAACGGCTGGCATCGGCCTGTTAGAGTCGACAGCGCGCTTCGTGCCTCTCCGGTCCGTGGCGCGACTGGTCTGTGCGACAGGCCACCACCCCGCCGGTAGAAACCCGCCGGCCCACGACTACGGGCCCACGCCGCAGCGCGGCAGGTACCGCCCAGGAGGTCTCGCGTGCTCAGCGCATTCCGCTCGGCTTTCGCGACGCCGGACCTACGCAAGAAGATCCTGTTCACGCTCGGGATCATCATTGTGTATCGGATCGGCGCGACGCTGCCCGCTCCGGGCGTGTCGTACAAGAACGTCAACCTCTGCACCAACGACGTCAGCAGCAGTGGCGTCTACCAGCTGATCAACCTGTTCAGCGGCGGCGCTCTGCTCAAGCTGTCGATCTTCGCGCTGGGCATCATGCCCTACATCACGGCCAGCATCATCATTCAGCTGCTCACCGTTGTCATCCCGCGGTTCGAGCAACTGAAGAAGGAAGGCCAGTCGGGTCAGAACAAACTGACCCAGTACACCCGGTACCTGACCATCGGCCTCGCCATCCTGCAGTCCACCGGCATCATCGCGCTCGCCGTGCGTGGACAGCTGTTCGGCAACTGCCCCGAGCAGGTCATCCCGGACCAGTCGGTCTTCTCCCTGGCCATCATCGTCGTCACCATGACCGCCGGTACCGCCATCATCATGTGGCTCGGCGAGATGATCACCGAACGCGGCGTCGGCAACGGTATGTCGATCCTGATGTTCGCCAACATCGCGTCCCGCATTCCCAGTGAGGGCAACTCGATCCTGACCAACGGCCACGCGCTCGTCTTCACCGTGGTCTGCATCTTCGGTCTGGCGATCATCACCAGCGTCGTGTTCATGGAACAGGGCCAGCGCCGAATCCCGGTGCAGTACGCCAAGCGGATGATCGGCCGCCGGATGTACGGCGGTACGTCGACCTACCTGCCACTGAAGGTGAACCAGGCAGGCGTCATCCCGGTCATCTTCGCGTCGTCGCTGCTGTACCTGCCCAACCTGGTGGCCAATCTGGTGGGCAACGGCACCACGGTGAACGGTTGGCAGCAGTTCATCCAGACGTACCTGACGAACCAGGACAACTGGGTCTACATCATCGTCTACTTCCTGCTGATCATCTTCTTCACGTACTTCTACATCACCATCACGTTCAACGTGGACGAGCGTGCCGACGAGATGAAGAAGTTCGGCGGGTTCATCCCTGGTATCCGGCCCGGCAGGCCCACCGCCGAGTACCTGCGCTTCGTGCTCAACCGCATCACGCTCCCCGGCTCCCTCTACCTGGGCATCATCGCCGTACTGCCGAACTTCTTCCTCGGCCTGACCGGCCAGGGGCAGAACCAGAACTTCCCGTTCGGTGGTACCGCCGTCCTGATCATGGTCGGTGTCGGTCTCGACACGGTGAAGCAGATCGAGAGCCAGCTGATGCAGCGTAACTACGAAGGGTTCCTGCGGTAGTGAGACTTGTCCTCGTCGGCCCGCCCGGAGCGGGCAAGGGTACCCAGGCGGCGGTACTGAGCGGGAAGCTCGGCATCCCGCACATCTCCACCGGTGATCTGTTCCGCGCGCACATCAGCGAGCAGTCCGAGCTAGGCCGCGAGGTCAAGCGGTACCTCGACGCCGGTGACCTGGTACCCGATGCCGTCACCAACGAGATGGTTCGGCAGCGCCTCGGTGACGAGGACGCCCGGCACGGCTTCCTGCTGGACGGGTTCCCGCGCAACGTCGCCCAGGCTGACGTGCTCGGCAAGATCCTGGCCGGCGACGGCCACTCGCTGGATGCGGTGATCGAGTTCCAGGTGCCGGAGGAGGAGCTGGTCCAGCGGTTGCTGGCCAGGGGCCGCAACGACGACACCGAGGACGTCATCCGGTATCGGCAGCAGGTGTACCGCCAGGAGACGGCACCGCTGCTCAACCACTACCGGGACATCCTGCTGACCGTGGACGCGGTCGGCGACGTGGACGACGTCACGGAACGTGTCCTCAGCGCCCTCCGCGATCGCGACTCGGCTGACTGACGGGCTTCGGGTGAACGACCTGTGTTGAGGCGGGGCAGGGAGATCGAGGTCAAGAGTGCCGGTGAGCTGCAGGCGATGCGGGCAGCCGGCTTGGTCGTCGCGCGCGCGTTGACCCTGCTCACCGAGCAGGCGAAGCCGGGCGTGAGCACCTGGGAGCTGGACGAACTGGCCGAGCAGTCCATCCGGGACGCCGGCGCCGTGCCGTCGTTCAAGGGCTACCACGGTTTCCCGGCTTCGATCTGCGCCTCGGTCAACGAACAGGTCGTGCACGGCATCCCGGCCCGCACCCAGGTGTTGGCCGACGGTGACCTGATCTCGATCGACTGCGGCGCCATCCTGGACGGCTGGCACGGCGACTCCGCGGTCACCGTGGCGGTCGGTGCGGTGAGCGATCTCGACGAGGCGCTGTCCGCGGCCACCAGGGCGGCCATGCTGGCCGGCATCGCTGCCATCCAGCCCGGCGCCCGGCTGTCCGACGTGTCGCACGCCATCGAGACCGCGGTGCACGACGCCGAGCGGACGGACGGTCGCACGTACGGCATCGTCCCCGACTACGGCGGCCACGGCATCGGCACGGCCATGCACATGGAGCCGTTCCTGCCCAACTACGGCAAACCGGGCCGAGGTCCGCGACTGCGCACCGGCATGGCCCTGGCCGTCGAGCCGATGCTGACCCTTGGCGACCCGGACACCGACGAACTGGCCGACGGCTGGACCGTGGTGACCAGCGACGGCTCCCGGGCCGCGCACTGGGAGCACTCGATCGCGGTCACCGACGACGGCCCGTGGGTCCTCACCGAACCCGAGTAGCCCGCGTCGAGCGAGGTCAGACGGGGATGATCTCCACCAGTTTCTCCAGACCGACGAGGTCGCTGGCATTGCGTGTGTACAGGCGGGCATCGTGGGCATGGGCGGTCGCGGCGATGAGCAGGTCCATCGTGCGAGCCCGCGGCTGCCGGCCGATCTCGACGACCGCGGCTGCGAGTTGGCCATAACTTGCGGCTACCGCGTCATCAACCGGCAGAGCGTCGAAATCACGCTGCAGAGCGGTCAACCGGCGTAGCCGCTCGGCGCGGGTGGCGGCGCTGCGTGCGACCAGGACCCCGAAGTGCAGTTCGGCCACTGTCGCTGAGCTGATCGCCAAGTCTCCAGCGAGATGGGGCACATCGGCGGCGATGATGACACTGGTGTCCAGAACCGCCCTCACGCGGGAGCCCAGGGATCGCGGAATTGCTGGTCGATCAGGTGCCTGTCGGTGTCCCACTCGGGATCGGCGGGACCATGAAAGATGTCAGCCACCTCTGCATAGGTCCGCCAGGTCTGCGGTGCGATCGGCACCAACCGCGCACTGGGTCGCCCGGACACCGTGATCGTCACTTCTTCGCCGGCCTCAGCTCGACGCACCAACTCGGACGCCTGCTGACGCAGTTCGCGCAGTCCTACGGTGGTGGTCATGAGCCAACAATAGCACAAGTGCTACCGCGCGGTTCCGAACCGCGGAGGCCGTTTGGATGGCAAGATACTTCCGTGACCGAAGGAGTGCCGCCGGAGCTGATGCGGGTGTCCGACGTGGATCGGAACGCCACGCAGGAGCGGCTGCGCACGGCCCACGCCGAGGGCCTGATCACACTCGCGGAGTTCGACACCAGGGTGGCCGAGACCTGGCAGACCGCCACCCGCGGCGAGCTCGCCAGGATCACCGCCGATCTGCCCCCGCCCCAGCCGCCGCTGCCCGTGCCGGTCGCCGCCAAGCCGGTGGTCCGCCGGCACCGTGGCCCGACGGCGCTGCGCGTGCTGAACACGATCTGGCTGTCGCTCACGGCGTTGAACCTGGTCATCTGGGGCCTGGTGTGCGTGACGACGGGCAACTTCATCTACCCGTGGTGGTTGTGGGTCGCCGTCCCGCCGGGCGCGGTGCTCGGTGTGCTGTGGTGGACCGTCCCCGGCGGCCGGAACGACCACGGCGGCGGCGGCAAGGCCCTGCCGGGCCGCGACTGACCCGATTTGGGTGCTCAGAGCCATGCGCGTACACTGGGTAAACGGTGCACCAGGTCGCACCCATTCCGTCGTGCCTGCGATTTCAGGCTAGCTCGGGGATCTCGTTCTCGGACTGTTCGGAAGTGGGGTCGGTCGGTGCCCTGCGCAGCCCCTCATCAGGGGTTGCGGATTCCCACATCACCGTCACGAAACGCGGAGGACATGGGCAAGAAGGACGGGGCCATCGAGGTAGAGGGCCGCGTGGTCGAGCCACTTCCCAACGCGATGTTCCGCGTCGAGTTGGAAAACGGCCACCGGGTCCTGGCACACATCAGCGGCAAGATGCGGCAACACTACATCCGTATCCTGCCCGAGGACCGGGTAGTCGTGGAGCTGTCGCCCTACGACCTGTCCCGAGGTCGCATCGTCTACCGCTACAAGTAGTGACGGATCCGAGCAGGAGAGCACAGGCGTGAAGGTTCAGCCGAGCGTCAAGAAGATCTGCGACAAGTGCAAGGTGATCCGTCGTCACGGCAGGGTCATGGTGATCTGCGAGAACCTGCGCCACAAGCAGCGCCAGGGCTGAGCGGACCCACCCGGGTACTGGTCGCGGCTTCGGACGCGACGACAACACAAGAGGACTCCCAGCACCTGCCCGGCCAGACGCGGCCAGGTACACCCCCGGACTTCAGGCCGGGGCCCACGGACTCACGAGTCGGCCGTGGGGCGGTCAGGGAGCAAACCTGGAGCAGAACAGAGGAGACAACGCCGAATGGCACGACTCATGGGCGTCGACCTCCCCCGCGACAAGCGGATGGAGATCGCACTGACCTACATCTTCGGTATCGGTCGCACCCGCTCCAAGCAGACGCTGACCGCCACCGGTATCAGTCCTGACCTGCGCTCGAAGGACCTGACCGACGAAGACGTGGCCACGCTGCGCGAGTACATGGAAGAACACTTCAAGGTAGAGGGCGACCTCCGCCGTGAGGTTGCGGCAGACATCCGCCGCAAGATCGAGATCGGCTGCTACGCGGGCTTGCGGCACCGCCGCAACCTGCCCGTGCGGGGTCAGCGGACGAAGACCAACGCCCGTACCCGTAAGGGCCCGAAGAAAACGGTCGCCGGCAAGAAGAAGGCCGGCAAGAAGTAAGCCCCGGTAGCCGACAAACTCTCACGGCTTTGAGGAGATCAGTCCAGACATGCCACCGAAGTCCCGCACTGGCGCCGGGGTCAAGAAGGTCCGGCGCAAGGAAAAGAAGAACGTCTCGCATGGGCACGCCCACATCAAGAGCACGTTCAACAACACGATCGTGTCCATCACCGACCCCGCCGGCAATGTGATCAGCTGGGCGTCGGCAGGCCACGTCGGCTTCAAGGGTTCCCGCAAGTCCACGCCGTTCGCGGCGCAGATGGCAGCGGAGAACGCCGCCCGCAAGGCCGCCGAGCACGGCATGAAGAAGGTCGACGTGTTCGTGAAGGGCCCCGGTTCCGGCCGGGAGACCGCGATCAGGTCGTTGTCGGCGGCCGGCCTCGAGGTCGGCAACATCCAGGACGTGACCCCGCAGCCGCACAACGGCTGCCGTCCGCCCAAGCGGCGCCGGGTCTAGGGCGGGGAGGAGTAGCACACCATGGCTCGTTACACCGGACCCATCACCCGCAAGTCCCGCCGGTTGAAGGTCGACCTGATCGGCGGCGACCAGGCGTTCGAGCGTCGCCCCTACCCGCCCGGCCAGCACGGCCGCGGTCGGATCAAGGAGAGCGAGTACCTGCTCCAGCTGCAGGAGAAGCAGAAGGCGCGCTTCACCTACGGCGTGTTGGAGCGGCAGTTCAGCAAGTACTACAAGCTGGCAGCGCGTCGCCCCGGCAAGACCGGTGAGAACCTGCTCCAGCTGCTGGAAGCCCGGCTGGACAACGTGGTCTACCGCGCCGGCCTGGCCCGCACCCGCAGGCAGTCCCGGCAACTGGTCAGCCACGGGCACTTCATCGTCAACGGCCACGCCGTGAACGTGCCCAGCTACCAGGTGTCCAAGTGGGACATCATCGACGTTCGTCCGAAGTCGATTCCGACGCTGCCCTTCGAGGTGGCCAAGGCGACGATGGGCGACCGGCCGATTCCCGCCTGGCTGCAGGTGGTTCCGTCCACCCTGCGGATCCTGGTGCACCAGCTCCCGATCCGGGCCCAGATCGACACCCCGGTTCAGGAACAGTTGATCGTCGAGTACTACTCGAAGTGATCTAGTGGGCCCTCTGTTGTCCTCGGACAACAGAGGGCCGGTTCCGGTTCACCCCAGCACATCGGGTGGCCGGGTCGCCATCAGTAGGCGTCATATGGCGGGCGCCACTGCGAAAGGAACACCGAAGTGCTTATTTCCCAGCGGCCGTCACTGGCCGAGGACACCGTCAACGAGACCCGCTCCCGGTTCGTCATCGAACCGTTGGAGCCCGGCTTCGGCTACACGCTCGGCAACTCGCTGCGCCGCACCCTGCTGTCGTCCATTCCCGGTGCCGCTGTCACCAGCATCCGGATCGACGGCGTGCTGCACGAGTTCACCACCGTCCCGGGTGTGAAGGAAGACGTCACCGACATCATCCTGAACCTCAAGGAGCTGGTCATCAGCTCCGAGGAGGACGAGCCGGTGACCATGTACCTGCGCAAGCAGGGCCCCGGTGTGGTGACCGCGGGCGACATCGTGCCGCCGGCCGGTGTCACCGTGCACAACCCGGACCTGCACATCGCCACGCTGAACAGCAAGGGCAAGCTGGAGATCGAGCTCGTCGTCGAGCGCGGTCGTGGCTACGTCCCCGCCGTGCAGAACAAGCAGGCAGGCGCGGAGATCGGCCGGATTCCGGTCGACTCCATCTACTCGCCGGTGCTGAAGGTGACCTACAAGGTCGAGGCCACCCGTGTCGAGCAGCGTACGGACTTCGACAAGCTGATCCTGGACGTCGAGACCAAGCCGTCGATCACGCCGAGGGATGCTGTCGCGTCGTCCGGCAAGACGCTGGTCGAGCTGTTCGGTCTGGCCCGTGAGCTGAACGTGGACGCGGAGGGCATCGAGATCGGCCCGTCGCCCGCCGAGGCCGACACCATCGCGGCCTTCGCGATGCCGATCGAGGACCTCGACCTGACGGTGCGTTCGTACAACTGCCTGAAGCGTGAGGGCATCCACACGGTCGGCGAACTGGTTTCGCGCAGCGAGGCCGACCTGCTCGACATCCGCAATTTCGGTGCCAAGTCGATCGACGAGGTCAAGATGAAGCTCGTCGGTCTCGGCCTGGCCCTGAAGGACAGCCCGCCCGGGTTCGACCCGTCGGCAGCGGCCTCCGACTACCCGGCGGACGGCTGGGGTGCGGACGTACACCTGGACGGCGGTCACGACGACGGCCACGACTACGCAGAGACGGAGCAGCTCTGACGTCCTTGGTGGACGGCTTGGCTGTATCGCAACGAGGAGCAAGAGATGCCGACCCCGACCAAAGGCCGCCGTCTCGGCGGGTCGCCGGCCCACGAGCGGATGATGCTGGCCAACCTGGCCACGTCGCTGTTCGAACACGGCCGGATCACCACCACCGAGGCGAAGGCGCGGCGGCTGCGGCCGTTCGCCGAGCGGATCATCAGCAAGGCCAAGCGCGGTGACCTGCACAACCGCCGTGAGGTCCTGAAGACCATCCGCAACAAGGACATCCTGCACAAGCTGTTCGCGGAGATCGGCCCGTTCTTCGCCGACCGCCCGGGTGGCTACACGCGGATCACCAAGGTGATGCCCCGCAAGGGTGACAACGCCAAGATGGCCGTGATCGCGCTGGTGGCCGAGCGGACCGCGACGGCCGAGGCCGAGGCGGCGCGTGGCACGAAGTTCGCGGACAAGAAGGCGACCGAGGCTCCGGCCAAGGACGTCGTGAACGATGACGTCACCGCTGAGACCGAAGAGGTCGACGCCAACGTGATCGAGGCCGCCGAGGCGGACGCCGAGGCCCGTGAGGAAGCAGCAGAGGAGACCGAAGGCGAGTCCGAAGAGGACAAGTCCTGACGTCCCAGCAAGAGATCGTGAACGAGCCCGCCGTGCCCGCGAGGGATGGCGGGCTCGTCCGCGTTCGGATCGATTTCGCCTACGACGGCACCGACTTCTCCGGCTGGGCTGCCCAGCCGGGCAGGCGCACCGTGCAGGGCGTGCTGGCCGAGGTGCTGGCACTGCACGGCCCCGGTGGCCGCCCGCCTGCCAAGCTCGTGGTGGCAGGCCGTACGGACGCCGGTGTGCACGCGGCGAACCAGGTGGCGCACCTTGAGGTCGAGCCTTATGAGGACGACCTGGACCGGCTGGCCGGCCGGTGGAACCGGATGCTGCCGCCGGACGTGCGGGTGCTGTCGGCCCGGCCGGTGCCGGTGGAGTTCGACGCCCGGTTCTCCGCGCTGCGCAGGCACTACGCCTACCGGGTGGCCGACACGCCCTTCGGCGCGCTGCCGTTGCAGCGCAGGGACACCCTGAGCTGGCACCGGCCGCTGGACGTGCCGCTGCTGAACGAGGCGGCGGCGCTGTTGCTCGGTGAGCACGACTTCGTGGCGTTCTGCCGGCGCCGTGAGGGTGCCACGACGATTCGTGAGTTGCAGCGGCTGGACTGGGCGCGGCAGCCGGACGGCATCCTGGTGGCGCGTGTGTCCGCCGACGCGTTCTGCCACTCGATGGTCCGCAGCCTCATCGGTGCGCTGCTCGCAGTCGGTGAGGGCCGGCTGCCGGTGGACTGGCCCTCGTCGCTGCTGACGGCCACCACGAGGCCCAGCACGGTGGCCGTGGCGCCCGCTCACGGGCTGACGCTGCTGAGCGTCGACTACCCGCCGGACGACGAGTTGGCGGCCAGGGCGGAGCGCACCCGCAACGTCAGGGCACCGCTGGATTGTCGACATGTCGACTCGTCAAGAAGTAGTTGACGCCAGGCCGTCGTCAAGTCATAGTTGACGCATGAGCCCACTCAATCTCAGCCTCAGCGACCTGATCTCCCGCGTCGACACCGACCTGCCCGACGCCGACGCGCTGGCCAAGGTCACCGAGGCGCAGTCCCGCTCGCACACCCTCAACGCCCTCGGCGACCAGCTGGTCGGACACTTCGTGTCGCTGGCCAAGGAAGCCGGCGCCTCCTGGACCGAGATCGGCGACGCCATCGGCGTGTCCAAACAGGCGGCCCAGCAGCGCTGGGTGCCGCAGATCTTCAACCGGTACACCGACCTCGCGCGGCACGTCATCGTGCTGGCGCAGGAGTCCGCCCGCAACCACAAGCACAACTACATCGGCACCGAGCACGTGCTGCTCGGCCTGCTGGACGAGCCCAGGGGCCTGGCGGCCCGACTGCTGGTCGCGCAGGCGGGTTCGGCGGATGCCGTGCAGGAGGCCGTCGAGCAGCGGATGTCGCCACCGGAGAAGAAGGTGCCACGCGGCCACATCCCATTCACCCCACGGAGCAAGCTTGTCCTTGAGGATGCGGTCCGGGAGTCGACCGATCTCGGCCACGACTTCGTCGGCACGGAGCACCTGCTGTTGGGCCTGCTCGCGGTCGGGGACGGCGTAGCGGCCACCGCACTGGGCGCACTGGGCATCGACCTGGCCGGCCTGCGACCGCTGGTGGCCGCGGAGGTGGAGAAGCTAGGTCCTTAGTCCCCCCTGCGCACCGGGCCGAGGATCTGCTGTTCGGCCGGGGTGGTCAGCAGCCGCACCGGGCGCCACAGGTTCCTGCCCAGCGCGACCACCTGGTCCTCTTTCAGATTGGTCAACTGCTGCACGAGGGGTGGCGGCAGCCGCCAGATCCGGCCCGCCAGTTGGGCCTGACCGACCGGCTGCCGCTGCAGCAGCACCAGGTCCGCCGAGTTGGCCATCGCGGTGGCCTGCGGGTGCAGGTAGGGCAGCACGTACACCGTGGTCTGCCAGGCCGACCTCGGCGGGAACAGTTCCTGCGGGGTCGAACCGCCGTCGTGCATCACCAGCAGTGGGCCGTCCTCGGTGGCCCTCGGCAGCTCGACCGGGTTCAGCCTGCGGATCTGCACCAGCGGCACCGGCCGGCCGTCGGGACCGTCGCCGGCCGCCTTCGCCAGCACCTGCCACGCTGCCGGTCGGGCGGTGGCGACCACGACCCACGCTCCGGTCGCCATCGCACGCAACGCCAACTGCCTGGCCAGGTACAGCCCGCCGACGCAGACGATCCTGGTGGGCGATGGCCGAAGCACCGACACGGACAGCGGCTCGTTGTTCATGCCGGACCCGATGACCATGCCACCCCGGTCGCCGGACGGGCTGACCGCGTCCAGCATCGCGGGCGACACCAGGAACTCGGGCGCGATGCCGGACTGGCTCTGCGTGTCCAGCACCCTGCTCCTGGCCATCAGGCGGCACCTCCCAGCGGCAGTGTCGCCGCGAGGCCGGACACCTGGAGGCCACGCAGCGGGGTCAACGACACGTTCAGCTTGTTGGCCATGGTGTGCAGGCGCTGGTTGGCCTCGTGCAGCTCACCGGGGGTCCTGGCGCTCACCCGGACCAGCCCGCGCAGCCCGACCTGGCCGTCCTCGCCGCTCGGCGAGATCGACATGGCCACGGTGGACGACAGGGTCCTGATGCCGGTCAACCCGTTGATGCTGTTCACGTTGCGGCCCTTGGGCCAGTGCGTGATGGCGTAGCTGGCGTGCCCGATGCCGGCCGTGGTCACTCCGGTCCAGCGCTCGCGCAGACCGACCCGCAGGTTCGCGCGGGCGGCGCCGACCAACTCGGCGGCCGACACGCCGGAGCGCAGCAACTCGTCCGGGTCCAGCGGCCGGGTCGGCACGCCCCTGGCCTCCAGCGCGCTGCGCACCCGCGACAGCGCACCGATCAACGCGCGGTGCGCACCGACGACACCGCCGCCACGCTCGCTGATCGCGGCAGGGCAGCGGCGCGGGTCCAGCCGGACCGCGATCCAGGTGGTCCGGCGGGCAGCGGCCGGCAGCGGGCCGAGCACTTCCAGGTAGGAGGCCAGCGCCGGGGAGGTGAGGGGCAGCGACGCGCTGCCCGGGTAGCAGTGCCAGATCACCTGGATGGCGTCCAGCACCACACCGCGGTCCTCCAGGCAGGGGGCGAGCGCGCCGAGCGGCAGGTTGGGGGTGGCACCCACCTGGGTGATCAACGCGGGCGTCGGCTCGACCAGCAGCACGGCCGTCCACGACCCGTCGTGCCACGCGATGCCCACCTGGCGGCGCTCGTGGTCGGCACCCTGCGCCACGACCAGGTCGGGCACCACGAGGCGGAGCAGGTTGACCCTGGCGTCCTCGGGCCCGAGCACTGCCTGCGCCTCGGGCGCGGACGTCTCGTCCTCGGCGGGCACGGGGTCCACGGTCCTGGTGTGCGACCGGAACATGTAACGCAGCGTAAGTCGCACCCA
>DASXYT010000107.1:0-27340 GCA_036502345.1 Pseudonocardiaceae bacterium | reverse complement strand
GAACACCAGACCGAACGCCGATGTGGTGAACGTCAGACCCAACACGGTGGCGCTGCTGGACTGGCTGTGCCGCAACGCGAACAGCGCCTCACCGATCTGCGGGCCGAGCACCGTCATCATGGCGCACAGCGGCACCAGCATCACCGCGGACATCCGACTGCCGGTGGACAGGTCGGCGACCACGCCGGACAGATTGCCCTCGGCCGCCGACTTGCTCAGCCTCGGCATGATCGCGGTCAGCAGCGACACGCCGAGGATGCCGTAGGGCACCTGGAGCAGCAGCCAGGACGTCGTGTAGATCGTGTAGGTGCCGCCTGCCGCGCCGGTGGCCACCTTCGTCAGTTCGACGTAGGCCACCTGGCTGACCAGCGTGTACAGCACCAGCCACAGCGCCAGCCCACCGAACGTGCCGAGCCTGCGGTCCCAGCCCCAGCGCCACTTGAAGCGGAAACCGATCCGCAGCAGCGGCGGGATCAGCACCAACGCCTGGACGACGACGCCCAGCGTGGTGCCGGCGCCGAGGACCAGCAGTTTCGGCTGGCTCATCCGCACCGGGTCGACCGTGATCGGTCCCGGCAGCACCGCGTACAGCCCGAGCGTGAGGAACATGATCACGTTGTTCAGCACCGGCGCCCACGCGGCCGGCTTGAACACGTGCCGGGCGTTGAGGATGCCGGACAGCAGTCCGAAGATCCCGTAGAACAGGATCTCCGGCAGGATCAGCCTGCTGAACGCCGTGGTCAGCGCCGGGTGGTCCTCACCGGTGCTGGAGAAGTACAGCCTGGTCAGCAGCGGCGCGGCGACCACGGCGAACACGGTGCCGATGGCGAGCAGCCCGAAGCAGACCGTCAGCAGCCGCTGGGTGAACGCCTGGCCGTCGTCGGCGTCCTCGTGCTGGGCGCGCACCAGGGTCGGGATGACCACACTGGCCAACACCCCGCCGAGCAGCAACTCGTACACGATGTTGGGCAAGTTGTTCGCGACGCTGTAGGAGTCGTTGACGGTGCCGATGCCGACGACGCCGACCAGCAGGATCTGCCGCAGGAACCCGGTGATCCTGCTGACCGCGGTCGCGATGATCATCGAGCCGCTGGCCCTGGCCAGCGACGGCACGGCCTGGGCGGCCGGCGCGTCCCCGGTCGGGTCCTCGCTGGCCACCGGCACCCGGACGGTGGCCTCCGTCGGGGACGGCGGCGGCACCCTGGGGGCGAAGCCGGGCGGGGGGTAGCCAGGCCGGGGCGGATTGCCCGGAGGTGGGTAGCCGGGCTGTGGCGGAACCGGAACACGCGGCGGCGGGCCGGGCCTGCCGCCGACGGGTGGCCCGCCCTGGCCCGGCGGGACCCTGGGCATCGGTTCGGTCCACGACTCGTTGGTCAACGCTCGTCCGGCTCCTGTTGCTCGCTTCGCCGCCGATCGGCGGGCTCACCCACCGCGACCAGCGCGCCGACCGCCTCCTGGTCGGGCGCCTGGTTCGCCTCCGCGGCCCGGGAAGCCCTGACCCTGCGGTAGATCCGCCGGCCGGACAACAGCACCAACAGTGCGAAAGCGATCGCGGTGACAATCACGATGATCGTGCCGTACGCGCTCGACACCAGTTCGATCCGGGCCTGTTGGCCCAGTTCCGTACCCCCGATCGTGCGCACTGTGGCGTACGCGCTGATCCGCCCGGACCGGGTGACCGACGTGGAGATGAACACCGTGACGCTGAGGCCGGCCGGGATCACGTCTTCCTTGCTGCCCGAGGGCAGGCCCGGGTCGCCGGTCAGGTCGACCCGCACCGTGATGTCCACCGGCAGCCCGTTGGACACCGTCACCGGCAGCTTGCTGTCCTTGGAGCCCAACAGGATCGGCAGGCTCGGCTGGACGACGGTGACTTCCCTGGTGAGCGCCCGGAACTGGGTGTCGGCCTCGGCCAGCGCGGCGGTCGCGCCGGACGTGCCACCGGCCCGCCACGCGCTGGACACCGCTCGGAGCAGGCCCAGCCGCAGCGGGGTGATCAGTCTGGTGGGCAGCACCGGCGTGGGGGTCGTGTGGTCGCGGCCCATCGCGCTGAGCACGTCGCGCATCTGCCCGTCGGTCAGCACGGCGTGCGCTGCCACCGCGTGGTTCACCTCGACGATGCTGTTGTGCGGCGGGTAGTTCAGGGTGGCCGGCTGGTCGGCAGGCGGGGCGCTGACCGCGTCGGCCAGCGGGGTCGGGTTCGCGTAGTGCCCGGCCAGCACCGCGGTGGTGCCGGACAGGAAGGCCAGTGCCTGCGCCTCGGACGGGGCCCAGCGGCGCGGCGGCGCGATCAGCACCGGTTGGCCGCCGTTACCGCCGAACACGGTCTGGTAGATGGTGGCGGCCAGGCCGTCCTGCGCCGAGATGCCGGCCTCGTCCACGTTCGGCTCGTCGGTCCTCGGGGCCATCGCGCCGTTCACCACCGGGTCGATCGGCACCACCTTGGGTGCCGCGTCACCGGTGAACCCGGCCAGCGACACCGGTGTCGTGCCTGCCCTCGGGGTGACCGAGCCGGGATCCAGCAGCACCGTGTTCACGCCGAGACCGGCCAGGTCGGTCATGGTCCGGGTGTCCAGCGTGTCGTCGGGCGGCCAGGCCACGTCGGTCAGTCGGCTGGCGCCCAGTTCGTCGGTCACCGAGGTGGACTCGCTCAGCGCCAGCTGCACCAGGCTGTCGCCGTCGGCGTGGGCCAGCGACGCCAGGTCGGCATCGGCGTAGGGCAGCGGCAGCACGCACTGGCCCTGGGTCAGGTCGTGCAGTGTGGTCAGCCACAGCGCGGCCGCCCGGCTGCCGGTGCCGGGCGTGGTCCCGCCGCCCGCCGTGCGCACCAGGTAGCCGGACGCCATCGCGCGCACCGTGTCCAGCAGGTCGGGGTCCACGGCGAAACACAACGAGGTGAGCAGTTGCGGATTGTTCGCCGTGGCCTGGCGGACCGCGTCGACCAGGCCGAACAGTCGGCCGCCCGGGGCCAGCGACGTGGCCAGCGAGTCGTCGGACAGGACGTCCTGGTGGCCGTTCGTGCCCAGCAGCCTCGGCCGCTGGTCGACCAGCGGCCACAGCACGGTCAGCCCGCCCGCCGCGCCGACGTGCGGCGGCTGGCCGCCTGGCGCCGCCAGTACCGGCAGCAGCATCGTGCCGACGACCAGCCGGTACGCGGTGCTGAAGTCGGGCACGCCCTGCATGTTGATCATCAGCGGGTACACACCGGGGTTCTGCACCCGCAGCGAGTCGGGACCCTGCAACTGGGCGCGCACGGTGAAGTCGGCGCTCTGCCCGGGGGCCAGCGAGTCGGTCAGCGGGGTGAACACGGTGTCGCTGTGGTTGAACGTCGCGGTCGGGCTCAGCACGGCCTCCGCACCGGCACCGCTGGTCAGCGGGTCGGCGAGCTGTAGCCGGGCGGTGATCTGGTGGATGCTCCGGTCGCTGATGTTGGTGATCCGGCCGGTCATGGTGACCGACGTACTGCTCGCGGTGACGACGTTCGGTTGCATCGAACCCAGCGACAGCCGAAGCCAGTTCTGGGTGGTGACCGGTCCCGGCGCGGCGGCGGCCGTCGGGGCGGAGAGGGGTGCGACCAGCGCGACCAGGGCCGCGACGAGCACCCAGACCGCCGGTTTCCTCATGGCCGTTCCGCTCCGTCCACAGGCAGCGTGTTCTTCGTGTCGGCACCGTGTCGATCAAGCTGTCCGTCCAGTACGCCGGAGCGCACCAGCCGCAGCGCGCGGCGTACCAGCCTGCGCTCGTCGGCGTACGCGAGGCGCTGGTCGAGTTCGGCCAGCGGCACCCATGCCACCTCGGTCACCTCGACGTCCTCGTCGGACAGCTCGCCGCCGATCGCCGTCATCAGAAAATGGTGCACCGTCTTGTGCACCCGCCTGCTCTCGACCACGAACCAGTAGTCGATGCTGCCCAGTTCGCGCAATACCGCGCCGCGGATCCCGGTCTCCTCGTGCACCTCGCGTTCCGCGGCCTGCTGCGCGGTCTCGCCCTCCTCGATGTGCCCCTTGGGTAGCGACCACAGCAGCGTGCCACGCCGATCCAGCCTGCCGATGATCGCGGCGCTGGATTGCGTGCCGTCCACCACGAGTCCGCCCGCGGAGGTCTCCTCGACGGTACGCAGCCGACGACCGGGCCTCCGGTTCCGCCGGCCCGGCTTGGAACCGCCGGACCGAGCTGGCGACGGAGACATGGGTTCGATGGTAGTGCGATCAGTCCGGATCGCAGTCGGCCGCCGACTGCCCGAGGTGTGACCGCCGACCGATATCCTGGCCGTCCCATGTCTCGATCCGTCACCCCGGACGCCGCCGGCACGGTCGACCGCGTCCACGCCCAGCGGAACGCGGTACTCGCCCTGATGCGGTTGTCGCCGGTCACCGTCGAACTGGCCGAACGCTTCGCGTCGGCCGGCCATGACCTGTACCTGGTCGGCGGCAGTGTGCGCGACGCACTGCTCGGCAGGGTGGACACTGACACCGACCTCGACTTCACCACCGACGCCCGGCCACCGGTCATCCAGCGGCTGCTGTCCGGCTGGGCGGACGCGATGTGGGACACCGGGATCGCGTACGGCACGGTCGGGGCCCGCAAGGGCGACCAGACCTGCGAGATCACCACGTTCCGCGCCGACACCTACGACCGGGTCAGCCGCAATCCCGAGGTGACCTTCGGCGACACCATCGACGGTGACCTGGTGCGCAGGGACTTCACGGTGAACGCGATGGCCGTGGACGTGGTGACGAAGCGGTTCGTCGACCCGCACGACGGGATGTCCGCGCTGCTGGAGCGCAGGCTGGACACACCGGCCAGCCCGCAGTCCTCGTTCGACGACGACCCGCTGCGGATGCTGCGCGCCGCCCGCTTCGCCAGCCAGTTGGGCTTCGAGCCGGCCGAACGGGTGGTCGACGCGATGACCGGGATGGCGGAGCAGATCGGCCGGATCACCGCCGAGCGGGTGCAGGCCGAGCTGTCCAAGCTGATGCTGGGCGCGCTGCCGGAGCGGGGCATCGAGCTGCTGGTGGACACCGGGCTGGCCGAGCACGTGCTGCCCGAGGTGCCCGCCATGCGGCTGGAGATCGATGAACACCATCAACACAAGGACGTCTACCAGCATTCGCTGGTTGTCCTGCGCCAGGCCATCGACCAGGAGGCCGACGGGCCGGACCTGATCCTGCGGCTGGCGGCGCTGCTGCACGACATCGGCAAGCCGGCGACCCGCAAGTACGAGGCAGGCGGCGGGGTGAGCTTCCACCACCACGAGGTGGTCGGCGCCAAGATGGCGCGCAAGCGTTTGCACGCCCTGCGGTACTCGAAGGAAGTGATCGAGGACGTCGCCGGGCTGGTGTACCTGCACCTGCGGTTCCACGGCTACGGCAAGGGCGAGTGGACCGACTCGGCGGTCCGCCGCTACGTGGCGGACGCAGGCCCGCTGCTCCCCCGGCTGCACAAGCTGGTCCGGGCCGACTGCACCACCCGCAACCGGCGCAAGGCCGCCGCACTGCGGGCGTCCTATGACAGCCTCGAGGAGCGGATCGCGAAGATCGCCGCCGACGAGGACCTGGCCAGGATCCGGCCGGACCTGGACGGCAACGAGATCATGCGGCTGCTCGGCCTGCCGCCGGGACCGCTGGTCGGCCAGGCGTGGCGGTTCCTCAAGGACCTGCGGCTGGACCAGGGCCCGCTGGATCACGACGACGCGGTGGCCGCGCTGTACGAGTGGGCTCGTGAGCGGGGTGTCGAACCGCCCGCTTAGGCGCGCTGGTTTCGGATGACCAGCAGGTAGCCGGCCATGCCGGCCAGGTAGACCGCGGTCGCGACCAGTACGAGCCAACTGGCCCGGCCGTCCATCGGCACCACAGCCGCTGCGATGGCGACGGCGATCACCTGGGTGATGTTGAACAGCGTGTCGTAGAGGGCGAACACCCTGCCGCGCGTTTCGTCGCCCACATCGCGCTGGGTGGCCGAGTCGACGCACAGCTTGATCACCTGGCCGGCCGCCGTCAGCACGAACGCGGCCAGCAGGATCGTGGGCAGCACCATCGGCAGGCCCAGCCCTGCCTGCGCGGCCGCGGCCACGGCGAGCGCCCCGCAGATCGCGCCGCGCCTGCCGAACCGGTTGACCAGTCGGGCGGTGAGGAGCCCCGCGGTGAGCAGGCCCGCGCCACCGGCCACGGCGACCTCGCCCAACCCGGACAGGCCGGCACGGAACGGGCCCCAGTCGTGGAAGCTGTAGCGCAGCAGCAGGACGGTGATCAGCAGCGACGCACCGAACGCCGCCCGGTGCGCGAGCAGCGCGACGAAGCCGGCAGCCACGCTGGGCGTGCGCAGCGCGACCCGGCCGCCGTCGGCAAGGCCGTGTGCGACGGCGACGATCGTCTGGGTCGCCTCGTCCACCCGGTCGGGGCCGAGTTGGCCACGCCGGAACCGGCCGGCCAGCGCGGCGCCGAGTATCGAACCCAGCACGGCGACGGCTGTGACCTGGCCGGAGCCGACGTTGTCGGCGCCGAACACGTCCCGCAGCGCAACGGCACAGGCGGCGCCGATCACCGAGACGACGGAGCCGAGCGTGGTGGCCAGCGCGTTCGCCTCGACAAGGCACGACTCGTCCACCACGTGCGGCAGCGACGCGGACAGCCCCGAGTTGACGAACCGGCTCACGCCGACGGCCAGCAGCGCACACGTGAACAGCGGCAACCCGGTCAGCCCGGTGCCCACGGCCAACGCCGTGAGCAGGATGAACACACCGCGCAGCAGATTGGCGCCGACCAGCACCCGCCGCCGGTCCCAGCGGTCGAGCAGCGCGCCGGCGAACGGGCCGATGATCGAGTAGGGCAGCAACAAGACGGTGAACCCGGCCGCGATCGCCGCCGGGTCGGCGGCCCGCTCCGGGTTGAACAGCACGGCCCCGGCCAGCCCGGCCTGGAACAGGCCATCCCCCCACTGTGCCGCGAACCGGGACAGCAGCAGCCTGCGGAAATCAGGCATGGCCAGCAGCTTGCGGGGGCCCAGCCGGGACGAGTGCTGCACCGACTCCGCACTGGCGGTCGTCGTCGGTGAACCGGCTGTTGATGACACGTCTGGAAGCCTACGGCCCCGGAGCACAGAAGCCACGCCACCATTGCGGGGGGTCCGGGACGGCAAACGAGCCGTGCTCCCGCGTGGGAAGCACGGCTCGCCTGCTCTGCGGCCGATACGTCTCGATCGCCTCACGGCGGGTCGCGCAACATGGCTCCAGCCGGACGGTATTCCATGAAGGCGGTTCAATGTGGGCCCGGGGGATACGGAGAACGCACCGACCTACCGAGCATAACGGGACAGGCCCGCGATGTGTTCCCGGCGGTTGCCCGGCGACTCGGTCCACACAGCCGGCCGACCGGCCGCCTGACGGTGACCAGCCCGAGGGGTGGGATCATGTACAGGTGCGACCGGACGATGATGTCGAACCCGGGACCTTGTTGGTCGCGGCACCGAGCTTGGTGGATCCAAATTTTCGCCGAACCGTGGTGTACATCATCGATCACCGTCGGGAGGGCACCCTCGGTGTCGTGCTGAACCGACCGAGCGAGGTCGCGGTACATGACGTGCTGCCGGCGTGGGGACCCCACGTCAGCAGGCCGAGGGCTGTCTTCGTGGGCGGACCCGTGGAACAGAAGACCGCGCTGTGCCTCGGCGCTCTGCGGACCGGCGAGAACGCGGCAGCGCTCGCCGGTGTGATCGGCGTGCGCGGGCCCGTGGCGCTGGTGGACCTGGACGCCGATCCGGAACCGCTGGTGCCCAAGCTGCGCGGGTTGCGGGTGTTCGCCGGCTACGCGGGCTGGGAGAGCAAGCAGTTGGCGGCCGAGATCGAGCGCAAGGACTGGATCGTGGTGCCCGCCCTGCCCGACGACGTGCTCAGCCCGCCGACGGTGGACCTGTGGGGCAGGGTGCTGCGCCGCCAGGGCATGCCGACCTCACTGATGGCCACGCACCCGGGCGACGTACACCGGAATTAAGCTTTCTGCACGGCGCAAACGCTTGCGCAGCCCAGGCAGCTGCCGCCACAAGCAGTCGGTGCCGGCACTGCCGCGGCCGCCCTGGTGCCGAGCACGCCGCCTGCCCGCGCGATCAACACCGCTCCGACCAGCCCGATCACCGCGGCGACCACCGAGCCGACCGTGGTGGGCACCGTGATCGCGGCGATCCCGCCGAGCGCCGCCACCGCGCCTGCCACCATGCCGGGCAGCCCAGCCACCCGGTTGGCCAGCAGGAACGTCTCCTCGTCGCGCAGCGCGGCCTGGGTGCGCACGCCGAGCCGGCCGGCCTTGGACAGCCGCTGCCGCCAGCCGAGCACACCGACCACGAACAGCGGCACCCCGTAGGCGACCAGCAGCACCAACAGCACGATCCGCAGCGTCACGCCAGCAGCCTACGCAAGCCGGATCAGGCGCCGGACACCGCGACAACCCCGTGCAGGGTGCCGAGGTAGACCGTGCCACCGGACAACGTCGGCGACGCGAAGTGCGGCAGCCCGCCGACGTCCAGCTGGGCCTTGACGTGCCCGGTCGCCTGGTCCAGCGCGTACAGCGTGCCGTTGTCGTAGTCCGGCACCCAGACCGCGCCGCCGCCCACGACCGGTGCGCCGTTCGCGCCCACGGTGGCGTGCCAGCGCACCGAGGGATGGCCGCTCGCGTCGATGGTCAACGCCCTCGGTCCGTCGCCGCACGGCAGATAGGCCACGTTCGCGGCCACCGAAGCGCCGCCGAACGACTTGCACACGTCGGCCTCACCGACCTGGCCGCCCACACCGCCCAGCTTGCCGCTGCGCATCACGTATCCGGTGCCACGTTTGCCGGCCACGAACACCCACGGACCGAGGACGACAGGACTGGACGAGCCGAGGTCCAGGTCGCTCGCGTTGTCCTGTGGCCAGGTGGTCGGTGCGAACAGGTCGACCCTCTTCAGGGCCGGCGACAGCGCGATCACCGAGTCGCTGCCGTCGTAGCCGCTGGTCGACTCGCCGTTGCCGGCCGAGTAGAGCAGCGTGCCGTTCGACACGACCGCGCCGCCCGGTGCCCAGATGCCGGCCTCCCTGGTGGTCGGGATCGCGTAGCTGAGCGGGCTGGTGCCCGCCGTGGTGACCGACACGACGGAGCCGATGTAGTTGGCGCAGTCGCCTGCCAGGCCGCCGTAGGCCACGTAGACCCGGCCGTTCAGCACGGTGAGCGCGGACCGCTGCTGATGGGCGATCGGGTCACCCTTCGGCGGGTCGACGTCCACCTTCACCGCGACCTTGCCGGTCAGCACCTGGAAGCCGTACAGCGTGTGCGTGCCGCCAGTGGTCTCGGCGACCGCGAACACCAGACCGGTGGTCTGGTCGTAGGCCATGGTGCCGGTCATACCGAGCGGGTCGATGTCACCGCAGGGCAGGCCGGACTGTGGCTGGGGCGTGCCGACGTGGCTGGACCACAGCACGGCGCCGTTGGACGGGGACAGGGCATAGACCGTGTCGTTCTCGGTGGCCGCGAGGATCCGGCCGCCGACCACCAGCGGCTGTCCGTAGACGGCGCCGTCCAGCGATGCCCGCCACGCCTGCCGGAGGGGGCCGCTCAGCTGCGGCACCCCTGGCACCGTGCCGGTGCGCGTGTTGTCGTGGTGGTAGGTCGGCCAGTCGGTGGCCGCCTCGGTGACCGGCGGTGCGGGCGAGGCCGACGAATCGGTGCTCGGTGCGAGCGTTGTCGGTTTCGGTGTGGACGGCGGTGGTCCCGCACCGGGCTGACTGCTCGAGCAACCGGCCACCAGACCACCTGCCAGCGCTAGCGCCATCAGCGCTTTCGCCGTCCGCCGGCTACGCATCGTGTCACCGCCATCCTTCTGGTGCGCTATCCTGTGTGGCATGAGCACGGTGAGCCTGCTCCTTATCACGCCGCGTTGACCATAGCGAAAAGGTCGACGCGGCAACCCCTCATGGCCTGACTGGTGGCCTGGGGGGTTTTCTCTTGTCTCGGGCAGGTAGCTGTTAGCTGATCAGGAGGATTCCGGCGATGACGGACGGCGTCACGACCGCCAGCACGGCCGAGGCCGCACCGGCCCATCGGTACACCGCGGCGCTGGCCGGGCAGATCGAACGGCACTGGCAGCAGTACTGGGAGGAGCACGGCACCTTCCACGCGCCGAATCCGGTCGGCGAACTGGCAGCGACCCCGCTGCCCGAGGACAAGCTGTTCGTGCAGGACATGTTCCCCTACCCCTCCGGTGAGGGCCTGCACGTCGGGCACCCGCTGGGGTTCATCGCCACCGACGTGTTCGCGCGCTACCACCGGATGACCGGCCGGAACGTGCTGCACACCATGGGTTTCGACAGTTTCGGCCTGCCGGCCGAGCAGTACGCAGTGACCACCGGTCAGCACCCGCGCAAGACCACCGAGGACAACATCCAGCGCTACCTGGCGCAGATCCGCAGGCTGGGGCTGGGCCACGACGAGCGTCGGCGGATCGCCACCACCGACGTCACGTTCTACCGGTGGACGCAGTGGATCTTCCTGCGCATCTACAACTCCTGGTACGACACGTCGATCTCGAAGGCCCGCCCGATCGACGACCTGATCGCGCAGTTCGCCGACAGTGGGCGGCCGACGCCGGATGGCCGGCCCTGGGCCGAGTACACCGATGTCGAACGTCGGTCGCTGATCGACTCGTACCGCCTGGTCTACCTGTCCGAGGCGCCGGTGAACTGGTGTCCCGGGCTGGGCACTGTGCTGGCCAACGAGGAGGTCACCGCGGACGGCCGCAGCGAGCGCGGCAACTTCCCGGTGTTCCGCCGGAGTCTGCGGCAATGGATGATGCGGATCACCGCGTACTCCGACCGCCTGGTGGACGACCTGGACGGGCTGGACTGGCCGGAGCGCGTGAAGACGCTGCAGCGCAACTGGATCGGCCGGTCGCAGGGCGCGCGCATCAGGTTCCCGGTGAGTGGCGACAACGTCGAGGTCTTCACCACCCGCCCGGACACCGTGTTCGGGGCGACGTACCTGGTGCTGGCCCCGGAACACGAACTGGTGGACCGGATCGCGGCCGCCCAGTGGCCTGCCGGCACCGACGAGCGCTGGACCGGCGGTGCCGCCACCCCGGCCGACGCGATCGCCGCGTACCGGCGGGTGGTGTCCCGCAAGTCCGATCTGGACCGGCAGGAGAACAAGGAGAAGACCGGTGTGTTCACCGGTGTCTTCGCCACCAATCCGGCGAACGGCGCCGCGATCCCGGTGTTCATCGCGGACTACGTGCTGACCGGCTACGGCACCGGCGCGATCATGGCGGTGCCCGGCCAGGACCAGCGTGACTGGGACTTCGCTGTCGCGTTCGGGCTGCCGATCATCCGGACCGTGCAGCCGACCGAGGGTTTCGACGGTGAGGCGTTCACCGGCAACGGGCCTGCGGTCAACTCTAGCCAAGAAAATGGACTCAGCCTGGACGGGATGGACGTCACCGAGGCGAAACAGACGATCATCGCCTGGCTGACCGAACACGACGCCGGCGAGGGCACTGTGCAGTACAAACTGCGCGACTGGCTGTTCGCCCGGCAGCGCTACTGGGGTGAGCCGTTCCCGATCGTCTACGACGAGACCGGGCTGCCCATCCCGCTGCCGGTCGACATGCTGCCGATCGAACTGCCCGACGTGGCCGACTACTCCCCCGCCACGTTCGATGCGGACGACGCCAACTCCGAGCCCGCTCCGCCGCTGGCCAAGGCGACCGACTGGGTCACCGTCGAACTGGACCTGGGCGACGGGCCGAAGACCTACCGGCGCGACGTCAACGTGATGCCGCAGTGGGCCGGTTCGTGCTGGTACCAGCTGCGCTACGTGGATCCGTACAACGACAAGGCGTTCTGCGACCCGGCGAACGAGAACTACTGGATGGGGCCGCGCCCCGCCGAGCACGGGCCGGATGACCCGGGCGGGCTGGACCTGTACGTCGGCGGCATCGAGCACGCCGTGCTGCACCTGCTGTACTCCCGGTTCTGGCACAAGGTGCTGTTCGACCTGGGCGAGGTCACCTCGTCCGAGCCGTACCGCAGGCTGTTCAACCAGGGCTACATCCAGGCGTTCGCCTACACCGACGAGCGCGGTGTGTACGTGCCTGCCGACGACGTCACCGAAGAGTCCACTTCGGACGGCTCGGCCTATTTCTACCAGGGCCGCAAGGTGAACCGCGAGTACGGCAAGATGGGCAAGAGCCTGCGCAACTCCGTGTCGCCGGACGAGATGTGCTCGCGCTACGGCGCCGACACGCTGCGCCTGTACGAGATGTCGATGGGGCCGCTGGACGTGTCGCGGCCGTGGGCCACCAAGGACGTCGTCGGCGCGCACCGGTTCCTGCAACGGCTGTGGCGCAACGTGGTCGACGAGGAGACCGGTGAGCCCCGGGTGTCCGACGCCGAGCCGACCACCGAGGACCTGAAGGCACTGCACAAGGCGATCGCGGGTGTCCGCGAGGACTACGCGGGGCTGCGGTTCAACACGGCGGGCGCCAAGCTGATCGAGCTGAACAACCACGTCACCAAGACGTACTCGGCACAGGAGCACACCCCGAGGGCGCTGGCCGAGGCACTGCTGGAGATGCTGGCGCCGCTGGCCCCGCACGTGGCCGACGAACTGTGGTTCCGGCTGGGCCACACGGAATCCCTGGCACACGGGCCGTTCCCGGAGGCCGAGGAGCGCTACCTGGTCGAGGACACCGTGGAGTACCCGATCCAGGTCAACGGCAAGGTGCGTTCGCGCGTCGTCGTGCCGGCCGGTGCCGACCGGGACGAGGTACGGGCTGCCGCGCTGGCCGACGAGAAGATCGTCGCGCTGACCGGTGGTGCCGAGCCGAAGAAGGTCGTCGTGGTGCCGGGCCGACTGGTCAACCTGGTGGTGTGAGCCCCACTTCCAGCGCGAGTTCGGCGACCATCGACTCGAACAGGGGTTCCGCGTCGACGACCGGGAACGGGAACCGGCCGAAGACCTCCAGCGCCACCTGTCCGTAGAGCCGGACCCAGAACCGCAGCATGGTGTACGCGGTGCCGAGCGAGAACACGTGCTCCGGCACCGCGACACCGGTTTCGGCGAGGTTGTCCAGCAGGGTCGCGCGGAACAGGGTCAGGTCGGCGATCAGCCGTTCCGGCACGTCGAGATCGCCCGGTACGACCAGCGTCCTGGTGGCCAGCACCCGGCCCGCGACGGTGAGGAAGATCCGCCCGAACGGGTCGGTCGCGCCGGTGGCGGCGGGGCCTGCCGGCGTGGCGAACACCAGACTGAACTCGCGCGGATGCCGGATCGCCCAGGCCCGGAAGCCGCGGCACACCGCGAACACCCGCCCCGGCGTGTCCTCCTCGGGGATGACGGCGAGACCGGCGGCCAACTCGTCGGCCAGGTCGGCGCAGATGTCCGCGCAGACGTGCTGGATCAGGTCCTCGAACGAGTCGTAGTACCGGTACAGCGCCGGCGCCGTGATGCCGATCTCGCGGGCGATTCCGCGCAGTGTCACGCTCTGCGCCCCGTTGTCGACCAGTAGGGCACGGGCCACCGTCCGGATCTGGTGGTCGGTGTCGGCGCGCTTCCTGTCGCGCCGTGCGGCCTCCGTCATCCACTCACCCCGACTACTTGGTAAACAGTGTTCACTCGCGTACCCTCGCTCGTGGGTAAACGGTGTTCACTACTTCGACCGGCCTCATGCCGGTCGAGAAGTTCGTATGCACAGCGTGCACCACGCGGGCCGGAGGTGGGCGTGTTCGCTTCGTGGGGCGCCCTCGTGTACCGGGGGCGGTGGGTCGTCATCGCCGTCGTGTCGGCCGTGACCGTGCTCGGTGGCGGGTGGGGTCTCGGCGTGTTCGGCACGCTGCACCAGGGCGGATACACCGATCCGGCCAGCCAGTCCAGCCAGGCGGCCGACCTCACCGAGGCCACGTTCGGTCGTCAGGCCGGTGATGTGGTGGTCGTGTACACAGCGCCGCCCGGGCACAGTGTGAACGAGCCGGGCATCGCGAAAGCAGCACGCGCGGTGCTGCACTCGCTGCCCTCGTCCGCCGTGCGGTCCGAAGTGTCCTATTGGGACAGCGGGGCCGCGACACTGGTCACCCCGGACCACCGGCACGCGCTGGCCAGCATCACGCTGACCGATCCGGCCACCTATCCGACGATCCAGCACCGACTGGGCATTCCCGGCCTGACCGAGCAGGTCGGCGGCCAGGTGCCGGTGCAGAAGGCGACCAGTGACCGGTCCACATCCGACCTGACCAGGGCCGAGGCCGTCTCGCTGCCGGTCACCCTGGTGCTGCTCGTGGTGATCTTCGGCAGTGTGGTCGCGGCCGCGCTGCCGGTGCTGGTGGGCGTGCTGGCCATTCTCGGCTCGCTCGGCGTGCTGCGGCTGATCTCGCTCGGCGTCGACGTGAACAGCTTCGCGCCCAACGTGGTGTCGCTGCTCGGCTTGGGCCTGGCCATCGACTACGGCCTGTTCACCGTCGGCCGGTTCCGTGAGGAGTTGGCCGCAGGTCGGGAAACCGCCGATGCCGTGCGCCGCACCGTGGCCACGTCCGGGCGGACGGTCGCGTTCTCGGCGACGCTGCTGGTCATCGCGTTGGCCGGGCTGCTGGTCTTCCCCATCGACTTCCTACGGTCGCTGGCCTACGGCGGTATGTCGGCGGTGGCCATCGCGGCGCTCGTATCGGTCACGCTGCTGCCTGCGCTGCTCGGTGTGCTCGGCCACCGGGTGGACCGGCTGTCGGTGCCGTGGCGGCGCACGGGCGACTCGACCTGGCTGCGGCGGCTGGCCGGGGCGGTGCTGCGTCGGCCGGTGGTGTTCGCGCTGCCGATCCTGGCCGTGTTGTTGCTGCTCGGCGCGCCGTTCCTGTCGGTGCGGTTCGGTGCCGCCGACGAGAAGCAACTGCCGCCGGGTGACCCGACCCGGCAGGCGGTGCAGGCAATCGGTACCGAGTTCCCCGGCTACGGCGACAACGCCGCGCAGGTCGTGCTGCGCGGGCCCGGTGACGCGCAGCGGTTCCTGGTGCGCGCGGACAAGGTGGCCGGCGTGACCTCGGTACTGCGCGGGCCGAGCCGGGGTGACGTGACCGTGCTGAACGTGACGCTGGCCGGTGATCCACTCGGCGACCAGGCGGAGAACGCCGTCCGGGCACTGCGTGCGCTGCCCGCTCCGGCACACACCGAAGTACTGGTCGGCGGCTTCTCCGCCACCGTCGTGGACAGCGTGAAGTCCGTTGTGGACAGAGTGCCGCTGATGGTCGGGATACTCGTGGCCGCCACGCTGGCACTGATGTTCCTGGCGTTCGGCTCGGTGCTGCTGCCGGTCAAGGCGGTGCTGATGAGCACGCTGAGCCTCGGTGCCACGTTCGGGGTGCTGGTCGCGGTCTTCCAACTCGGCCACGGCGCCGGGCTGCTGGACGTGACACCGGAACCCGTGCAGCCGGGGCTGGTCGTGCTGATCGGCGCCGTGGTGTTCGGCCTGTCCACCGACTACGAGACGTTCCTGCTGTCGCGGATGGTCGAGGCGCGCAGGCAGGGTATGGCGACGCGGGACGCGATCAGCACCGGACTGGTGGCCACCGGTCGCACGATCAGCTCGGCGGCGCTGCTGCTGATCGTGGTCACCGGGGCGTTCGCGCTGTCGCCGCTGGCCACCATGCGGTTCATCGGCGTCGGCATGATCGTCGCGCTGTTGTTGGACGCGACCGTGGTGCGGCTGATGCTGGTGCCCGCCGTGCTGCGACTGCTCGGTGACGCGGCCTGGTGGGCGCCCGGCTCAGAGCGCCGCGGGCACCATGCTCCTGGCCCGCGACTGCACGACCACCCGCTGCACGCCGAACGACACGGCGATGTAGAGCAGCAGCGCGACCGACGAGAGGCCCTTGGCCGAGCCGCTGTGGTCGATCAACAGGTCGGCGCCGAAGTGCACGCCGATCGCGACCAGCCACAGCACGACCGTCAGCGCGTTGCCCTGTCGGTAGAGGACGCCGTCCTCACGCCACAGCCGGACGGTGTAGGCGCGCAGGGCTCCGAAGCCGGCCGCCAGCACCAGGCTGGCCAGCAGCATCGCGATCCCGGTGCCGTTCACCGGGTGATCACCGATGAACTGGACGAGTTCGACGACCCCGACGACGAGTAGCGCGAGCAGGAGTACCGGCCTGCTGTCCTCCTTGACCGAGCGCTTCTGCACCTGGCGGAAGAGCACGAACAGCAGGACGAGAACAGGGATGCCGATGCTGGTCAGGTTGTTCACGCTGTCCACCTTCTTCCGTTCAGCTCGAAACCGGATCAATCCCCGGGTGGAACCCAGGTTGATTCGTCAGGTGGCGCACACTGGAGGCATGGCCGATATCGACATCGTGATGTACGCCCGCCCCGGCTGCCCGTTCTGCTCGATGCTGCGCGCCGACCTCGCCGCCGCCGGCATCTCCTATCGTGAGTTGGACATCTGGCAGGACGCGGAGGCCGCTGCCAGTGTGCGTGCTGTCGCGAACGGCAACGAGACGGTCCCCACCGTGAACATCGGCGAGACCTGGCTGGTCAACCCCTCGGTGGACGACATCAGGAACGTGCTGCGCGCAGCCGCGTGAGACCCTGACCTCCCTTAATGAGGAGGTATGGTCCAGACCATGTCGAACCCAACGCTCACTGGCGTCGGCGTCAGCCCAGGTCGCGCGTCCGGTCCCGCCGTCCGGGTCGCCGACCCGCTGCCCGAACCGGCCACCGGCCCGGCACCGGCCGACCCGGCAGCCGAGGCGGCCAGGATCGGGCCGGCAGCGGCGGCGGTCGCCGCCCGGTTGGAGCAGGCCGCGGCCGCCGTGGACGGTGACGCGCGGGCCGTGTTGGAGACGACAGCGGCGATGGCAGCCGATCCGGCCCTGGTCAGCCAGGCCGAGACGCTGGTCACCGACCGGGGACTGCCGGCGGCACGGGCCGTGTTCGAGGCGGCCGGCACGTTCGCCGAAGCACTGGCGGCGGCCGGCGGCTACCTCGCCGAGCGGGTGCGCGACATCCAGGACGTCGCCCAGCGCCTGATCGCCGAACTGGCTGGCGTCGCGCCGCCCGGGGTGCCGGTACTGGACGGCCCGAACGTGCTGGTCGCCAGGGATCTGGCCCCTGCCGACACCGCGGGTCTCGACCCCGCGATGGTGCTCGCGCTGGTCACCGAGGAGGGTGGTCCGACCAGCCACACCGCCATCCTGGCGCGAGCACTGCGCATCCCCGCCGTGGTGGCCTGCCGGGGAATCCTGGACCACAGCCCGGACGGGCTGGTGGTGGACGGGGACACCGGCGAGGTCGAACTGGTCACCGGCCCGGTGCCCGTGCGGGCCGCCGTGGCCGGTGGGCCGAGCGACTGGAACGGCGTCGGCACCACATCGGACGGTTACCGGGTGAAGGTGCTGGCCAACGTCGGCAGCCCCGAGGACGCCAAGGCCGGTGCCGCCGCGGGCGCCGAGGGGGTCGGCCTGTTCCGCACCGAGTTCAGTTACCTGTCGGCCACCACCGAGCCGACCGAGGCAGAGCAGCGGGCCGCCTACGCCGCCGTGCTCGGGCCGTTCGCCGGCAAGCCGGTCGTGGTCAGGACCTTGGATGCCGGCGCGGACAAGCCGTTGAGCTTCCTGGACCAGGAGCCGGAGCCGAACCCGGCGCTCGGTGTGCGTGGGCTGCGGGTGGCGCGGGAGCGGGTCGGACTGCTCGACCGGCAACTGGTCGCCATCGCGGGTGCCGCGCAGGACAGTGGCGCCGACGTCTCGGTGATGGCGCCGATGGTGGCCACCGCCGAGGAGGCCGAGTGGTTCGTGGCCCGGGCCAGGGCGGCCGGCATCGAGCGGGCGGGCGTGATGATCGAGATCCCGGCTGCCGCGTTGACCGCGCGGGAGATCTTCGAGGTCACCGACTTCGTCAGCCTCGGCACCAACGACCTGGCCCAGTACGTGTTCGCCGCGGACCGGCAGGTGGGTGCCGTCGCAACACTGAACGACCCGTGGCAGCCGGCGCTGCTGCGGTTGGTCGGCATGGTCGGCGAGGCGGCACAGGCCAGCGGCAAGCCGGCAGGCGTGTGCGGCGAGGCCGCCGCCGATCCGATGCTGGCGTGCGTGCTGGTCGGGCTCGGTGTGTCCAGCCTGTCGATGAACGCGCCGTCGGTCAGCCAGGTCGGCGCGCGATTGGCCGCCGTCAGCGTCGACCGGTGCCAGACGGCGGGCCGGCTGGCGGCCGAAGCGGGGACAGCGGCGTTGGCGCGCACGGCGGCCAGGGCCGCGCTCGGGCTGGGCTAAGAGCTCCTAACACAACAACTGTCCGGCTCGCGACGCCCAGGCACACCATCTGCGGCGTTGTCGTCGCCACCGGTACAACTGAGGTACCGGCGGCTCCTCCGCCTTGCAGCTGGCGCACCTGGCCGCCGCTCCCTGATCGGACGCCGTCGTGTTAGGAGCTCTAGCTGCGGCGCAGCCCGCGCCACCACCTCGGCCGGACGATCCGCACCTCGCCGGCCAGCAGTCGGCCGCCGAGCACGAACCTCGGTTCCGCCTGTCTGTTCACGGTGGGCCGGCAGCGGTCCACCACCCGACCACCGGTGACACGTACGCCGGTGGTCAGCACGGTGGCGCGGCGCGGCACCCGCAGTTCGATGAGGCCGCCGGTGACCGCCAGTTCGACGATGACGTGCGGCTGGGCCAGCACCGCCTCGGTGAAGTCCAGCCGGGTGGCGCCCAGTCGGCTGCTGATCAGCAGCCGGGCCGGCACCAGCCACTTGCCGGACCTGCGCACCTCCGACAGCATGCTGCGCAGCACAAGGACATCGGTGACCACCGGTTCGTCCCGCAGCAGGTCGGGCAGGTCCAACAGGACCGCGTTCAACTCGGATCGGGTGAGGGCCGCCAGCACGGCGTCGGTGCGCTCGCTGAACTCGTCGAGATCGAGCATCCCCTGGCCAACGGCTCGCTGGAGCAGATCGATGACGTGCTCGCGTTCGACATCGGAGGCCCGGAGATCATCCGTGACCACCCCGCTGCCTGCCCTCCCCGCCGGTCGCCGCCGAGCGGCGCGTTCACCGGACATAGATGTCACGCTAGCAAAAACTCTTAGCTGCTGTGGCATCTTTTGGATGAAGGCCTTTTGTCCACAGGTCGAGACAGTTGTCCACAGCCGGTGGACAACTCGGGTCAGTGCTGCGACTCGTCCTCGCCGTCCAGACCGTGTTCGATCGCGTACCTGGCCAGTTCCACCCGGTTGTGTAATTGCAGCTTGCGCAGTGTGGACTGCACGTGGCTCTCCACGGTGCGGTGCGAGATCACCAGGCGGTCCGCGATCTGCCGCGCTGTCAGGCCTTTCGCCACCAGACGCAGCACGTCGGTCTCCCGCTCGGTCAGCGCGGGCGTGCGCACGCCGTCCTCCGGTGTGGTGGACATCCGGCGGAACTCGCCGAGCACCAGGCCGGCCAGGCCCGCGGTGAACACCGCGTCACCCGCCGCCGTCCTGCGGACCGCGTCGACCAGTTCCTCGACCGACGCCGACTTCACCAGATAGCCCGACGCGCCCGCCTTCACCGCCTCCAGCACGTCCTCGTGGGCGCCGCTCGCCGACAGCACCAGGACCCTGGTCGCCGGCAGCCGGCCCGAGATGCCCTGGATCGCGTCGACCCCGGAGCCGGTGCCCAGGTTCAGGTCCATCAGCACCACGTCCGGCCGTACCGTCGTGGCGATCCGCACCGCGGACTCGTTGTCGCCCGCTGTCGCGGCGACCTGGAACCCACGCTCGCTCAGGTCCCGCGCCACTGCGTCTCTCCACAGTGGATGGTCGTCCACCACCATTACCGAAATCGGTCGCGCCTCCATCAGGGCTCCCCCCTCAGCCTGCCCTTACCGTGTCGTGCACTCGGCACCCGGAACTCCCATTCCGTGCCGTCCCCGGTCCGCAGATCGGCCACCCCGCCCAGCGCGGCCACCCGGCCGCAGATGGACTTGGCCACCCCGAGCCTGCCTTCGGCCTCGGCCGCGGCCAGCCGACCGGCCGGGATGCCCGGCCCGTCGTCGCGGATGCTGAGCACGATCTCGTCGCCCAGGTCCTCCAGCAGGATCCACGCGTGTGCCGTCGGCCCGGCGTGCCGGGCCACGTTGGACAGCGCCTCGCCCACCACGGCCGCCAACTCGGCGGCCAGACCGGCCGAGAGCATCACCCTGGTGCCGGGCACCGCGATGTCCACCTTCGGCGTGGCCAGGATCTGCAGATGTGCGCGCAGGTCCACCTCGCCGTCCGGGGTGGAGTCCGGTGGCGCGGCCGCGACCAGCGCGCGCAGCGCCACCTCCTGCTCACCGGCCAGCCGCGCCAGTTCTGCGGCCTCGCCGCCCAGTTCGGCGCCGCGCCGCTGCACCCTGGCCAGCACCTGCAGCACGCTGTCGTGAATGGACCTGGCCAGCCGCTCCCGTTCCGCCGTCGCCGCCTCGGACCGCAGCGCGTGCGCCAACTGCTCGGCCGACCGGCGGGCCGTCACCGACGCCATCCCGATCACCAGCCCGGTGACGATCAACAGCACGGCGTCCCTGGACAGGTCGACGTCCACGTAGCCGTGTGTCGCGAAGTTGACGGCGGCCAGCACCACGCCGAACACGGCGCCACCGACCGGGCCGGTGCGGATCGCGCCGGCCGCCACGACACCGCTCACCCACACCGTGGTGAGCAGCGGGATCGGCGCGCTGCCGGCCAGTTCGGTGTGCGTGAACACCAGGCGGGAGCTGTACTGCAGCGCGCTGCCGACGACGAGGTCGGCCACGGTCAGCCAGAACCACCTGCTGTTCTCCCGCAGGTAGCACAGGCCGGTGAGCACCGTCCACGCGCCGAGCACCGCGATCACGACCCAGCCCAGCGTCGGCTTCGCGTACTGCGAGTCGTACACCGCGGTCGCGCCGACCGCGAACCCGTAGGTGAGCACGCGCAGCACCACGGCGGCCCGCCACCACGGGGTCAGCGGGTCCCTGGTCGGCCGGTCGGGCAGCGGCCAGGTCTGTCTGCGCTGCGGCAGGTTGCCGACCGGCGCCGACCTGGTTCTGGACAGGGCCACGGCACTCTCCCTTCGCGGGCCATCCTGCCCTGTCCGGGTGATGCTGTGTTCCGCCAACGGGAGGTGAGCGGCCCAGATCTCAGCGGCGGTCTCAGGGGGCGGCCTCAGCGCCGATCGATGTCCGCGTCCGTCGGCACGTCGGATCCGTCCGGCTCGGGTTGCTCAGGCAGGGGTTGCGCCGGTTGGGCCTCGCTGCGTTCCAGCGCGTCCACCTCGGCCGGGGCCAGCTGTGGATCGTGCAGCAGGGAGCGGATGGCCGAGTTGCACACCGCGAGCACCGGGACGGCCAGCAACCCGCCGGCGATCCCGCCGACGACCACGCCGGTCGCGATGGACAGCACCACGGCCAGCGGGTGCAGCCGCACCGCGCGGCCCAGCAGCAGCGGCTGGAGCACGTGACTCTCCAACTGCATCACCGCGATCACGATGCCCAGCACGATCAGAGCCGGCACGAAACCGTTCGCCACCAGGGCGACCAGCACCGCCACACCGCCCGCGACGACAGCACCGATGATCGGGATGAACGCCGCCAGGAACACCAGGGCGGCCAGCGGCGCGGCCAGTGGCACCCGCACGATCGCCAACCCGACGCCGATGCCGACCGCGTCCACCACGGCGACGGCCGCCGTGGCTCTGACATAGCTGACCAACGAGGCGAAGCCGCGCCTGCCGGCCACGTCCACCCGGTCGCGCACGTCGAGCGGGACGATCTTGATGACGAACGTCCAGATCTTGTTGCCGTCGTGCAGGAAGAAGATCAGCGTGAACAGGGTCAGCAGGGCGGCGGTGAGCATCTCGCCGACCGTCACGGCGGTGGTCAGCGCTCCGGTGGTCAGTGCGCTCTGGTCGGCGCCCAGCGCCTTGACCGTCTGCGCCACGAAGTTGCGCAACTGCTGCTGGGTCAGGTGCAGCGGACCCGTCTCCAGCCAGTGGCTGATCTGCTGGATGCTCTGGGTGACCCGGGAGGACAGCGCGGGCACGCCGTTGGAGAACTCGGTGATCACGAACGTCAGCACACCGCCGACCACGACCAGTCCACCGATCAGCACCAGCGCTGTGGCCAGTCCTCTTGGTACCCGGCGCGCGTGCAGGTGCGCCACCATGGGCGCGAGCAACGCGGACAGCAACAGGGCGATCGCCACCGGGATCACCACGATCGCCAGCCGGCCTGCGATCCACGCGATCGCGGCAATGGCGACGAGCACCACGATCAGCCGCCAGGACATCGCGGCGCCGACCCGGAGCACTCTTGGCACGCGACCGGTTACATCGTCGCCTTCGGTGAATCGCGATGTGCTCACCTGACAAAGGTATCGGAACAGCTACGCTACGTAGCGTGATCCTGGATCACACCCTGTGTTGTTAACACGATCGGGGCCTATTCGGCGTTCCCTGCTGCGCGGCACCCCATCGGCCTGGCAACCTCGCTGACCGTCGTCGACAAAACCCCGTTGGCAGGAAAGGTGCACTCCACCGTGGACACCGTACGGACGGAACCGGGCATGTTGCCCCGGTTGCTGTGGCGTGCGCTGTTCGTCCTCGGTGGAGCGGTGCTCGCCACCGTGGCGGCCTGGCTGATCTCGTCGGCGTCAGCGTCGGCGGACACGCTTCCCGTTCCCCCCGCCACCGTGGTCGACACGGTGGCCAATGCCGCTTCCGACGCACTGACCTCGGTCACCGCGCCGGCCAAGGCGGCGGTTCCACCGCCCGCGGCGCTACCCAGCCAGGCGGCCGGCGGTGTCGGCCGCGTCACCGGCGCACTGCGCACCGCGGTGAGCCAACTCGGCGACCACGTGCCGACCAAGAGCGTGGTCGTGCCCGCACTGGCCGCCCAGCCGTCGACGCCAACGGCGGTGTCGACCCAGGCCGGCCGGACCCAGCATCGCTCGCTGCCCCGCCAGGCAGCGGCTACCGGCATGGCACCGGCGTCGACCGGTGCCATGCCGGTGCAGCGGTCGAAGGGCCGGTCGCGGGCCGGCGCCGCACCTGTTGCCGTGCCGGCAGTTCCTGTTCTGCCCGTGCTGCCGGTGCCCACCCCGTGGAGCCCGGTCACCGTGCCCACCGCGCCCAGTGGCAGCGGTGGCGCCGGTGCACCCGGCGGCGCCGGCATCGGCCTGGTCGACCAGACCGGCGCGTACCCCGTGCCCGGCCTCGACCTGGTCCAGGTCGTCCCGGTGACCTCGCCGCTCGGCCGGATCACCTCGGGCCGGCAGCCCGGCATCACCCCCGACTGATCTCTCTTCGCGCGGTATCCGCGACGGCCTGAGTTGCCGTCTCCCGCGCTGCTCCGGCGTGCGCTCTCGCATGCCGCTGTCCCCACAGATCCCGGTGGCCGGCACTCCCCGACGCCTTGCGTCGGCCACCCGCCCGAAAGGGAAAACGGAAGGAGACCCCATGCAAACCTGGGCCAAGCGCGGCATGCAGACAGCGCTGGTGACCGGTGGTTTGCTGATGCTCGGTACGGGCATCGCCTCTGCCAACGAGAACGTGAACCCGGACCTGCCGGCCTCCCCGATCGACGGTGGTGCCTCGGTGCCCGTGCACGTCGGCGACAACGCCGTCGGTACCCCGATCGGTCAGGTCAAACCGGCCACAGTGGACCGCACGATCAGCACCGACGGCCTGCCGGACAGCCGTCCGGTCGGCGCGAACCGGGCCAAGGCCGATGTCGTCGTGCCGGTGGACGTGTCCGGCAACGCCATCGCCGCGGGCCGGGCGCCCGGCCCGCTGGCCGGCAACGTCGTCGAGGTCAACCACTCGGCACCCGTACAGATCACCGGCAACGCGGTCGGCGTCGCCGGCACCGCGACCTCGATCAACGACGCCAGCCAGTCCGCGACCGCCGGCGGTGACACCACCACCAACGGCACGGGCGGCACAGGTGCCGGCAACGTCGGCGCGGTGCCCGTCGCACTGCCGGTCGAGGTGACCGACCAGGCAGTGTCCGGTGCCGGCAACGCGAACTCGGCGGGCCGCGACACGGTCACCGCCAAGGGCGGCGACAACACCAGGCGCGGCTACCGGGGCTGGGACTACGTCGACACCAACGGCGACCCCTCAACGCTGTCCGGCAACGCGGTGGTGCCCGGCGTGGCCAACCCGGCTGCGGTGACCTGCAACGCGGCAGGCGCGATCGGCAACAGCGACTCCGAGTGCGCCAGCACCAACACCGACACCGCGGGTGGCGTCGTCGCCACCACCGGTGCCGGCTCGACCGGGTCGGGCAACGTGGCCATGGCACCGGTCAGCGAACCGGCCGAGGTCTTCGGCAACGGCGCCTCGGCGATCGGCAACGCCAACTCCGGTGCCAGCAACACAGAACGCTCCACCGCACTGGGCAACGGCTTCACCCTCGGCGACGGCTCGGCGGCCTCGGCCAACGACGTCACCGCCCCGGTGGCCGGCGCCAACGACATGTTCGCCAACGGTGTGTCCGGCATCGGCAACGCGGCAGGCACCGCCGACAACGAGGTGAACTCCACCTCGGGCGGCTACAGCGGCACGACGGGCACCGGCGGCACCGGCTCAGGCAACATCGGGCAGATCCCGGTCGCGGCGCCCGTCGAGGCCTACGGCACCAGCGGTTCGGCGGCCGGCAACGCCACCGGCACCGTGCCCGACGAGACCAAACAGATCCGCGCGGGCGGCTCGCCCAACGCGCGGGACGACAACGGCACCGCGAGCAGCAACGTGGTGTCCACACCGGCCGCACTGCCCGCCCAGGTGTTCGGTGACGCGGCAGGAGTCGCGGCCAACACCAGCAGCGTCGCGGACAGTTCGAGCACGGTCTACGCGGGTGGCGATCCGACAGCCACCGGCAGGGCGGGCACCGGCTCCGGCAACGTCGTCACGGCGCCGGCAGCCGTTCCCGCGCAGGTGTTCAACGACGGCGCTTCGGTCGTCGGCAACGGCACGACGACCGGTTTCAACGACACCACAGCGGGTTCCGGTGGGACCGCCACCGCCAACGGCAGTGACGGCACCGTGGCCGGCAACGTGGTGAACGTGCCGGACGCCGGGCCGATCCAGGCATTCGGGGTGGCCGCCGCGTCACCTGGCAACGAGGAGGCCGATTCGCTCTCCAACACGTATACGACGGCCGGTGACGACACCGTGACAGACGGGGACCGGGGTGCCCTGGCCGGCAACGTGGTCACCGCGCAGGTCAGTCAGGTCGAGCAGGTGCTTGCCACCGGGCTCGCCGGCGCCGGCAACTCGACAGCCAACGGGTTCACCGACACGGCGACCAAAGCAGGTGGCAACGTGCGAACCTCAGGCGAATGGGGTGCTCTGTCCGGTGACCTGGTGAACGTGCCGGCCACCGACGTCACCCAGGCCGCTGCCGACGGCGCTTCGGCGCTGGGCAACCAGTGGGCCTTCACGCACAGCACCACGAGTGCCGCGTCCGGTGGCACTTCCCGCACATCGGGCGACGGTTTCCTGGACGGCACACCGGTGATCGCGCCGCCCGGCGTCGACGCCACTGTGTTCCGGGTGCCCGTCGACATCGTCGGCAGGGCCGTCGAAGGCGGCTACCACACCACGTCGGTGGCCGACGACGACACGGCGCCGCCGCAGGTGTGGCTGCCGTTCGGTCAGGAGCAGGGGCAGCAGTTCGGCCCGGCGGCCTCGGTGGACGATCTGCTGCGGGCCGACCAGGTGCCAGGGCTCGCCGGCCTGTTCGGTCGGCGGGTGGCGCCGCCGATGTCGCCGATGGAGATGACGCAGGTGTTCCCCGTGCTCTCCAACGGGATCCCGAACTTCTCGACGATGGAACTGACGCAGCAGATGCCGGTCCTGCCACCTCTGTCCACAATGGAGATGACGCAGCGGATGCCGGTCGTCCCGGGGGCCAGGACCGCACCCCGACCGGCGGTGCAGAACATGCCCACCCCGAGGACCACGCCGTACCAGCCCTACCAGCCGCCGTACCAGCCGATGACCGGTGAGCTGCCGGTGTCCGGATCGCTGCCCGGTACCAGGGTGCCCGGTACGTCGGTGCCGCTGGCCTCGGCGAACCTGCCGTCGGTGAGCAAGCCCGCTGTGCCGTCGGCGCCCAACCTGTCCGGGATGCCCGACCTGCCCCCGGTGCCGACCCTGCCGGCGATGCCGCCGCTGTCGAGCCGACCCAGCACGCAGGCCGGCCCGGCGGTCCCCGGCCTGCCTTCGCTGCCCACGCCGCAGGTGGGCACCCCTCAGGTGCCCGCCGTGCCGGCGTTGCCGAGGCCGCAGGTGTCCGGTCCGGTGACCGACGGCCTGCCCACCGGGGCGCTCGGTGGAGCGCCGAGCACGCAGGACGTGCCGGCAGGCGCGGCCCAGCAGTTGATGGCCCAACTCCGCGGCCTGATCAGCGAGTTGGAGAACTCGGGTGGCGGCAGCCAACTGCACCCGATGAACGTCACGGAACTGCAGGAACCGCCGAGGTTCTGACAGAGAATTCGCTTCAGCGATGGGACCGGCAGCCGGGTGACTGCCGGTCCCATCGGCGTCAGGCTGCCTTGTCCAGCAAGGCCAACAGGTCGGTGCGCAGCTGCGCGGTGTCGACCCCGAGCCGCTCCAGCACGGTGGTCGCGGTGTTCGGCTCGGCCAACAGCCCGAGCAGCAGATGCTCCGGCCCGAGCGACCGGTCGTGCCGGCCGACCGCCACGCGCAGCGCGCTCTGCAAGGTCTTCTTCGCGGTCTCGTCGAACCGCAGGCTCTGCCGGCCGCGTCTACTGCCCTGCTGACCGCCGGCCAGCGAGTCGGCGCCGAACGACTCGGACATCCTGGCCAGCACGGCGTCCAGGTCGATCCCGACCGACCTCAGCGCCTCGGCGTCCGCCTCGTCGAGCAGCGGCACCACCGATCTGCGGGCCAGTTCGGCCCGCACCTGGCCGTGCTCCAGCCCGGCCGCCCGCAGTACGGCACTCGCCGGCCCGGCGCGCTCGTCCAGCATGGCGAGCAGCATGTGCCCGGCGTCGATCGACGGGTCGCCCAGCGCCACGGCCTCGCCGTTGGCCCGGATGACAACCTCACGACTGGCCGCTGTGAACCGCTCGAACATGATCAACTCTCCCGTCCGCGCGACGCGTGCTTCTTGTGCACCGCCTGCTTGCTGACATCGAGTGCGTCGGCGATCTCCTGCCACGACCAGCCCTGTTGCCTGGCGTTGCGCACCTGAAGCGTCTCCAGATGCTCGGCCAGTTTGCGCAGCGCCAGAGCGGCCCGCAGGCCGGTCCTGGCATCCGTGCCGCTGGCCGCAGTGACCAGTTCCGCCGCCTCGTCCATGTCGTCAACCATAGTTGACGAC
>DASXYT010000106.1:0-8024 GCA_036502345.1 Pseudonocardiaceae bacterium | reverse complement strand
AGATGCCACGGGCAGAGGACGGTGCGCTTGCGGGTCACCGCCCCGTCGGCCAGCGGCGCGGTGCGGTGGGTGCAGTAGGCGTCGAAGGCGTAGACCTCGTCGGCCACCCGCACGACGGCGATCTCCCGCTCCCGCACGGTGAGCGTGATCGGCACCAGGTCGGCGAGATCAGCAAGAGCTGCCAGTCGGTACACCTGGAGCACTCCTTCCACCGATTGCATGCTACTCGTACACAAGGCTGCCGGCCCGGTCGGTGCTGGTCACCGAGCCGGGCCGACAGCAGGAGCTCACGAGCCGAGGGCCGCGCCCCAGACCTGCTTCAGGTAGCCCGAGGCCTCCAGTTGCTTGGCGAAGGACGGGTCGTACACCTGGTTGAGCGCCAACTTGCTGTACATCTGCGGGTTCTCCGCCTTCAGACCGGTGATCATCGCGGAGCCGGCCTTCTGGTCCGGGATCGGATCCATGGTCAGCGCACCCTTGGCGGCGTACGTCTTGTAGCCGTTGACGGTGGCCTCGTCGGTCGTCTTGGCGTCGGTGTTCTGCGCGATCACCTTCAGGCACTCGGCCTGGTTCGCCGGGTTCTGCAGGAAGTTGACCGCGTCGACCAGACTCTCCAGGAAGGACACGACCGTCTTCGGGTTCTGCTGGCCGAAAGTCTTGGAGACCGTGATGGCACTGCCAAGGAACGGCTCCTTCGTCTGGTCGAGGAGCAGGTGCATGCCCTTCTCCTTGGCCTTGGTCGCCGTCGGCTCGGTGAGCAGCGTGCCGGCCAGCTTGCCGGTGATCAGCGCCGCGAGCCGGTTGGACGACGTACCCGTGGGCACCAGCGTCACGTCGTTGGCCGACGCGTTGAGCTCGGAGAAGGCCAGCCGGGTGGACAGTTCGGTGCTGTCACCGGCCGCCGAGATCGCCACCGACTTGCCCTTGAGCTGGCTGATGTCGGTGATGCTGGGCAGCGTGTAGAACTTGAAGTCGTTGAGCACGCGCAGCGCGCCGACGATCTGCAGCGGCTGACCCGCCGCGACGGCCTGGAAGGACGTGGTCGCCTCGCCGTAGTAGATGTCGGCGGCACCGGAGACCACCGCGGTCGCGCCGACGTTGCTGGTGGCCTGCACCGCCTTGACGGTCAGGCCGTGCTTCTTGAAGAAGCCCTCGGAGATGGCCAGCCACAGGGGCGATGTGCTCGGCGAGTTCGTGCCGAACGTGACGGTCAGGTCGGTCTTGTTGGTAGCACCGCCGCCGCTTGCGCTGCCGCCGCCGGAGCCGCCGCAGGCGGTCAGGGTCAGTGCGGCCACTATCACGCTCACACCGGCGACGACCATGCGACGGCCGGCGCCTCTGCCGGAAAGCCGAATGTTCATCTCAGTCTCGTCCTCCATCGCAGCCGGGTCGGGCCGAGGTTGTGAATCAAGTTACATACAACTTGTATACGGCGGACCCTAACCAGGCCGATTGTCGAGGTCAAGCACGCGCGACGTCCCAGTTACCGTTTCGTTACGACCAATCGTCGCGCTGTCGACACCTCATGACCGATGCAGTGCGACCGATGTCACGGCAGGTCCAGCGTGACCCGTCCGAGCGGGCCGAAGTCGGCGTGGAACGAGTGTGCCCCGTCGGTCGGCACCGCGCTGGTCAGCGAGCCGGTGATCAGCCGCTGGCCTGCGGAGAGGCCCCTGCCGTTGAGCGCGAGGCTCTGGCACATGCGGGTCAGCGACAGGAACGGATCGTCCAGGGTGGCCGGTGCCGAGTGTCCTGCGTCGAGCGTGCCGCGTTCACTGCCTATCGAGACGTCCAGATCAGCCAGGTCGACATCATCGGGTGACATGGCCTGGCCCAGCACCATGCCCCAGTTGTTCAGCGCGTTGCCCAGGCGGATCGCCAGCGACGAGCCCTTGGGCACCCGCCCGGAGTTGATCTCGAACGCCGGTGCCACGGACGCCACAGCGGCCCTGGCCTGCTCGACGGTGACGTCGTCACCCGCCAGGTCGCTGCCCAGCGTCACGGCGATCTCCGGCTCCAGCCGGCAGTGCGGGACGTGTTCGAGCAGCCGCGCGCCCGAGTCGAGAATCCGGCTCTCCAGGACGTAGCCGTGCGGCCTGCGGGCGATGCCCATCGAGTCGCGGGCGGCCCGCGAGGTCAGGCCGATCTTCCAACCGCCGAGCCGCTCCCCCTCGGCCTCCCAGGCGGCCAGCACGTCGAGTTGCAGCCGCAGGCTGCTGGCGTAGTCCGCGTCGGCCAGCGCCAGCAACCCGGGTGGCACCGTCGATCCGAATGGCTCACCCTTGGCCAGGGCCAGCAGTTCGGCGACGGCGACCTGCTCGGACGTGCCCGTGGTCATGACAGACCTCCAGTGAGAGTTTGCATGCAACAAGTATGGAGCATCGGATCACGAGGCGACAGCCACGCCGACCGGGAAATCGGCGATCGTGCGCAGCAACACCGAGACGTCCGGGGCGTCCTCGACGGCCCACCACGCTCGCAGGATGTCGCCTGCCCGGCCTGCACCGAACTGGGCATCGGTTACGTCGCCTACTGGCCACTGGCAGCGGGCCTGCTCACCGGCAAGTACCGGCGCACCGCACCACCGCCGCGGACAGCCGGTTCGCGCGTGACCCCAAGTGGATCGAGCGGATCGCCAACTCCGCCAGAACGCCGAGGCGGCGCCGGCATGGCGGCTGTCCGCAACGGAGCGGGCGGAGGTGTCCTCGATCGTCACCAGCTGAGCTACGGCCTACCGGCCCGCCGAGGTAGGGCGCTCCCTACCTCGGATTCGGGGGCTGTCTCCGCTGCCATCGGGCCCGCGTTGCGGTGAGGTTGACCCTATGAACGGGACCGATACCAGCCGCGTGGTCGACCTGGCCACCGCAGTCGAATTACGAGGTGTGACAAGAGAATACGGCACGCGGCAGGCACGCGTGCGGGCACTGGACGGCGTGAGCGTCAGCTTTCCGACGGCCTCGTGGACGGCGGTGATGGGACCGTCCGGCTCCGGCAAGTCCACGCTGCTGCACTGCGCGGCCGGCCTGGAGCGGACAACCTCCGGCCAGGTCGTGCTCGCCGGCCAGGACATCACGGCCGCGAACGACAAGGAACTGACCGAACTGCGCCGCCGCTCCGTCGGGTTCGTGTTCCAGAGCTTCAACCTGATCGGCTCGCTGACCGCCGAGCAGAACGTGGCCCTCCCGCTCAAGCTGGCCGGTCGGCGGGTGTCGACCAAGCAGGTCCGGGCGGTGCTCAACAGCGTCGGGCTGGGTGACCGGCTACGACACCGGCCGCGTGAGCTGTCCGGCGGCCAGCAGCAGCGGGTGGCCATCGCGCGAGCCATGGTGACCCGGCCCGCCGTGCTGTTCGCCGACGAGCCGACCGGCGCACTGGACTCCACCTCCGCGCACACCGTGCTGGCCCTGCTGCGGCGGATGGTGCAGGTCGACGGGCAGAGCATCGTCATGGTGACCCACGATCCGGCCGCGGCGGCCAGCGCGGACACCGTGCTGTTCCTGTCCGACGGGCGGCTCGTGGACCGGGCCGTGCGGCCCACCGCGATCGAGGTCGCCGACCGGCTCGCCCGGTTGGAGGGCTGAGCGATGTTCGGATTGTCGCTGCGGACCTTCCGCGAGCGCTGGCAGTTGTTCATCGGCGCGATGCTGACCGTGGCCATGGGTGTCGCACTGGTGCAGTCGGCGCTGCTGATCCTGATCTCGGCGGCCTCCCCCGTCATCCCGACCGGCCTCGCACCGGGCCAGCGCCAGCAGGTGGAGGACGGCTACACCGGCGCCATCACGCTGCTGGCCATGGTGCTGGGGCTGGCCGCCTTCCTCGCCGTCTTCATCGTCAGCTCCACCTTCGCGTTCACCGTGGCCCAGCGCCGTCGGGACCTGGCTCTGCTCCGGCTGGTCGGTGGGAGTCGAGGCCAGTTGCGTCGACTGCTGCTGTCCGAGGCGTTGCTGCTGGCCGTGCTGGGCTGCGGGACCGGTATCCCGCTCGGCCTGGTGGCCATGAAGATCCAGTCGAACTTGTTGCGCACCTTGGGTTTCGTTCCTCAGCAGTTCACGGCGCGCTGGCAGGACTGGATTCTGGCCGTGTCGTTCGGCGTCGGCATCGGTGTGGCGTTGGTCGGGGTGTACGCGGCCTCGCGGCGCGCCGCCAAGGTGGCACCGCTGGAGGCGCTCCGCGAGATCGGGGCGCAGCAGCGGGTGATGACCGCCGTGCGCTGGGTCTTCGGCCTGCTGTTCCTGGCCGGCGCGATCACGCTGATGGTCGTGGCGCCGCTGGCCGGGCCGGACGGGGCCATCCCGATGTCGATCAACGTGTCGATCACCGCGGCGGTGGCGCTGGCCGCGTTCAGCCCGCTGGTGGTGCCGCTGGTCGGCAGGCTGTTCGGCCTTGTGCTGCGCAGCACCACGCTCGGCGGCCTCGCCCAGGCCAACCTGCGCGACGGCGTGCGGCGCAGTGCGTCCACAGCAACGCCGCTGCTGGTCCTGGTCGCGCTGGTGATCGGCCTGTCCGGCGCGCTGTCCACCATCGCGACGGCCAGCAGGGCCGACCTTCTGCGGACGGTGCACGGCGACCTGGTTGTCAACTCCAGCGGCGCGGTGGCCGGCCGGATCGGTGACGTACCAGGGGTGGCGGTGGCCGCGGCACAGGTGCCGGTCGGGGCGACCGTGGTGATCGGGCAGGAGAAGCACGACAAGGAGGACATCGAGACGGACGACGTGCTCGCGCTGGCCGTCGACCCGACCACCTACGGTTCGACCCATCCGCTGCCGCTCGCCGCCGGTTCGCTTGCCGATCTGCACGGCCGAACCATGGTCGTCGGCCAGGGTGACGACCTGTCGGTCGGTGACACGCCGACGGTGCGGATCGGTGACCTGAGCATGACGTTGCGGGTCGTCGGCGTGCTGCCGGAGGCGATCAACGGCGGGGACGACTACCTGCTGCCGAGGGATCTGGTGCCTGCCCGGTCGCTGGCCGGTCCGACGCAGACCGTGGTGAAACTCGCTCCGGGTGCCGATCTCGCGGCGGTCACCAAGGCCATCCGGGCCGACGGCGGGCAGGTGCAGACCGTGTCCAACTGGTTGGCCACCAACGACTCCCAGCAGGACAAGATGAACTCGGGGATCATGACCGTGCTGATGGGGTTGGCCGGTCTGTACGCGCTGCTCGCGGTGATCAACGCGGTCGTGATCGCGGCGGCCGACCGCAAGGCCGAGTTCGCCACCGCCCGGGTCACCGGCCTGGATCGCGGCCAGGTGGTGCGGATGGCGCTGGTCGAGGCAGGCGCGGTGACGACAATCGGTCTGGTGCTGGGTTTCCTCGCCGCGAGCGGAACCCTGATCGGGATCGGTACGGCGGTCAGCCGGTTCACCGGACACACCGAGTTCGATGTGCCGTGGGGACCGCTCGGGCTGGTCACCGTGGGGGCGTACGTGGTCGTCGGCCTGACGAGCATGTGGACCACACTGGCTGCCACGCGGACCGCACCGGTCCGGTTGGTGGGCGCCCGCGAGTAGGGCGGGCATCCTGACCGGCCACCGGCCCCCGTTCATCACCGGTGGCCGGTCCAGGATGTCGGTGCGGCAGTGTGCACCCCCGCCGTCGGATCCGCATGTCGACCATCACCTCGCCGGGTGGCCTCCGGTGTGGACAGTCACTCACACAGGTGACGTTCCGGGTGTTCGAGGTTATCCCCGCCACAGTCGGGCAATTCGCCTTCCGTAGGTCACCACGCAAGTCGGACAACCTGGAAAGGAGTGAGTTGGCATGATCACTCAGGACATGGTGTCGCACCTGCAGAAGGCCGAAGTACTGGATCCCGAGGGCGCCAAGATCGGCACGGTCGGCGAAGTATGGCTGGAGGAGGGAAGCCGTGAGCCCACCTGGGTCAGTGTGCACACCGGACTGTTCGGGATGAAGGAGAGCTTCGTGCCGCTGCGCGGGGCCGAGGCCCGGACCGACGCGCTGTATGTCGCGGTACGGAAGGACCAGGTGAAGGACGCTCCGAAGGTGGACGCCGACGGTCACCTGTCCAGCTCCGAGGAGCGTGAGCTGTACGAGCACTACGGCCTGGCCGACATGTCGCGCGACGGCCGCACCGGCGGAGACGCGCGCAACGGTCGCGCGGGCCAGGCTCCCACTCCCAGGAACGGCGGCCCGGCGGGCCAGAACGGTGGGCAGGCACGGCAGAACGCCCAGCACCGCGCTGGCACGGCCGACACGGAGATGACGCGCTCCGAGGAACGCCTGCAGGTGGGGACGCAGACCGAGGAAACCGGCCACGTGCGGCTGCGCAAGTACGTCGTGACCGAGAACCAGCAGGTGACCGTTCCGGTGCGGCACGAGGAGGTGCGGATCGAGCGCGAGCCGATTCCGGAGGGCGCGGCCACCCGCGGGGACGCCACCATCTCCGAGGAGCAGCGGGACATCACGCTGCACGCCGAGAAGCCGGTCGTGCAGAAGGAGACCGTCGCGATGGAACGGGTGCGGCTCGGTGCCGAGACCGTCACCGAGGACCAGACCGTGCAGGGCGAGGTCCGCAAGGAACAGATCGACGTCGACCGGGGCGACGGCGGCCGGCCCCAGGACCAGCGCCGCCGCAACAGCTGACAGCCCATGAACCCCGCGCCGCCGTGTCCAACAGGACATCGGCGGCGCGGGTTCGTCCTATGCGACGGCATCGTCGTCGAGCAGGGTGCTCTCGTTCCCGTCGAGCTGGCTGGGGACATGGCCGGTCAGGGTGAGCAGGCCGTCAGCGATGTCGTGTGCCTCGGCGTAGCGCAGGGCGTTTGACTCCAGTGCCTGCAGGCCGGGTCGGTCGCGGGCCAGGTCACCGGCCAGGTCGGCAAGCTCACCGGGCCGCGCGCAGACCCGGACGAGTCCCGCCTCGGCCAGCAACGCCGCATTGGCCCGACCGTGCCCCGCGATCGGGTTGTGCAACACCACCGCGCGGCCACACATCAACGCCTCCAACACCGTCGCTCCCCCGGCGTTGGTCACCACCAGGTCCGCGGCGGTCATCAGTTCCGCCATGTTCTCGACCCAGCCCAGCGCCTGAACCCGGGGTTGGCCCGCGAACCGGGCGGCCAACCCGTCGCGTTGTCGATCGTTGCGCCCGCTGACGACAACGACATGCCACAACGGATGCCCTGACAGCAACTCGTCCACCGTATCGCCGATCACTCCGAAACCCAAGGAGCCACACGACACCACGGCGCACAGCACCGAATCGGGCAGACCCAGCTGACGGCGGGCAGCGCTCCGCGAGCCCGATCGGAACCACGCCGACACCGGCGGCGCGGAGACCGCGACCTCGGCGCCCGGTGCGGCCGCCAACGCAGGGCGCACCGCCACATCGTGCATGACCAGGTTGAGGTCCACGCCGGCGTGCACCCAGGACGCGTGTGGGGCGAAGTCACAGATCCACGCCCCGGTGCGCACGGCCAGGCCCCGATGGTGACGCAACCACTCAAGACCGGTGCTGCCCATCGGGAAGGTCGACACCACCAGATCGGGCTGATGGCGTACCAGCATCGGCCCCAGACGTCGGCCCGCCCACGCGCCGATGAACCACTTCGCGGCGCGGGCGAACCAACGCCAGCCCCAGAGCGTCGCGTAGAAGAACTCGTAGATCCAAGGCCAGTGCTCCACGCTGCCGGCGTAGATCCGGCGGAACAGTGGCCCGGAGCCACCGCCCATCGCGTCCAGTGCGTCCACCCAGTCCACAGTGGCGTCCGGCCACAACTGCTCGACCGTGGCGGCCAGTGCGCGACCGGCGGCGTCGTGCCCCTCCCCCATCGCGCCCGACACGATGAGCACCCGGTTCGGCCGCACGGCTTCGCTGCGCTGTGAAGTCACGACCGCTGACTACCCGATATCCGACCGATCAATCCAGTGGCGACGGCCACAGGGCGCGGGTGACTCAGGACGGCGGCGGCTGTACCGGGCTCGGCTCGGGCTGCGGCTCGGGATCGGGCTCGACCGGCTCGGGTACCGGCGGTCGCAACGGTTCGGGCTGCGCAGGTGCCGGT
>DASXYT010000105.1:0-29473 GCA_036502345.1 Pseudonocardiaceae bacterium | reverse complement strand
GCCCGCCGGGCCGGTTCCGCCGCGCACGGCGGAACGGAGGCGCTGCTGCGCGACTTCCGGCCTGTGATGACCTGGCGACCACCGGTGCTGCTGGTGGATTCCCCGCACTGCCGGGATCTGCACCTCGGCGGCCGGGGTCTGGTGTTGGTGCCGGCCTTCTTCGGGCGGCGGTATCCGGCGGTCTTCGCAGACACCGACCTCCAGCCGACCCTGGTGTACGCGGTCGAGCACCGGGTGATGTTCGACGACCGCAGCCTGACCGCCCTGCTCGGTTCGACCAGGGCTGCGTTGCTGGAGACGAGCACCGCCAGCCACACGACCACCGAACTGGCCCGCCTGGTCGGCATCGCGCCCGCCACGGTCAGCCACCACATCGGCGTGCTCCGCGACGCACGACTGGTGAGCACGCATCGCGTCGCGAACACGGCGATCCACACGATCACCGGGTTGGGCAGGGCGTTGTTGGAGGCTGGTGGCCGCCCGTAGATACATGTTTCGAACAGGTCCGAAGGTTGTTGTGCGCCAAGGATCCTCAGGCGACTGTAGTGCTCGCCACACATTCGAGCGCCCTTCCCGGGCACAGCAGATGGGGGATCGATGAATACATTCGTCCGTATGACCGGTGCGTTGCTGTTCGCAGGCGGCCTGCTCGTGGCCGGTGTCGCGACGGCATCCGCCGCACCGTTACCGTTCAGCCCGAACGCCACTGCCGACGTCGAGTGTCTCAGCAGCGTTTCGTTGCCTGCCAGCGGTTTCAACGTCACCCTGCCGGCTTCGAAAGCGGGCAGCAGCAACTGTTTCCTCGTCCGGAACGACTCGGGCGAGGGCGTCATGGCGCTCCAGTTCGCGCTGAAGACGTGCAACAACCAGGGCAATCTCGCCGTTGACGGCGACTTCGGCCCTGGCACGATGGCAGCCCTGGAAGCTGTCCAGAGCGCTCACCACATCCCGGCGGACGGCATGTACGGCAACCAGTCCCGCGGCGTCATCCAGTGGCCGAGCGAGTCGTTGCCCAAGCGGTGCAGCAGTCCGAACCACTTCTGAGGGCCATTCTTCCTGCCCCAGTCTTGTCGTTCCTGTTCCACGTTCCGATTCGATCAATGTACCGAAGGAGATGTAATGACGCTGAGTCTTGCGCGTCCGTTGAGGCGGGCCGCATTGCTGGCGGCGGTATCAGCGGTGACCGCGGTGGTGCCGCTCGCTCTGACCGCGACGCCGGCGTCGGCCGTGACCACGGTGGTGCCGGCATCGGTCACAGTGTTCAACTGCAACACGTTCACCTCGGGCGGAGTGACGTTCGAGGTGTGCATCAAAGCGAATAACTCAACCACCGCAGAGGCGAAGATAGACAAGATTTCAGGCACCTTTGTCAGCGGGAGCCTCAGAATCTCGAAGAACGGTTCGCAGGTAGCGAGCGATGCCTGCGGTAAACTGACACCTGGTGAGCTGTGTGACTTTACCCATGTGGGGGGTACCGGCGCGTACAAAGCGACGTGGCACTCCGCCAGTGGCACGAACTTCGACAGCCCTACGATATGACGCCCTGACGGGCCGGAGCTGACCAGGCAGGAGACGGTCGGCGGCACCGTCCGCTCAGAACATCTCCACGCAGTCGTAGCTACATCCGGGGCTCAGGAAACCCGTGCCGCTGGACCCGCTGATCACGGTGAGCGTCATCGTGTTGGTGCCGGCGACGAACGCGCTGGCCGGCACGGCGTACGTGTACAGCGCGTTGTTGCCCCGGTAGGTGCCGATGGTGAGACTGCGGGAGCTGGGCTGGGTGGACGGTGCCGGCGCCGCCGAGGTCCAGCCGTTCACGGTGATCTGCGGCCGCCCGCCGGCATAGGCGGCCGTGAGGCCGATCCGCACGGTTCGCGCGGCCACCTGGGCGGCTGTCAGTGTGAAGTGGACGGTGGTGGGGTTGTTGACGCCCTTCCACTGGTAGGCGGGGAAGTCCGACGTGGCACTGGTGCCCACGGTGTAGGTGACCGGCCCCCAACTGGCGTCGCGCAGGTCGGAAGGATGCATGGTGGTCAGGTTGGCCGCGTTCTTGAAGCCGGTCGGCGCGCCGTCCCAGGTGCCGATCCGGAACACGGGGGAGGCGAGTGTGTTCCAGGTCGACGCGATGTTCTGCCCGGTGGTCGTCACTCCCGCCGTCACTGTGACGCTGCGCGTCGCCACGGCCAGTTCGTTCTGGTAGAGCGTCTGCGTGTACGTGCCCGGTTTCATGCCGGTGCAGGTGAAGCTGCCGCCGGCTGCCGGCGTCACCCAGTACTGCGCTGTCGCGTTGGCGAAGCCGACGAGTACCGGCATGCCGGCGGTCACCCCGGACGCGACGCCGGACACCGCCCCGCGCCCAGCCGCGCTGACCGAACCGTGGAACCCGAAGTTGTACATGAAGCTCAGGTCGGGAGCGGCGGGGGTGGCGCCCGTCGTGACCATGAGCGCGTACGGGCCGTACAGCACGTTCAGCCGTTGGGCCTCGGTGTCGTTGTGGCCCGACCACAGGTAGTTGTAGACCTGGATCGACGTGTCGGTGCCCTGCTGTTCGATGTCCCGGAAGAACGGGCCGCCCGAACTGCTCTCCCGGTTGCCGAAGTCCATGAACACGCCGACCCCGGTGCCGGTGACCCCGCGTACGGTCAGGCTCCTGGCCTGCCGGTTGCCGTAGTACTTGGACCTGGTCTGGCCGTTCACCAGGAAGATGTCGCTGGACTCGATCGCGGTGCCGCCGTCGATGTCGGAGGGCACGCTGATGTTGTTCAGGATGGTGCGGTTCAGCGACTGGATCCAGCGCAGTTCGCCCGCGCCCGCCGAGTCGACGAAGGTCGCCATGTAGATGTTGTTCACGCCGCTCCGCACGACGAAGTAGTGGAACAGCGTGCCGGCACCGTAGAAGTCGGTGACCGACTCGGTGACCACGATGAAGGTGCCCGTCTGCACGGCGGTCACGCTCGCACCGGCACCGAGACCCGACTCGACGTTGGACGGCCTGCTCGACGCGGTCAACTCGACGCCGTTGAACGCCAGCGACGTCATGTCCCCGTTGCTCTGGCTGATCTTGAACGTCAGCCCGCCGCCGGTGCTGACGGTGTAGAACCCGCCGGCACTGGTGAACCCGAACGCGGTGGCAGCAGCGGCCGGTGCCACACCAAGGACCACGCCGGCCGCGCTCACCCCCAGCGCGACCGCTCCACCGAGGAACTGGCGACGATTCGGCTGCTGCTGCGACATGGTGGCCGAAAGTAGCGTCGATGCCCTGTTCGACAAGAACATCACGGGCGTCCAGGCGGAACCCGCTGGTCGGACCGTGAAACTTCCAACTCACCTCTGCAGTCGGACCGGCAACTCCGTCACACCACGCATCAGTGTGCTGCTGCGGTAACTGATCTCGGCGTCGGGCGCCGGCGTGATCGAGCCGAACCGGGCCAACAGGCCGCCGAACGCGATCTCACCCTCCAGCCGGGCAAGGGGAGCGCCGAGGCAGTAGTGGATGCCGTGCCCGAAAGCCAGGTGCGCGTTGGTCTCCCGGGTGACGTCCAGCTGGTCGGGTGCCGCGAACTGCCTGTCGTCGTGGTTGGCGGCCAGCAGCGCGATCATCACGAACTCGTCCGCCGGGATCTCCACGTCAGCGACGACCACCGGGGTGTCGGTGAACCGGTTGGTGGCCATGTTGAGCGGGCTCTCGAAGCGCAGGAACTCCTCGACGGCGCCGGGCAGCAGCGTCGGGTCGGCCCGCAGGGCGGCCAGTTGCGCCGGCTCACGCACGAGGGCGTACACCCCGTTGCCGATCAGGTTCACCGTCGTCTCGAAGCCGGCCAGGATCAGCAGGAACGCCATGGCCAGCAGTTCGGCCGGGCTGAGCCGGTCGCCGTCCTCGGTGGCCAGCACCAGCGCCGACAGCACGTCATCACCCGGTTCGGCGCGCTTCGCGGCCACCAGCGCGGTGAGGTACTCGGTGGTGTCCTGCTCTGCCTGCCGCAGTACCTCGGGGTCGAGGCTGGTGATGAACGGCGCGGTCCACGTGGTGAAGAGGTCATGGTCGGAGTCGGGGACGCCGAGCAGAGCGCTGATCACGGTGATCGGCAGCGGCAGCGCGAACGACTCGATGAGGTCGACGGTCCGCCCGACCGGCAACGCGTCGAGCAGCCGGTCCACGGTGGCCTCGATGCGGGGCCGCAGGCGGGCGACCGCCCGGCTGGTGAACGCCTTGGTGACCAGCTTCCGCAACCGGGTGTGGTCCGGCGGGTCGGTGTGCAGCATGTTCGCGCCCAGCGGTGACGCGTGCGGGCCTGCCGTGCCGGGCGGGAACAGCGCCAGCGCCCTCGCGTGGTCCTTGAGCAGCCGGGGATCGACCAACAGCGCGCGGGCCTCGTCGTACCGGGTGATCAGCCACGCCCGCACACCGCCCCACATGACGACCTGGTGTGCCGGACCTGCCGACCGGAGACGCCGGTAGAGCTCGTGCGGATCCTGCACGAAGTCCTGTCGCAGCCGTACCGGTTGGTCGAAGGTCACAGTGCTCCCTCGGGATCGGGTGCCGGGACCGGACCGTATCAGCGGCCCGGTCCCGACGTCCGATACTCAGCCGGTGACCTGGACCGCGCCGGACGGGCAGATGTTGCCCGCCTCGCGCGCCGGCTCCTGGTCGTCGCCGTCCGGGTCGGCGTTGAGCACGGTGACGAGACCGTCCTCGTCCTGGTCGAACACCTCGGGTGCGGTGAGAGCGCACAGGCCCGCGCCGATGCAGACGTTCCGGTCGGCGGTCACCCGCATGGACACTCCTTTCGCCGCGGTCACCAAGTGACCGGCAGTTCGTTGACGCCCTGGATCGTGGTGCCCGGCCGCAGCGTCAGTTGGTCCACCGGGACGGCGATGCGCAACGTCGGTATGCGTTCGAACAACACGCTGAGTATCACCTCGAGTTCCAGGCGGGCCAGGTTCTGGCCAAGACACTGGTGTACTCCGTAGCCGAACGCGATGTGGTGGCGGGCCGAGCGGTGCACGTCGAACGCGTCGGGGTCCTCGAACACCTGGCCGTCCCGGTTGGCGATGGAGTTCGTGATGATCACCCCGTCGCCCGCCTTGATGACCTGCCCGTCGATCTCGATGTCCGCCTTGGCGATGCGGCCGCCCGCGATGTCGGCGATGGCGAGATAGCGCAGCAGTTCCTCGACAGCACCCGGGATCAGGCTGGGATCGGCCCGCAGCGCGGCGTGCTGGTCCGGGTGCTCCAGCAGCGTGATCACGCTCAGCGAGGTCATCGAGGCCGTGGTCTCGTGGCCCGCGACGAGCAGCAGCAGCGCTGTCGCGACCAGTTCCTCGCGGTCGATCTCGCCGTTGGCCAGTTGCTCGTCGACCAGGCTGCTGATCAGACCGGGGGAGGGCTCGGCCTGCAGCGTGGTGATCAGCCGGTCCATGTAGTCGGCCAGGTCGTCGCGTGCCTGGACGGCTTCGGCGGCGGTCGTCGACTGCACCAGCCGCCTGCTCGCGTCCTGGAAGAACTCGTGGTCCGCGTACGGCACACCGAGCAACTTGCAGATCACCATGGACGGCACGGGCAGCGCGAACTGGCTGACCAGGTCGGCCGTCGGCCCTGCGGCCAGCATGTCGTCGATGAAGCCGTGCACGATGCGCTCGATGTCAGGGCGCATGCCCTTGATGCGCTTCACGGTGAACTCGCTGATCAGCATCCGACGCTTGGCGCCGTGCTCCGGCGGGTCCATGCTGATGAACGCCGGTCGTCGGTCGCGGATGCTCTGGAACCGGGGCGACGTGGCCGGGAAGTCGTCGTGTGTCCGGTCGGAGGACAGCCGGGGGTCGGCCAGCAGCTTGCGGGCTGCCTCGTGCTTGGTGACCACCCAGGCCGGGCGGCCGTCGTACAGCCTCACCTGCTGCAGCGTGTCGTGCTCGTCGCGAAGCCTGCTGTACTGCTCGGGCAACTGGTAGGGACAGGTGCGGTCGTTCGGGAAGGCGGGGGCGTCCTGCGGCTGGGGCGTCGTAACGGTGTCGGTCATCGATCCCCTCGAGTCTCGTGCACTTAAAGAACGATCAGTTCTCTAGTTTGGAGGCTAGGGTGTCCCCACAGGGAACGCAACGAACTCTCAGTGAACTCTCAGGAGTCGACCTGTCACTGAACGTCGATCAAACCGTCGAATCGGCGGTCGACCACCGCAAAGGACCCCGCCGCCGCGGCGAGGAACTGGAGCGCGCGATCCTCACGGCGGCACTCGAGGAACTGGCCGAGGTGGGCTACTCGGCCCTGACCATGGAGCGGGTCGCCATCCGCGCCAGGACCAGCAAGGCGGCGCTCTACCGGCGGTGGTCGGGTCGGGCCGAACTGGTGATGGACGCGTGCAAGCTGCGCGAAGTGTCCGATGAGGACATTCCGGACACCGGCGCACTGCGGACCGACGTGATCGCCCTACTGCGGCAGATGTCGGCGAAGATGGCCAGCCCGCTGGGCGGCATCCTGCGTGGCCTGCTGGCCGAGATGACCCGCGATCCCGAGTTCTCCCGGTTGATCCGCGAACGGTTCCACACGGTCGGCCCGGCGACCATCCACGTCATCCTGGAGCGCGCGGTCGAGCGCGGCGAGGTGGAGCGGCGGATCCTGGACTCCCGGCGGTCCACTGTGGCGACCGACCTGCTGCGCAACCAGTTCCTGCTGTTCGGCGCGCCGGTGCAGGACGAGGTCATTCTGGACATAGTGGACGACATCTACCTGCCGCTGGTGCTCAAGCCAGCCGGGTCCTGAGTCGACTCGGGCTCCTGAAGCGGTCTTGGCCCGCACGGCCGGTGAGGTGGACGGCTGGTCGATCGGGTGGCGATTCGTCAAGTGCCGGCTTCGTGCGAGGGAGCGGGCAGGACCGCATCGTGCCGATGCCTCGGGCTGCACCGCTGCCCGCCGCGCTGCCGGTGCCGGTCATGTCGTGATGCCGCCCCTGGCCACGAGTTGCGCCGTGATGACGTTGCGCTGGATCTCGTTCGTGCCCTCGCCGACGATCATCAGCGGGGCGTCCCGGAAGTACCGCTCGACGTCGAACTCGGTGGAGTAGCCGTAGCCGCCGTGCACCCGCACCGCGTTGAGCGCGATCTCCATCGCCGTCTCGGATGCGAACAGCTTCGCCATCCCGGCTTCCATGTCGCAGCGGTCGCCCGCGTCGTAGCGGGCGGCCGCCAGCAGCACGAGTTGCCTGGCCGCCGTGTACTTGGTGGCCATGTCGGCCAGGTAGTTGCTGATCGACTCGTGTCGCCAGATCGGCTTGCCGAAGGCCTCGCGCTCCTGGGCGTAGCGCAACGCGTCGTCCAGCGCCGCCCTGGCCACGCCGAGCGCGCGAGCGGCGACCTGGATCCTGCCGATCTCCAGACCTTTCATCATCTGGGCGAAACCGCGGCCGGGTTCGCCGCCGAGCAGCGCGTCGGCGGGTGCGCGGTAGCCGTCGAAGGTCAGTTCGCAGCTCTCCACCCCCTTGTAGCCGAGTTTCGGCAGATCCCTGGACACGATGAGCCCGTCACCGTGTTCGACCAGCATGATGCTGATGCCGTGGTGCCTCGGTGTCGCCGCCGGATCGGTCTTGCACAGCAGGGCGATGACCTGGGCGCGGCGTGCGTTGGTGATCCAGGTCTTGGCACCGTCGATCACGTAGCCGTCGCCCTCCTTACGGGCGGTGGTGGTCAGTGCCTGTAGATCGGAGCCGCCGCCCGGCTCGGTCAGGGCCATGGCGGCGCGGATCTCGCCGGTGGCCATCTTCGGCAGGTAGCGCTGCTTCTGCTCCGGCGTGCCGTAGGTGAGGATGCACTTGGCGACCACGGTGTGGCCGCCCATCGCGCCCGCCAGACTCATCCACCCCCTGGCCAGTTGCTCGGTGACCTCGACGTAGCACGCGGTGGACACGGCGACGTCGCCGTAGGGCTCCGGGATCGCCATCCCGAAGATGCCCAACTGCTTCATCTGCTCGATGAGCCGTTCCGGGTACTCGTTGGCGTGTTCGAGTTCGCGCACCACGGGCCGGACATCGCGGTCCACGAACTCACGCACCGTGTCGACGATGGTCTGCTCGTCCTCGGTCAGCTTGCTCACAGTTTTATCCTTTGTGGACGATGGTCAGATGATGCCGTCGGCGCGCAGCGCGGCAATGGTCTCCTCGGAGCGGCCGAGGCCGAGCAGGATGACGTCGGTGTGTTCGCCGACGCCGGGCACGGCGTGCATGACCGGTTCGACATCGGTGAGCGCGGCGGGCGGCAGCAGGGCCGCGATGTCGCCACCAGGAGAGCCGACCGTGCGCCACCGGTCCCGGCCGGCCAGCACCGGGTGGTCGAGGAACTGCCGGACGGAGTTCAGCCGGGAGTTGGCCACGTTCGCCCGATCCAGCAAAGCGAGTGCCGCATCGGTGCTCAGGCCGGCGAACCGGGCGCCGAGCACGTCGTTCAGTTCGGTGCGGTGCTCGACGCGGGCGGAGTTGGTGGCGAACCTCGGGTCGTCGGCGAACGCGGGATCGGCAAGCACCACATCGCAGAACGCGTGCCACTCGCGTTCGTTCTGGATGCCCAGCAGGACGATCTCGTCATCGGCCGTCGTGTACGGGCCGTACGGCGCGATCGTCGCGTGCTGGGCGCCGACCCGCTCGGGCTGCCGGCCGCCGTACTGCGTGTAGTAAGCAGGGGAGCCGAGCCACTCGGCCAGCGCGTCGAACAGCGACACCTCGACGGCCGAGACGTGGCCGGTGGTGGCCCGCCGGTACAGCGCGGTGAGGATGCCGGTGTAGGCGTACATGCCGGCGGCGATGTCGGCCACCGAGATCCCGGCCTTCGCGACCTGGTCGGCGCTGCCGGTCAGCGACAGCAGCCCGGTCTCGCACTGCACCAGCAGGTCGTACGCCTTGCGGTCGGCCCACGGGCCGTCCGTGCCGTAGCCGGAGATCGTGCACGTGATCAACCGCGGATACCGCTCGGCCAGCGACGTCGCGTCCACGCCCAGCCTGCCGGCCGCGCCGGGCCCCAGGTTCTGCACGAACACGTCGGCGTCGGCCAGCAGTTCGTCCAGCACGGCACGGCCGGCAGCGGTGCTCACGTCCAGGGTGAGCGATTCCTTGGACCGGTTGAGCCACACGAAGTAGCTCGACTGGCCGTGCACGGACTCGTCGTAGCGGCGGGCGAAGTCGCCTGCTCCCGGTCGTTCGATCTTGATCACCCTGGCGCCCAGGTCGGCCAGTTGCCGGGTGGCGAACGGCGCCGCGACGGCCTGCTCGAGGCTGACCACGGTGAGGCCCGTCAGTGGTGGTTCGTGACCGGTCATGTCAGGCGACCCTCTCAGCGGAACAAATGTACGGCCACTTGTGTGCATACGTAGTTGCGGAGTTGGCGCTCACACCCGGTCCCTGCGCAGCCGGATGCGGTAGGAGTACCGGTCCGGATGGAAGTGGCTGACCGCCAACTCGACCGGAGTTCCCTCGCGGTCGTAGTAGGTGCGGTCGATCCGCAGCAGGGCGGTGCCGGACGGCAGGCCCAGCCGCTTCGCGACGTCGTCGGGTGCGCTCGCCACCGTGATGCTCTGCTCCGCGTCCTGGATCGGAGCGTCGAGCACACCGTCCAGCAGGCCGATCACGGTGACCCGGCTGATCTTGTCCGGCGTGGCCAACTCGGTGACGGTACCCAGTCGCTCGTGCAACCAAGGTGGCAGGTGGACAGTGGTGTGGCAGAAGGCTTCGCGGTTGTGCACGCGCAGGAACGTCGCCCTGGCAACGCTGTCCGACGGCAGGCGGAGGCGGGCCGCCGACGTGGGGTCGACCGCGGCGCCGAGCGGTTCGAGCAACAGCAGTTCGCTGTCCGAGGACAGCGCCATCAGGTCCTCGACCGAGCCGAAGTGCCGTAGGTACTGCGCCGCCGACGGGGTGGCGAACGTGCCACGGCCGGGCACCCGGAACACCAGGTCCTCGGCGACCAGGTCCTGGAAGGCGCGGCGCACGGTCTGCCTGCTGACGGAGTACGTCGTCGCGATGTCCGCCTCGGTGGGCAGCGGCGTACCGGGCGGGAACTCCTGCCGCAGCAACTGTGTCCGGAGATCGGCCCACACCCGCCGGAACGCGGGCGGCGCCTTCGCTGCGTCGTTCATGGGGCTCCCCGTACCGACCGCACAGTTGCACGCTAATGGCCTGCCAAAGTACCGCATCGGGCGTGGTCATGGCGAACCTTCTTGAGCAACGTTGATCAGCGAATACGTGCTTGACACTGCTGGGCAGCCGTCGTTACGCTGACGTGAACTTGATACATGATAAAGTCTATCCGCGAGCGAAGCTCGCGAGCAGACACCCGGCTCGCTCGGTCACCGGGCGGCAAGCCGACCCCAGCGCTCCAACCTCACCGGCAGCGTTGACAATGGAGGCTGCGATGCCAGTTCTCGGCAAGCGGTATGCCTGTGCCGTCTGCGGCACCACCACACTCTGCCTTCGCCCTGGTAAGGGAAAACTGACCTGTTGTGGCCAGGAAATGAAGGACGTCAAGATGGAACCGCTGCCCTCCGGCGACTAGGGATTTCCTCGACACCACATAAATCACATCCGTCAGCCAATGAAGGAGATGACGTGATGGGTCGACGCATGGCTCGACAAACAACATTATTGGTCGTGTTAACGGCATCCTGTCTCGTTGCGGCCGCCTGCGCCAAGTCCGGCTCGGGCAGTGGTGGATCGGCTGCCAACCCAGGCGTCGACGTCTCGACGCACACCATCACCATCGGCGCTCCCGAAGCGTTGACCGGCCCGAACGCCGCCTACGGTGAGAACTACTTCGGCAGCAAGGCCTACTTCGACTACACCAACGCGCACGGCGGCATCAACGGCTGGAAAATCAACTTCCAGGCCGTCGACGACCAGTACAAGCCCGACCTGGCGTTGACCGCGGCAAAACAACTGGTCGAACAGAAACAGGTTTTCTCGCTGGTCGCGGTCGGTGGCACCCCGCCGGGCAAGGCAATTCTGCCGTACGCCGACAAATCGAAAGTGCCGGATATCGGCATGACCATGGACACCGGCTTCCTGCAGGCGGAATACCCGAACTCGCCGGCACTGTTCGGTTTCCAGCCGCCCACCGCGGTACTCACCGCATTCGCGGTGCAGTACGCCATCCAGACTCTGCACGCCAAGAGCGTCGGCCTGTTCTACACGCACGACCCAACAGGTGACCCAGGGCCGCCCGCCGCGACGTACGAGGCGAAGCAGTTGGACCCGTCGGCCAAGGTGACGTCGGTGGCGCTGTCCAGCACGGCGACCGACTTCTCCGGCTACGTGTCCCGGATGGCCGCCGCCAAGCCGGACGTCGTGATCAGCTGGAACAGTCCGGCCGTCACGATCGGACTGATGAAGTCGGCGCAGTCGATCGGTCTGCGGACCACCTGGTTCGGCCCGTTCTACGACCCGCTGCCGTCGTTCTTCAGCACGTTGGGTTCGTTGGCGGACAACATGTACTTCGAGTCGTGGTTCGAGCCGTTCGGTGAGAGCAGTGCGGCGATGGACCAGTTCGTCAACGCGACGAAGCAGTACACCACGGACAAGAACCCGAGCTTCCTCGCCGAACTCGGCTGGATCGGCGCCGGCGAGTTCGCCCACGCGCTGGATCTGGCGACGCGGGGCGGGAAGACACCGACCCGGCAGTCGTTGACGGCCGCACTGGCCGACGGCGACTCGTTCTCACCGGGCAACCTCGGTGTGAAGGTGTACTTCAAGCCGGGTTCGCGGATCGCGACCTCCGGTGCCGACCGGATCCTGCAGTGGCGCAACGGCCAACTGCAGACGCTCGTCACGGCGGCCGACCCGACCGTGCCGGCCAGCGTCATCACCGCGTCCTACGGCGGTTCCTGACGACTCGTAGCGCCGGCCCTGGTGTCCACCGGGCACCGGGCCGGCGCCGAGCGGGAAAGGACTGCTCATGCGACCAGGTGATGGCACGCTCCCGGATGGCAACCAGCTCGACATCGACCGGTTTCGTGGTCCCCGCAGGCTTCGGCAGAACCTGAAGGACGACATCTCGAATCTGATCACCGAGGACATCCTCAGCGGTCGGATCCGGCCGGGGTCCCGGGTCAACCAGGACGAGCTGTGCAAGCGGTTCGGGGTCAGCAGGCTACCGGTGAGGGAAGCACTGATCATGTTGGAGAACAGCGGTTTCGTCCACAACGAACCCAGGCTCGGCTCCTATGTGTCCGAGATAGCGCCGAACGACGTGCGGGACCACTACGCGTTGTTCGGTGTGGCCTCCGGCCTCGCAGCGCAGTACGCGGTGGACACGCTCACCGACGCGCAACTCGGTGAGCTCCGCGAACTGCTCAGCACACTGCACAAGATCAAGGACCCTCGGCAGGCGATCTCGCTCAACTCCGCGTTCCACCGCACGATCAACAAGGCCGGCACGTCCCGCAGGCTGCAGGCACACATCCGCAGCATGGCGCGGGTCATCCCGGCGTCGATGTTCGCCGGCAACGAGTGGGGACCGCACTCCGAGGCCGATCACCAGCGAATCCTGACGGCCCTGGTCGAGCGGGACCGGGAGGAGGCGTTCGCGGCCACCGACGCCCATCTGCGCAACGCGGGCGAGCGGGCGGTGCAGATGTTGAACGACGCAGGCTTCTGGGCGGGTACCGCTGTCGAGACGACGAGAGGTGACGTGGGGTCATGAGCATTGTCGTCGGTGGGCTCATCGCCGGTGCCCTGTACACACTGGTCGCGTTGGGTCTCATCCTCATCATCCGGGTCACGGGTGCGATCAACTTCGCGCAGGGCGACGTCGGCAGCGCCGGCACCTTCGTGGCCATCTCGCTGGTCGCCAAGGGTTCCGGCTGGCCGGTCGCGTGGGCCGTGGTGGCCGGCCTGGTCTGCGGTGCGCTGGTCAACGCGGTGATCTACCTGCTGCTGATCCGACGGCTGGAGCGGGCGTCCGCGGACAGCCTGGCCACGATGGTCGTCACCATCGGGTGCAGCCTGGTGATCGAGGCGGTGCTCACCCTGAAGTACGGCTTCAACCCGTACGGCCTGCAACTGTTCACCAACTTCGGCCTGCTGCACATCGGCGGTGTGCGGGTGCCCGGCTCCGGCGTGATGATCATCGCGTCCGCGCTGGTCGCGCTGCTCGTGTTCGCGATCGTGCTGTACCGCACCAAGATCGGACTGATCCTGCGGATGGGCTCGTCCAACCCGCAACTGGCCGAACTGCGCGGCGTACGTGTCGTGCTGGTGCGGCTGGTCGTCTGGGTCGTCGCCGGGATCATGTCCACCTGGGGTGTGCTGCTCTACTCCTCCTACCAGTCGATCAGCACGAACGTGATGGCAGGTTTCCTGCTCACTGCCGCCGTCGCCGCGTCCTGGGGCGCTTTCCGCAGCCTGACGCTGACCCTGGTCGGCGCCGTGGCACTCGGCATCGTGCTGAACATCGTCACCCGCTTCGTGCAGACCGACATCAGCTACGTGATCACGCTCGGCATGCTGGTCGTGGTGTTCCTCGTCTACCAGTTCCGCCGGGGTTCCCTCGAGTCACGCATCGACTCGACACCGTCCAGCACCGCCCGCAGCCGTTTGGCCGCGAAGGTGCGGGCCGCCTACCGGCTGCGGCCGAGCATCGCCGTCATCGAGGTGGTGGTCATCACCGTCGGCCTGGCCATCTGGACGATCACGGCGGACGTCTACCAGTCCGCGTTGGTGGTCGAGGTCGCCGTCGCCATCGCGGTGATCGCGGGCCTGACCGTGATCCTGCGCTACGGGCGGCGGCTGAGCCTCGGTGCCGGCGGTTATCTCGGTGTCAGCGCCTACGTGTTCGGCGTGCTGGCGCCCAAGATCGGCGGCTGGGAGGCGGCGCTGCTCGCCGTCGTCGCCTGCTACGTCCTCGGCTGCGTCATCGGTGCCGTCACCTCGGGTATGCAGCTGATGTTCTACACGACGCTCACCCTGGTGTTCACCGTCGCCGTGCCGCAACTGGTCGACCTGCTGGAGCCCTACACCGGCGGTGAGCAGGGCTTCTTCCTGTCCGACACCGGTGGTCTGCCGACCTCGGCGTGGTTCGCCGTCGTGGTGGCCGTCGTCGTGGTGGCCGCGGTGCTGCTGTTCGGCCTGTCCAGGCTCGGGTCCGCGACACTGGTGGCCAGCGGTGACGTGCGGCTGGCCAAGTCCAACGGCCTGGCCCACCTGCGCTACCTGGTCAGCGCGGAAGGCATCGGCGCGGCCTGCATCGGCGCGGGCGGCGTGCTGTACGCGCTGGGTGCCGGCTACCTGGACCCGACGACGTTCAACCTGACGCTGAGCGTCGGCTACGTCGCGGCACTCGTCGTCGGCGGTGGCTGGGCGGCCGTCGGTCTGTTGCTGGGCGCCCTGTTCTACGTGCTGGTGCCGGCCCAACTGGCCACGCTGCCGAACTATCCGCAGATCATCTACGGCTGCGTGCTGATCCTCGCGGTGCTGTTCGTGCCGGTCGGGTTGGAGGGCATCGCCAGCGTGACCTACCTGCGCCGCAGACCCGTCACGACGGGAGAGCGAAAACCACCGCCCGTCATCGGGAAGCTGCGCGATCTGTCCAGACAGGACACCAGGCAGGCAGCGCCGACCTCCGGGGGCCCGTCATGACCGCGCCGAAGCTCGCGATCAGCGACGTCAGCGTCGAGTTCGGTGGCGTGAAGGCCGTCAACGACGTGTCGATCGACAGTGCCGGCGACGCGCTGGCCATCGTGGGCGCCAACGGGGCCGGCAAGACCACTCTGCTCAACGCGGTGTCCGGCTTCGTCCCGATGCGGCACGGGCGGGTCGCGTTCGACGGCGCCGCACTGGACCGCGGGGCCGCTCGCCGGGCGGTGTCGGGTGTCGGCAGGTCGTTCCAGCATCCGCACCTGATGGAGGACCTGACCCTGGAGGAGAACGTCCGGGGCAGCCGCAGGGGACTGGCCACCGGCGAGGTTCGCGACGCGATGGCCGAGTTCGGGCTGACCGACTGGATGCACCGTCAGATCCACGAACTGCCCTACGGCATCCGCAAGATCGCGGACCTGCTGCGTGCTGTGCTGGTCGGCCGCCGGCTGCTGCTGTGCGACGAGCCGTTCTCCGGTCTCGACGAGCACGGCAGGGACGCGATGACGGTGTGCCTGCTGGCGATCAAGGCCCGAGGCTGCCTGCTGGTCGTCGTCGAGCACGACCTGGACCGGGTGATGACGGTGGTCGACCAGTTCGTCGTACTGAACTTCGGCACCAAGATCTTCGACGGCGACCCCGGCGACGCCATGCGGGACGCGGCGGTGCGCGAGGCGTTGACCGGACTCGTGGTCAGTGAGGAGAGGGCATGATCAGAGCTGACGGACTGCGGGTCGAGTACTCGGGCGCGATCGCGCTGGACGGCCTCACCTTCGAGATCGAGGAACCGCAACGGTTCGCCGTGCTGGGCCGCAACGGCGCAGGCAAGACGACACTGCTGCGGGCCATGGCGGGCGCGGTGTCGGCCAGCCGGGGCCGGGTGGTGTGGCGGGACAGGAAGGTGACCCGGCCGCCCAGCGCGATGGCCCGGCGGGGCATGCGGTACTGCCCCGAGTCGGCCAATGTCTTCCCCGACATGTCGGTGCGCTCCAACATCGACGCGGCGCTGGTCGCCGTGCCCCGGTCGGCAAGGCGCCGCCGGTTCACCTGGGCGCTGGACAACTTTCCCATTCTGGCGCCGTTGCTGGACCGGCGGGCGGACAAGCTGTCCGGCGGTGAACGGCAGTCCCTCGCCGTCGCGGCGGCTCTGGTCACCCGGCCGGAACTGCTCCTGCTGGACGAGCCGAGCCTCGGCCTGTCGCCGAAGATGTCCAGCCAGATCATCGCCACCCTGCGGGATGTCGCAAGGGAATGGGACATGACGGTGATCCTCGCCGAGCAGAACCTCGCTCTCGCCGCCCAACTGTGCGACGTGGGCCTGTGGCTGGAGACCGGGTCGGTGCAGTTCAGGGGCACCCTCGACCAGCTCGGCGAACACCTGCGATCGCAGCATGCGCTCAGTACCAGTGAGGAGGGGTCCGGATGACAGACGTGGCAGAACGGCCGAGTCCGCTGACGGAGGAGGGCATCGAGTCGATACGGGCGCGGCTCGGCGCCTACTACGGGGCGGGCCCGCACTTCATCGACATCACGGTGGACGACATCCGCCGCTACGCCGACTCCAACGGCGACAAGAACCCGCTGTACCGGGACGCCGCCTACGCGGCCGCTTCCAGGTTCGGCGGCATCATCGCGCCGAACACGTTCCTCGACCTGAGCCAGCACTACACGGCGACGGCGATCGGCGGCCTGCCCGGCGCGCACGCGTTTCACGCCGGCAACCGGGTCGAGTTCTATCTGCCGGTCCGGCCGGGGGACGTGATCAGCCCGACGTTCCGGCCCTACGTCATGACGGAGAAGGCCGGCAAGTTCGCGGGCCGCATGGTGTTGGTGGACATGGAGATCCTCTATCGCAACCAGTACGACCAGCTCGTCGGCAAGGCCCACGGCCACGTGTTGCGGCTGAGCAGGGCCGAGGCCCGCGACCGGGGCAAGTACCGGGAGCAGCGGCGCGAGCCGTACACGGCCGACGCACTGGAGGAGATCGCCGACTGCTACGCGGCCGAATCGGTGCGTGGCTCGACGCCGCGGTACTGGGAGGACGTGCGGGTCGGTGACCGGCTCGGCCCGATCGTGCGCGGTCCACTGCGGATCTCCGAGATCGCGTTCCGCGGCTGGAACGGCGGCGGTCGGCTGTCCGGCGCGGGCGGCCGGGTGCTCGGCGCGCACTACTACCAGTTCGCCGAGTACGAGAAGCGGCCCGGCTACGCCGAGGTCGAGGAGAAGACCGGTGTCGCCGACCATCCACACCGCGGCCACTGGGAGGAGGACTTCGCCCGCAAGATCGGCGTGCCGGGGGCCTACGACATCGCTGTGCAGCGCACCGCGTGGCTGGCCAGCCTCGCCACCAACTGGGCGGGCGACACCGGCTGGCTGAAAAAGATCTGGGACCAGTTCCGGTTCTTCAACGTCGAGGGCGACACCACCTGGGTCGAGGGCTCGGTGGCCGCCAAGTTCGTGCGGGACGGCGAGTACCAGGTCCTGCTCGACCTGCAGTGCCGCAACCAGCGCGGCGAGGTGTCCGCACCGGGCGGCGCCCTGGTGGTGCTCCCGTCCAAGCTCCAGGAGCAGAGCTCGTGACGGCGGCGGCAATTCAAGGGGAGGTTCACATGACCGAGGTCGCATCGTTCCCAGCCCTGTTCCCACAGCAGGCCGACCAGGCCGACGTGGAGCCGGACTGCTTCAACAAGGAGGCGCTGCTGCGGGCCGAGGCGCTGATCGGCACACCGCTGCGGCGGCGGCCCAACCGCACGGTCGCGTCGACCGACACGCTGATCGGCTACGCGCGGGCCATCGGCAGCCGGATCCCGCTCTACCTGGGACCAGCCGCCGGCATGGACACCTACTACGGCAGGCTCGTCGGGCACCCGACGTCGCTGTTCTGCTTCGACGACACGTTCGTCGCGCCGTCGTTGCCCGGTGTGCACGCGCTTTACGCGGGCTGTGACTTCACGTGGCACTACCCGATCCGGCTGGGCACCAAGATCACGTCGACGGCACAGGTCACCGGCCTGACGCCGAAGAAGGGCCGGTTCTGCGGCGACATGATCCTGCAGGAGAGCCTGGTCGAGTACCGGGACGAACTGGGCAGGCTGGTCGCCGAGGCACGGCCGAAGATCCTGCGTACGCCACGGCCACCGGCCCGGACGGTCGGCAAGTACGCGGGCGTCGAGCCCTACGAGTACAGCCCGGACGAGCTGGACGCGATCATGGCCGGCTACCGCGCCGAGTTCGTGCGCGGCTCGAAGCCGCTGTACTGGGAGGAGGTCTCGGTCGGCGACGAACTGCCGCCCATCGTCCGTGGGCCGCTGACCACGGAGGACGTCGGCATGTACGTCGGCGCGATCCGGCAGACCTTGTTCTACGGCGACTTCGTCGACCACGCCCGGCGACACCCGGCCGACGTGTTCTGGGACCCGGAGACCGGCCTGCCCGACTGGTGGGACGCGTCGCTGCTGCGGGACAACGTGGCACAGGCGTTCGGCTTCTCGCTGGCGCACGACGCGGGCCAGCAGCGGGTGGCGTGGCTGGAGAACTGCGTGAGCAACTGGGCCGGCGACTTCGGCCTGGTCAAGACGCTGTCGGCGCGGGTGGAAGGCCCGAACTACCGGGGTGACGCCACCTGGATCTCCGGCAGGGTGACCGACAAGCGGGTCGTCGGTGAGCCGCCTGCCGAGCGGTTCGAGATCGCGTTCGAGTTGGTGGCCACGAACGAGCGCGGCGAGCGGACGGCCTCGGCGACCGGCACGGTGCACACGGTCTCGCACCGGGTGGACACCATTCCGCCCGCGTTGGAACTGCCGGTGCACTACGAGCCGTTCCGGGGTCTGCCGTGACCGGCCCGTTGGCGGATCTGACCGTCGTGCAGTTGGCCGGTGACCGGTCGGCGGAGCACTGCGGAAGGCTGTTCGCCGACTACGGGGCAACCGTGATCAGCGTCGAGCAGCCGGCCGTGCCGGCACCGCGTCCGTCCGAAGTGGACGACGCGGTGCGGGTGGCCACCGACCGGGGCAAGCGCGGCATCGCGATCGACCTGACCACGCCGACCGGCCGCGGTGTGCTGGTCGACGTGGTCGGCCAGGCCGACGTCTTCGTGCACAGCCTGCGCCCGGCCGAACTGGCCGAGCTCGGGCTGGGCACTGCGCTGGCCGGCCTCGGCGGGTTGGTCACGGTGTCCGTCACCGGGTTCGGCGCTGTCGGGCCGTACCGCAACCACGCCTGGTCCGACCTGGTGTGCTGCGCGGCGGGCAACATCTCGTTCGGTATCGGCGCCAGGGATGGGGCCCCGCTGAAGCTGCCGTTGTCGCTGGCCGGCTGCGAGGCGGGAGCCACCGGCTTCCTGGCCGCGATGGCGGCGCTGTGCGGCACACCGGGCGAGGACGGCGTGCGCCCCGGCGCGGACATCGACGTCGCGATCACCGATGTGCTGGCGTGCATGTTCTCCACCGGCGTCACCGCGTTCCCCTACCGGGGCGTCGCCGGTCGGCGCAACGGCAACCACGGGATCGCGCTGTACCCGGACGTGTTCCTGCCCTGCAAGGACGGCTTCGTCGGGCTGGTCTGCAACCAGTTGGCGATGTGGCTGCGGTTCCTGGAACTGATCGGCAGTCCGACGTGGACGGACGAGCCGCGCTACCGGGACCGGCGGCGGATGACCGAGGAGTACCCGGAGGAGGTCGACGCGCACCTGGTGCCGTGGCTGGCCGAGCGGACCCGCGAGGAGATCTTCGCGCTGTGCAGGGAGCGGCACATACCGGTCGCGCCCGCGTACACGGTCGGCGAACTACTGGCCAACCAGCACCTGCTGGACAGGGCGGCGTTCACCGAACTGCGGCTGGCCGGCCGGTCGGGCGTTCGGGTGCCCGCACCGCCGTTCGTGTTCTCGACGCTGCTGCCTAGCAGGTGGGTGAGTGCGCCGAGGACCGGTGAGCACACGTTCGACGTGCTCACCGGGGTCGCCGGCATGTCGACCGACCAGGTGGCGGGCCTGTACGCGTCCGGCGCAGTGGCATGAGGGAGGGGTGCACGTGACGACGTTCGAGCCAGGACCGCTGCACGGACTGCGGGTGGTCGACTTCTGCTGGGTCTACGCGGGCCCGGTGATGACCAGGGTGCTGGCCGATCTCGGCGCCGAGGTGATCAAGGTCGAGTCCAGGAAGCGGCCGGACGGCACCCGGCTGGGCAGGCGGCCGCTGACACCGACCGTGGAACTGCCGCCCGAGATCGACATCGACCTGGAGTGCCAGCCGCTCAACCACGCGCTGAACCGGAACAAGCGGAGCCTGTCCGTCGACCTGTCCACCGAGGAGGGCAGGGCGCTGGTGCTCGACCTGGTCAAGGTCAGCGATGTCGTGACGGACAACTTCGCCGCGGGCACGATGGCGCGGATGGGGTTGGGCTACTCCGTGCTGTCGTCGGTGAAGCCCGACATCATCGCGTTGTCGCTGTCCGGCGGCGGCCAGTACGGGCGGCTGCGGGACGTACTCGCGTACGCCGGCACGCTGGCTCCACTCGGCGGGCTCGGCCTGCTGGTCGGCGACGCCGACACGACCTACGGCGTCATGTCCCCGACCTACGGCGACTCGAACGCGGCGATCCGGGCGGCCGGCGCACTGCTCATCGCGCTGTACCACCGCAGGCGGACCGGCGAGGGCCAGCACATCGACGTGTCGGAGTGGGAGACCACGATGACCGGGCTGGACGAGGCGTTCCTCACCTGGCAGCTGACCGGCAACGCACCGGGCCGCTCCGGCAACACGTCGCGGGAGTTCGCCCCGCACAACAACTACCGGACCGCAGGCGACGACGAGTGGGTCGCGATCGCGGTGCGTGGCGACGAGCAGTGGGCGGCGCTGTGTGACGCGGTCGGGCTGCCCGCGCTGCTCACCGACCCACGGTTCGCCGACCATGCCGCCCGGGTGGCGAACGCGGCGGCACTGGACGTCATCGTCGCCGACTGGACCCGGGCCAGGGATGCCGACGACATCGCCGACGTGCTGCAGAAGGTCGGTGTCGCCTCGTTCAAGGTCTGCTCCATCGGCGACCAGTACGGCGAGGAGCACTTCTACCAGCGGGAGGTCTTCGTCGAGTCCGAGCATCCCGTGGTGGGGGTGGAGATCGTGCCAGGTCGGCCGTTCCGCTACACGTCCAGGTCGGGCGTGCCGCCCGTACCGATCAGCAGGCCGGCGCCGACCATGGGCGAGGCCAATCACTACGTCGTCCGTGACCTGCTCGGCGCCTCCGAGGAGACGTTCGAGCGGTTGACCCAGTCCGGTGTACTGCACTAGAAGGTGGGTGTCGGTGATGGCAAGAGCTGGCCAGTCCGTGCTGAACGGGATTCGTGTCATCGAGCTCGGTGGCGTGGCCGCCGTGCCCTTCTGTGGGCTGATGCTGTCGTGGCTCGGCGCCGAGGTGATCAAGTTCGAGCCCGCGGGCGGCGATGACGACGCCCGCCGCCTGGCGCCGTTCGTCCGGGTCGGCGACGGTGGCGTGGAGAGCGCCATGTTCGCCTATCTCAACAGCGGCAAGAAGATGGTGTCCTTCGACGAGACCACCGATGCGGGCCGCACGGCGCTGGCCGACCTGGTTGCTTCGGCCACCGTCGTCGTGCACGACGGCTCGCTGGAGTTCTGCGGGCAGAGCCTCGGACCGACCGTCGGTGACACGTATCCGGGCCTGGTGGCCTGCGCGATCACCCCGTACGGCTGGGACGGACCGCATGCCGGCGTGCCGGCGTGCGACCTGACCACCAACGCGGTCGGCGGCGACTGCTACCTCAACCCGGCGGGCCTCGCGCACCACGAGAACCCGGAGGGCGAGCCACTGAAGATGGCTGGCTTCTCGGCCAGCTACACGGGCGGTCTGGCTGCCTGCCTGGCGATCATGGCGAGCCTGTTCCGGCAGGGCCTGACCGGCCTCGGCGACTTCATCGACGTGTCCGAGCAGGACGTGCAGGTCTCGATGAGCCGCGAGCAGATCATGTGGGCGGTCAACGAGAACGTGTTGGAGACACGGGACACGCGGGCGCTGCCGGTGGGTGGCTGCTTCGAGTGCAAGGACGGCTACGTGCAGGTCTACGTGTTCAGCGACGAGCACTGGGCCGCGCTGCGCGTGATCATGGGCGACCCGGTCTGGGCACGCGACGAACGGTACGCGGCGGCGTTGGACCGCGCGAAGCACAACGACGAGGTGAACGCCGGCATCGAGAGCTGGCTGCGGCTCAAGGAACGCGACGAGCTCTACACGGCGGCGAAGAAACACGGTGTGACGCTGGCGCCCTACCTGGGACCGGCCGACGTGATCGCGGATCCACAGGAGGTGGACAGGGGATTCCCTGCGCCGTTCGTGGTCGGCGACCTGACGCTGGGGATCACGCCCGGTTTCCCGTTCGCGATGAGCGAGACCACACCGGTGCGGCCCACCGGTGGTTGGCGCCGTGGCCAGGACACGGCGGCGGTGCTGTCCGGCGTCGGCGTCGGGCCTGCGGACATCGAGGCGCTGGTCGCCGGAGAGGTGAGTGAGTGATGGCTGGACCACTGGACGGCGTACGGGTCGCGGACTTCACCTGGGCAGGCGTCGGCGGCTACTGCGGCCTGCTCTGGGCGATGCTCGGCGCCGACGTGATCAAGATCGAGACGAAGGTGCGCGGCGGCACCCAGCGACTGTCCAACCCGGCCCGCCGCGTCGGCGTGAAGAGCAACCTGGCCGAGGAGTTGAGCCGGGACAAGCGCAGCATCCTGCTCAACCTCAAGTCGCCCGTCGGTGTGGACATCGCTCGCCGTATCGCCGGTAAGTCCCACATCGCGGCGGAGAACTTCCGGCCCGGCGTGATGGCCCGGCTCGGCCTCGGTTACCAGGATCTGCGGCGGGCCAACGAGCGGATCGTCATGGTGTCGATGTCGGCGAACGGCCAGTCCGGCCCGGACGCCACACTGCCCGGCTACGCGGGGATCTTCGGCGCGCTGTCCGGGATCAGCTCGCTGATCGGCTATCCGGGTGGCGCACCGGTCGAACTGCGGCTGCCATCGGACATGGTCGCCGGCACGATGGGCGCGTTGGCCGGTGTGGCGGCACTGGTGCGACAGCAGCGCACCGGGCAGGGCCAGTACGTCGACTGCGCGAACCGGGAAAGCCTCAGCGTGCTCATCGGTGAGTACTTCCTGAGTCTGGGCAGCGCATTCGGCGAGTCGGGACGGCAGGGCAACGACGTGCCCGGCCGGGCACCGTACGGCTGCTACCGCTGTGCCGACGACGAAGCCATGGCAGGCCGGCCGGCGGCCGAACGCGAGCGGTGGGTGGCCGTCGGTGTGGTCGACGACAGCCAGTGGGTGGGCCTGCGTGCCGCGCTGGACCTGCCCGACGACGCCGATCTGCGGGACAGTGCCGGCCGGTGGGCCAGGCGGCGGGAACTGGGCACCGAGATCGCCAGGATCGTCCGGCCGAGGACCGTGGAACAGGTGGTCGAGACGTTGCGGGCGCACGGCGTGCCGTGTGCGCCGGTGATGCGGCCACCGGACCTGCTGGCCGATCCGCACCTGGCCGAGCGCCAGGCGTGGGACGTGCTGGAGCGGGCCGACGGCGTGCCGTGGATCAGCTTCGGTGCTCCGTTCCGGTTCCAGCACGCAGGGCGGCCGACACCACGGGCAGCATCACCGCTGGGTTCGGACTCCCGGCAGGTCATGGCCGACCTGCTGGAGATCGACGACGAGGAGTTCGACAAGCTCGTCGCCGACGGAGCGATCGCGTGATCCGGCAGGCCCTGCTGGTGATGGACTACCAGGTCGGCATCGTGGACATGTACTGCGGTGGTGACCCGACCCTGGTCGAGCGGATGGCGGCCACGGCCGCTTTCGCTCGCCAGGCCGGGATCCCGGTGGTCTACGTCCGGGTGGCGTTCCGGCCCGGCTACCCGGAACTGCATCCGGCGAACAAGAACTTCCGGGGCATCGACGGGACCGGCCGCTTCCGGGACGGCGACCCGGCCACCGCCATCGACCCCAGGGTGGCGCCGGAGGACGCCGAGGTGGTGGTCACGAAGCACCGCGTCGGCGCGTTCTTGGCGACCGAACTGGACCAGGTGTTGCGCTCGATGGGCGTGGCGCGGATCGTGCTCGGCGGTATCGCGACCAGCGGTGTCGTGCTCAGCACCGTGCGGGACGGCGCCGACCGGGACTACGCCGTCACCGTCCTGCAGGACTGCTGCACCGATCGCGATCCGACCGTCCACGAGGTACTCATGACCCGGGTCTTCCCGCGTCAGGCCTCGGTCACGACAGCGGCCGACTGGTACCGGCAGGTCGACGAAGAGACGCACGACGGGGTGAGGAGCACACGATGAACCAGACGGGAACGCGACTGGTCTGCGACCAGTGCGGCGCGCAGATGATGGTCACCAAGGGCGGCGACGGCGAGGTGATGTGCGACGGCGTGCCGATGCGCAACCTGGCAGGCGAGCGACCGACGGCCGGCACCGACGCCAAGAACGGCACGGCCCGGTGACCGACGCGGAGGTCGTCGTCCTGCCGCCGTACTTCACCCACATCGGCATCGAGTCGCAGGGGGAGGGCGACGGACTGCTGTCCTTTCGGGAGGAGATCGCGAACTCGGGGGGCTTCATCCACGGCGGCGCACTCGAAGCGCTGCTGAACTTCACGATGCTGCGCACGCTGCACGCGATCCGGCCCGGCCTGCGCTGTGCGCTGGTGACGATCACGGTGAACTACCTGGCGCCGACCAAGGGCCCGGTCCTCGGCACGGCGACAGTCGACCGGGCAGGCCGCAACGTCGTGTTCATGACGGCGAGGGCAACCACTGCGGACAAGACGGTCGCCACCGGCACCGCGGTGTTCCAGCTCAGCGAGAGACGCTCCTAGGACGGGAGGTGCTTGTGGACCGGACCGCACTGGCCCGGCGGTTCGCCGACGACCTCGGGCTGCCCGCCGACATCGGCACCGCCCCGGCGGCCGACACCATCCTGACCACTGCGTTGGCGGCCGCGCTGGACGTGCTGGTGCGCGTCGTCGCGGTCGACGTCCGCACCGACGTCACCGCGCTGTTGGCACCGTCGCCGCCACCGCGCGCCGACGAGTTGCGCGGGTTCGTGCCGGTGGCCGGCAGTTGGATCGGCGTTGCCGCTGTGCACGCCGGCCAACGCGACCTGGTCGACGAGGTGCTCACGGACGCTGACCGGCGTTGCCGGCCGGTCGCGGCGGTGGCCTGCCGTTTGCAGGCGATGGGCATCGCGGCACTGCCCGCGCCCGGCATCGGCAGGCCCGGTACCCGGCGACTACGGCCACGCCCGGCCGGCGCGGTCGTCCAGGCACCCGGGGCCCCGCTGGCCGGTCTGCGGGTGCTCGATCTGGGTCGGCTGGTGGCCGGTCCACTCGCCGGTGCGTTGCTGGCCGCGTTGGGCGCCGACGTCTTCGCCGTGCGCTCGCCCAGCGAGGCCGACATCCGAACTCTCGACGGTCGGCGAGAACTCGCCGACCGGCTGCGCTGGGCCGATCTCGTGGTGGAGAACTTCAGCTGGCGCGGCTGGGACCAGTTCCAGCAGACCGTCGGCGTGCGCCCGAAGCGACACGTCGGCGTCCGCGGCTTCCCTGCCGAATCGCCCTGTCGCAACTGGAAGGTCTACGGCTACCTGGCCGAGGCTGCGACCGGCCTGGTGCGTGGTGGCCCCCGCCGGTCCGGGTTCGTCGCTGCCCCGGACGTGCCGGTGGTCGACCGGGTGGCCGGGATTCTCGCCGCCGCGCTGGCCGTGCGGGCACTGCGCGGCGACCAACCCGACGCCACTGTCTCACTCATGGGTGTGGCCCGTTCGGTCGCGGCCCAGGGCAGGTGCACAGATGGAGGTTGACTGACGTGAACATCGACATCCTGCTCGAAATGGCGGCCGGCGCCGAGCCGAACCGGCAGGCCGTGAGCACCGAGACCGACACCGTCACCTATGCGGAACTCCAACTCGGCGCACAACGGCTCGGCTCGACGCTGGCGCAACTGTCCGGCGGCCGCGCGATCACCTACATCGGCACCGCGAGCATGGACTTCCCCCGACTGCTGTTCGCCGCGGCCTGCGCAGGGGTGCCGCTGATCCCGTTGAACTACCGCGTCAAGGAGGACGAGTACCAACGGCTGTTGGAGGTCGCGCAACCGGGACTCGTCGTCGTGCAGGACCGCTACCGGGAGATCGCGGAGCGGGCCGCGGCGCGGGTGTCGACCGGCCTTGCCGTGCTGCATCCCCGTGACCTCAAGGCAGGCGACGCCGTCGACGCGCCGATGGACCCGGACAGCCCGGCCGTTCGGCTGTTCACCAGTGGCACGACGAAGGCGCCGAAACTGGTCAACCTCAGCCACGACAACCTCGTCGGGTACGTCCTGGAGACCGTGCCGGCAGCGTCCGCCGAAGCCGGCGAGGCCGCGTTGCTGGCCGCGCCGCCGTACCACATCGCCGGCATCGCCAACGTGCTCACGTCGATCTACCGGTGTCGACGGGTGCACCTGATGGCCCAGTTCGAGCCGAAGGCCTGGCTGGAGATCGTGCGGGAGCAGCGGATCAGCCATGCCATGGTGGTGCCCACGATGCTGGCCAGGATCCTCGACGTGCTCGAACAGCAGCCGGACCTGGCGCCCGAGACCCTGGTGAACCTCGCCTACGGCGGTTCCCGCGCACCGCTCGGCTTGGTGGAACGCGCGCTGCGGATGCTGCCGGAGACCGTGGGGCTGGTGAACGCGTTCGGGCTGACCGAGACCAGTTCGACGGTGGCGATGCTCTCGCCGCGGGATCACGTGGCGGCGTGGCGGAGCAGCGATCCCGGTGTGCGGCGCAGGCTCGGTTCGGTCGGCAGGACGGTGCCCGGCATCGAGGCGAGGATCGTGCGCGACGACGGCATGGCGGCCGGCCCGGACGAACACGGCGAGATCCGGTTGCGCGGTGGCCAGATCAGCACCGGGTACGCGGTCGGCGGCCGCACGGTGGACGACGACAACTGGCTGCACACAGGTGACCTCGGCTACCTGGACGGCGACGGCTACCTGTTCATCACCGGCAGGCGCGACGACCTGATCATCCGGGCCGGCGAGAACATCAACCCCACCGAGATCGAGGACGTGCTGCGGCTGCACGACGGCGTGTCCGACGCGCTGGTCGTCGGCGTGCCCGATCCCGAGTGGGGTGAGCAGATCGCCGCTGTCGTCTGCGGTCGACAGGACGACACGGCGGCCGACGACCTCCGCCAGTGGGTCCGGGACCGGCTGGCCGGGTTCAAGGTGCCCACGGTGATCAAGTGGGTGGACGACCTGCCGCGCAACGACATGGGCAAGCCGGTGCGGGCCAGGGCGAGGGCCATGCTGGCATGAGGGTGGTGCCGCGGTTGAGCCTGGCCGACCTGGCCGACGGAGGCGAGTTGACCCTCGCCGCCGACGGCAGGCCGCGCCATCCGCTGGCCGTGGTCGAACTCGGCCGTGCGAGCCCAGCGGTGGTCGCCGCCGCCGCCAGGGCGGCGGCCGGTGCGAGTGCTGTGCTGGTCGGTGTCGCCGACGCCGTGCCCCCTGACCTGCTACCGGTTGTCGAGCGGCTGGCCGTCACGTTGGTGCCACCAGCCGCCGCCGATCACCGGACGTGTGTCGGCACCGACGATCCGGCCGCCACCGTGACGGCCATCCACGATGTCGTGCGCGCGGCACCGATGGCGGCGCTCAGCCTGGTGCGGCTGCTACCGCTGACGGCGAGCCTGCCGGTGCTGGCCGGGCTGGTCGCCGAGTCGCAGGCCTACTCCATGCTGTTGGCCGGGCCGGAGTTCCTTGCCTGGCGGCAGCGCACACCTCGGCGTGTCGTCGCCGCCGACCAGGACGGCGAGCCGGTGCTGCTGTCCAGGGAGGGTGCCGTGCTGCGGATCGCGTTGAACCGGCCGCGTCGGCACAACGCGTTCAGTCACGACGTGCGGGACGGCCTGGTCGCCGCGCTGGACGTCGCACTGGCCGACCCGTCGGTGCGGGTCGAGCTGACCGGCCGGGGACCGTCCTTCTGCAGCGGTGGTGACCTTGACGAGTTCGGTACGGCACCGGACGTCGTGACAGCACACCTGATCCGGCTGCACCGCAGTCCCGGCGCCGCCGTGCATGCCTGCGCCGACCGGGTGCGGGCCGTCGTGCACGGGGCGTGCATCGGCGCCGGGATCGAGATTCCCGCGTTCGCCGGCTGCCTGGTAGCGCGATCGGATGCGTACTTCCGATTGCCGGAACTGCGGATGGGGCTGATCCCCGGCGCGGGCGGCACCGTCAGCGTCACGCGCCGCATCGGCCGGTGGCGCACCGCGTACCTGGCGCTGTCCGGGCAGCCGATCGACGTGCCGACCGCGTTGCGGTGGGGACTGGTGGACGGCCGTGCCGACTGACGAACTGGTCATCACCAGCGCCGAGGTCGGCGGGCGGCTGGTCGACGTCCGGATCAGGGACGGCGTCGTCACCGAGATCGCCGCCGGACTGCGGCCGCGCGGGGATGTGCTGGCGCCCTGCTGCCCGGCCTGCACGACCACCACCTGCACCTGTTGGCTGTCGCCGCCGCCATGCACTCGGTCGACTGCGGCCCGCCGCGGGTGCGGACAGCGGCACACCTGCGGGACGCACTGCGGACCGCGCCACCCGGCGACTGGGTACGTGGTGTCGGCTACCACGAGTCCGTCGCCGGACTGCTGGACCGGGACGTGCTGGATGGCATGGTGCCCGACCGCCCGGTGCGGGTGCAGCACCGAGGCGGTGCACTGTGGACGGTCAACTCCGTGGGCCTTGCCGCGTTGGCCGCCGATCGCGGGCCCTGATGTGGAGCGAGCCGCCGACGGCAGGCCGACGGGCCGGTTGTGGCGCTACGACGCACGGCTGCACGCGATCCTCGGCGCGCGGCCGCCGGACCTGGCCCCGGTCGGTGCGCGGTTGAGCCGGTTCGGCATCACCGGGGTCACCGACGCCACCCCGGACGACGACGGCTCGGGCGCAGCAGCGATCATCACAGCGGTGCGGGCGCGCACCCTGCGCCAGCGAGTGCACCTGCTGGGCGCCACCGCCCATGCCGATGGCGAAGTCACGATCGGACCGCGCAAGCTGCTGCTCCGCGATCACGACCTGCCCGGCTTCGACGACCTCGTGGCGACGATCAGCGCGAGCCATGCCGCCGGCAGGCCGGTCGCGGTGCACTGCGTGACCCGCGAGTCACTGCTGCTCACGTTGGCGGCGCTGGATGTCTGCGGTGTCCTGCGCGGCGACCGCATCGAACACACTGCCGTCGTGCCGGTGGAGGTCCGCGCCGAACTGGCCCGCGCGGGCGTGCGGGTGGTGACCCAGCCGTCGTTCATCGCCCGGCGCGGCGACGACTACCTCGCTCGCGTGGACCCGGACGACGTGGATCTGCTGTACCCGTACGCATCGCTGCTGGCCGCCGGTGGCGCCGTCCAGTGACGCTCCGTTCGGCGACTTGGACCCGTGGCGGACGATCGCGGCAGCGGCGGAGCGGCGGACCGGCAGGGGAGTGGTGCTCGGCCGTGACGAGCGGGTCGCCGCCAGCACCGTGCTCAACGGGTTCCTGTCCCCGGCAGACGAACCAGGCGGGCCACCGAGACGAATCGTGCCGGGCGCGCCAGCGGATCTCTGCCTGCTCGGGACACCGTTGGCCACTGCGTTGGCCGAGCCGAGTGCGGAGTTGGTGAGTGTCGTCGTGCGCGCGGGCAGGGTGCTCTAGGTGTACTGCCCCGTGAGGTTGGGAACGCGGCTGGCCGGTGGTAGGCCCTTCAGCGCGGTGTGACCGCGGTGATGATTGTAGGTGTGCAGCCAGGCGGGGAACGCCTCACGTCGCGCGGTCTCCGATGGGTAGGGCTGCGTGT
>DASXYT010000104.1:0-20129 GCA_036502345.1 Pseudonocardiaceae bacterium | reverse complement strand
CCCGAGCGTCGACGTCGGACTTGGCGCCCGCGCCCTCGACGATCGTGGTGTTGTCCTTGGTGACCACAATGCGTCGGGCCCGGCCCAGCAGGTCCAGCCCGGCCTCGGACAGCTTCAGCCCGACCTCGGGGTTGATCACCTGACCGGCGGTGGCGATGGCGAGGTCCTCGAGGAACGCCTTGCGGCGGTCACCGAAGTACGGTGCCTTGACCGCGACGGCGTGGATGGTCTTGCGCACCGAGTTGATCACCAGCGTGGACAGGGCCTCGCCCTCGACGTCCTCGGCGATGATCACGATCGGCTTGCCCTGCTCGACGACCTTCTCCAGCAGCGGCAGCAGGTCCGAGATCGAGGCGATCTTGTCCTTGTGCAGCAGGATGTAGGCGTCCTCGAGAACGGCTTCCTGGTCATCGGGGTCGGTGACGAAGTGAGCGGAGATCCAGCCCTTGTCGAACTGGACGCCCTCGGTCACGTCGAGCTCGGTGGCCATCGTCGAGGACTCCTCGACGGTGATCACACCGTCCTCGCCGACCCGCTCGATGGCCTCGCCGAGCAGCGCGCCGATCGACGCGTCCCGGGATGCGACGGTGCCGACCTGCGCGATGTTGTCGCGGCCCTTGACCGGCGTCGCGTGCTCCTTGAGGGCCTTGACGACGGCCTCGCCGGCCGCGTCCATGCCCCGGCCGAGCGCCGTCGGGTTGGCACCGGCGGCGACGTTGAGCAGGCCGAGGCGAACCATCGCCTGAGCCAGCACGGTCGCCGTGGTGGTGCCGTCGCCCGCCACGTCATTGGTCTTCGTGGCGACGTTCTTCGCGAGCTGGGCACCCAGGTTCTCGAACGGGTCCTCCAGGTCGATCTCGCGGGCGATGGTCACGCCGTCGTTGGTGACGGTGGGGCCACCGAACTTCTTGTCGAGCACGACGTGCCGGCCGCGCGGACCCAACGTCACCTTGACCGTGTTGGCCAGTTTGTTGACGCCGCGCTCCAATGCCCGACGAGCGTTCTCGTCGAAACTGATCTGCTTGGGCATCGCTTGCCTTTCTGATGCGAAACGCCCCGGCCCCCGGTATGGGGCGCCGGGGCGCTTGGCGTCGGTCGGTGACCGGTCGTCAGTTGATGACGGCCAGCACGTCGCGGGCGGACAGGATCAAGTACTCCTCACCGTTGTACTTGACCTCGGTGCCGCCGTACTTCGAGTAGATGACGACGTCGCCGACGGCGACGTCCACCGGAACACGGTTGCCCTTGTCGTCAATACGACCAGGACCGACCGCCAGAACCTTGCCCTCCTGGGGCTTCTCCTTGGCGGTGTCCGGGATGACGAGGCCAGAAGCCGTCGTCGCCTCGGCCTCACTCGCCTGGACAACGATCTTGTCCTCGAGCGGCTTGATGTTCACGCTCACCGGAATGACCTCCACGGGTCGTCGAAAGCGTTGGCAGGTACGTGATGTTGCGATTGTTCGACGCCTGCCACCCCGCCGTCGCGGGAGCCGGGGTGTCCTGGTGCCGTGCGACTAGCACTCTACCCACGCGAGTGCTAAAGCTTCAAGCAGGGGTCCCCGACCTGGGTGTGCGGGCCCGATCCGCCCGATCCGACCTCGGCGTTCCGCACCTGTTCAGTGCCACTCACAGTGCCGCTGACCTGGCCGTTGACCCCGAGTATGCCTGATTCGGTTGACCATCCATGCACGGGTCGGCTCGTCGAGACGCGACCAGGGAGGCTTCGATCCTGGTCGACCACTACGCACAGGTTCGCGCGCTCAGTGTCCATCTCGTACACACCGACTGTCAGGCGTGGGCCGACCAGCTCGGTGGACGCATCTGCCCTGACCAGGGCGATTACCTACACCACGGTGGTCAGTACCCTGAATTGGTGACTGTGCGCCTGCGGCCGATGACCGCTTCGGAGATCTCGGCGTTCGCTCAGCACCAGCAGGGCAAGTACGTCGCCGATCGGGTCGCTGCCGGTGAGACTCCCGCCCATGCACAGGAGCAGGCGGACCAGCAGTGGGAGCGGTACTTTCCGGCAGGCGGAGCGGCTGACGGGCACCGGCTGCACCACGTGGTGGACGGCGCCGAGGTGGTCGGGCAGCTGTGGCTCGGGCCGTCACCGGACGGCAAGCCGGGGGCCGACTGGATCTACTACATCGAGGTCGACGAGGCCGTGCGCGGCCGCGGCTACGGACGGGCGGCCATGCTGCTGGCCGAACAGGACGCTCGCCAACACGGCGCGGTCGAGCTCGGTCTGAACGTCTTCGGCCCGAACAAGGTGGCCCGCAAGCTGTACGAGTCGGTCGGCTACGAGGCGACCGCGATCAACATGGTGAAGCAGCTGCCGCCCCATTGAGACGGTCGCCGAGGCTCAGCCGGGACTGTCCGCACCGGACTCGATCAGCGAGTAGGCGCGCACCAGCTGGCTCTCCGCGTCGTCGAGGTAGTCGGCGAGCATGGCGGTGGCGCCGCTTCGGTCGCCGGCCACCATCAGCGCGGTGATCTCCTGGTTGCGGGCCAGGTACGGCTCGTGGAACCGGCGCGGGTCGTCCATCACGTGGAACACCAGCCGCAGTTCGGCCAGGATGCCGCGCATCAGGTCGTCCAGCCTCGGGCTGTCGGCCAGCGCCACGAGGGCCTGGTGGAAGCGGATGTTCGCGGTGCCCAGGCCCAGCCAGTCGCCAGCGGTCTCGGCCGCCTCGCCCTCGGCGACGGCGGCGGCCACCCGGTCGAGGCCTGCCGTGTAGCTGGCCACCAGCCCACCGGCCACCGCGCCGCACTCGATGACCTTGCGTACCCGGTACAGGTCCACCACGTCGTGCACGCTCAGCACCCGCACCGAGACCCCGCGATACGGCTCGTGCAGGAGCAACCGCTCGTGGGTGAGCAGCCGGAAGGCCTCCCGCAGCGTGTTGCGGGAGATCTTCAGCTCGCCGCCGATGGCTTCCTCGGACAGCCGCGATCCGGGCTGGTAGTGGCCCTCTGTGATCCGGCTGCGCAGCACGTCGGCCACTCGCTCGGCGATGCTCGGCCGGTCGATGGGTGAGTGTTCCTCGGCCGTTTGGACCGTTTCGGTGGGCACATCATCAGTGAACCACTAGACATGAGAATTAACCAAGTTGAGTATTGCAGGATTGTTGAACAATCCTCTACCGTGGCGGACATCACACGACGCGGGCCACCACCCGCCTCTCCCAGCGAGGTGTCCATGAGCACAACCTCGATCAACCAGCACGCTGACGCCGACGACCGCGCACGCGGCGCCTGGTTCCGCACCCTCGGGCCGTCCGGTCGCCGGGCGTTCGCGGGGGCGTTCGGCGGCTACGGTCTCGACGCGTACGACTTCCAGGTCCTGCCACTCGGCCTGGCGGCCATCGCCGCCTACTTCCACCTGTCGTCCGGCGCCGCCGGGCTGCTCAGCACCGTGACGCTCGTGGTGTCGGCGGTCGGCGGCGTGCTGGCCGGCATGCTGGCCGACCGGATCGGCAGGGTGCGCACGCTGATGATCACCGTGGGCACCTACGCCGTGTTCACCGTGCTGTGCGGCCTCGCACCGACCTACCCGATCCTGCTGGTGCTGCGCGGTCTGCAGGGGCTGGGCTTCGGCGGCGAGTGGGCGATCGGCGCCGTCCTGGTGGCCGAGTACGCACTGTCCCGCTTCCGCGGCCGCACGGTCGGCTTCATCCAGAGCTCGTGGGCGATCGGCTGGGGGCTCGCAGTCGTCATGTACACGCTGGTGTTCTCGCTGGCCAGCCCGTCGGTCGCGTGGCGGATCCTGTTCATCACCGGCGCACTGCCCGGCCTGCTGGTGCTGTTCCTGCGGCGCAGTGTCACCGACGCGCCGACCACCTCCACCGACACACCGGCCCGGCATCGTGGCTCGTTCGTCGCCATCCTCCGCGGTGGCCTCGGCAAGCGGACGTTCTTCGCGGCGCTGCTGGCCACCGGAGTGCAGGGCGGCTACTACACGCTCGCCACCTGGCTGCCCACCTACCTGAAGACGGCACGGCACCTGACCGCCGTCGGCACGGGTGGCTACCTGGCGTTCGTCATCTCCGGCGCGTTCGCCGGCTACGTGACCGGCGGCTACCTGACCGACCTGCTCGGCCGCAAGCGCACGTTCGCCCTGTTCGCCGTGCTGTCCGCCGGCCTGATGCTCGCCTACACCCACATCCCGAACGGCACCGGTACGGCCGTGCTGCTGCTGGGGTTCCCGCTCGGCTTCTCGTCGTCCGCGATCTTCAGCGGGTTCGGCGCGTTCCTCGCCGAGCTGTACCCGACCGCGCTGCGCGGCACTGGTCAGGGCTTCACCTACAACTTCGGCCGCGCTGTCGGCGCGTTCTTCCCCACCGCCGTCGGCTTTCTGGCCGGTAGCTGGGGAATCGGCGCCGCGATGGGGTTCGGTGCGCTCGGCTACGCCATCGCCGTGATCGCCCTGCTCGGCCTGCCGGAGACCGCCGGCAGCGAGTTGACCTGACCTTTCGCCACCAGGGAGCGCACCATGACAACCATGATCTCCGTTCCGGACCCCGCGACCCTGAGCCCGGCGCAGGCCAGACAGGCGTTCCGCGACGGCACGCGGCGGACCACCGCGGGCTGGTCACTCGGCTACGCCCAGGCCAACCTGATCGCCGTACCCGTGGACTGGGCCTACGACGTGCTGCTGTTCTGCGAACGCAACCCGAAGCCGTGCCCGGTGCTGGACGTCACCGATCCCGGCGCCACCGAGACCGTGCTGGCGCCCGGTGCCGACCTGCGCACCGACCTACCCGGCTACCGGGTCTGGCGGGACGGTGAACTGGTCGCCGAGCCCACCGACGTGACAGACCTGTGGTCCGGCGAATTGGTCACGTTCCTGCTCGGGTGCAGTTTCACCTTCGAGACCGCCCTCGGCTCCGCGTGGTTGCCGCTGCGGCACGTTGAGCAGGGCACGAACGTGCCGATGTACGTGACCAACCGGCCGTGTCGACCGGCCGGCAGGCTGCACGGCCCGATGGTGGTGTCGATGCGGCCGATCCCGGGTGGACTCGTGGACACCGCGATCCGGCTGACCGGCCGGATGCCGGCCGTGCACGGTGCCCCGGTGCACGTCGGCAACCCGGCGGCGCTGGGCATCGAGGACGTCAACCGGCCGCAGTTCGGCGATCCGGTTCGGGCCGAGACCGGTGACGTGCCGGTGTTCTGGGCGTGTGGCGTGACCCCGCAGGCCGCGGTGATGGCGTCCCGGCCGCCGTTCGCCATCACCCACCAGCCCGGCCACATGTTCATCACCGACGTGCCGGACACCGACTACCGGATCGCCTGACCCGCTACTCCTCCGAGACCCAGAGGCAGAACGGGTGGCCCGCCGGGTCGAGGAACACCCGGACCAGGCTCTGCGGCTGGAACTCGGCCAGCTCGGCACCCAGTGACATGGCGTACTCCACCCCGGCGTCGAGGTCGTCGACCTCGATGTCGAGGTGGACCATCATCTGCTGCTTGGCCGGATCACTCGGCCAGGTCGGCCGGACGTACGTGTCCGGCTCGCCGGCGAACGACAGGCCCGCGCTGCCGTCCGGCGGCCGCAACGTGACCCAGCCCGGCTCGTTCGTGCCGTACGGCCAGCCGAGCAGCCGCTGGTAGAAGTCGGCCAGCGCGTTGGCGTCCGGCGCATCCAGCACGGCGGCTGAGAAGGTCATGCGTGGCCGGTCGGGCATGGTGTCCTCCTTACAGCGGCAGCGCTGGGTCCGCCGAGATGTCCAACTCGGACGGGGTTACCCCAGCCGCCACGAGATGAACACCCAGGGCGGCCACCATGGCGCCGTTGTCGGTGCACAGCTTCGGCCGGGGCACCCGGAGCGTGATGCCCGCTGCGTCGCACCGGGTCCGGGCCAGCGCCCTCAGCCGCGAGTTGGCCGCGACACCGCCGCCGATCAGCAGTTGGTCGATACCGGAGTCGGTGGCGGCGCGGACCGCCTTGGCGGTCAGCACGTCGACGACGGCCTCCTGGAACGACGCGGCCACGTCGTTGACCGGCACGTCCATGCCCTCCCGCTGCCGTGCCTCCACCCAGCGGGCGACCGCGGTTTTCAAGCCGGAGAAGGAAAAGTCGTAGATGGCGTCCCGCGGCCCGGTCAGGCCGCGCGGGAACGCGATGGCGGCCGGATCACCCTCGCGGGCCGCCCGGTCGACGTAGGGGCCACCGGGGAACGGCAGGCCGAGCAGCCGCGCGACCTTGTCGAAGGCCTCGCCTGCGGCGTCGTCGATGGTGGCACCGAGGATGCGCAGCGGGCCGGCCAGTGAACTGACCTCCAGCAGGCTGGAATGCCCACCGGACACCAGCAGCGCCAGGCTCGGCCGGTCCAGTGGACCGTGCTCGACGGTGTCCACGGCGACGTGCGCACCGAGGTGGTTCACGCCGTACAACGGCTTGTCCCAGGCGAGTGAGTACGCCTTGGCCGCGGCCAGACCGACCAGCAGCGCACCGGCCAGGCCAGGGCCCGCCGTCACCGCGATGGCGTCCACATCGGACGGTTTGACACCAGCGATGTCCAGCGCCCTGGCCACTGTGGGCACCATGGCCTCCAGGTGCGCCCTGCTGGCCACTTCGGGCACCACGCCGCCGAACCGGGCATGTTCGTCCACACTGGACGCGATCTCGTCGGCGAGCAGTTCGACCGTGCCGTCAGAGCGGCGCCGGACGATGCCGACACCCGTCTCGTCGCAGGACGTCTCGATGCCGAGGACGAGCGTGTCGCCCAACACGGACCCGGTCACTCGGACTCCTCGATCGCGTTCGCAGGTCGGCCCATGGTGTAGGCGTCGGCGTTGGATGGCTGGTAGTACCCCTTGCGCAGGCCGAGCCGCAGGAAGCCATGCGCCTCGTAGAGCTTGATCGCCATGTCGTTGTCGGCCCGGACCTCGAGGAACACGGGCGCGGACAACTCGTCGGCGATGTCCAGCATGGTGCGCAGCAGCGACGTGCCGACGCCCTGGCCCTGCCACCGCGGGTCGACGCCGATGGTGTGCACGCTGGTCTCCGCGTCCGGCGGGCTGCCCACCACGGACAGGCCCGCGTAGCCGATCAGCAGGCCGTCGGCCAGGTAGGCGCCGAAGTAGCGGTGCCCGGCACGCAACTCGGAGCGGAAGATGCCCAGGCTCCACGGGTCGTCCTCGGGAAACAGCATGCGTTCCAGTTCGGCGCACCGGCGCAGGTCGGTCTCGCGCAGCCGCTCGATGCGCACCGCGACAGTCGTCATGCACCGACCTTCTTCCTCGGCCCGGGCGCCACGGCGTCCGGGCGACGCAGGTACAGCGGCCGGAACTCGTCGGGCGTCGCCGTCGCGAGCACCTGATCGGCGACGACCGAGACAAGGCCGACCGGCGACGGGTACTCCGGGGCGACGACCGGCAGCCCGAGGTCGGCGGCGTACCGACCGGCACCGGCCATCCTGGTCACGCCGAGGTCGGCAACGCGCTCGGCCAACGCGGCGGGGGTGACCACGTCGGGGCCTTCGCGGCGACCGGTCTCGTCGTACGCGGCCCAGTAGACCTCGCGGCGACGGGCGTCGGTGACCACCAGCAGGGGCTCACCTCCCGGCGCCTCGGCGGCGATCGCGTCCAGCGTGCAGACACCGTGGACCGGCCGGCCGAGGGCGTGGCCGAGCGCGGCAGCGGTCACCATGCCAACGCGTAGCCCGGTGAACGGGCCGGGGCCGGTGCCGCACACGACGGCGTCCACGTCCCCGACGCCGACGCCTGCCTCGGCCAGGGCGGCCCGCAGGTGCGGGGTCAGCAGTTCGCCGTGCGCGCGGGCGTCCACGGTGACACGGATGGCGAGTAGTTCGGGCGGGGCGGCGTCGACGAGCCGGACGACACCCGCGGTCACCGCGGGTGTCGCGGTGTCCAGGGCGAGCACGATCACGGCATCCAGGGTACGAGGGCTGGACCTGACGCCGATGTCAAGGCCTACCGTCGGTTGAGCACGAGGAGGACGGGATGCGGATCGGGGAACTGGCGGAGCGGACCGGGACCAGCAGTCGGTCGCTGCGGTACTACGAGCAGCAGGGCCTGCTGGCCACCCGGCGGACCGCGAACGGCTACCGCGACTACGACGAATCGGACCTGCGGCTGGTGCATCAGATCCGCGAGTTGCTGGCGATCGGCTTCGGACTTGAGGAGACCCGGCCGTTCGTGGAGTGCCTGCGGGCCGGGCACGAGTCGGGGGACGTGTGCCCGGCGTCGATCGCGGTGTACCGGCGGAAGCTCGCCGAGGTGGAGGAGTGCATCGACCGACTCTCGTCGGTCCGTGACCACCTGCGGGACCAGCTCGATCGGCATCAGGCAGCAGCGAAGGAGTCGACATGTCGATCACGACACGGCAGGAGCTAGCGGCGGTCACCGACGCCAGCTTCGCCCAAGAAGTACTGGCCAGCGCACAACCGGTGCTGGTCGAGTTCTGGGCAACGTGGTGCGGGCCGTGCCGGATGCTGGCACCGGTGCTGGCCGAGTTGGCCGCCGAGCACGCGGACCAGTTGCGGGTGGTGAAGCTGGACATCGACGTCAACCCGGTCACGGTGCGGGACCTCCGCATCCTGGGGGCGCCGACGATGATCCTGTTCCGCGACGGGCAGGCGGTCGCGTCGGTGGTCGGGGCGCGGTCCAAGAGCGCGGTGTGGCAGGCGTTCGAGCGATATCTGTGAGTCGGGGCAACCCCGGTGGGGTTCGTCACGTCTTCTCAGTAGGTCGGATCTGACCAGTCCGGCCCAACACCGCGATCTTGTATCTCGGTGTGCCCTCGATGAACGGGGGGTCGGCACACTGTCGTGTGACGGCCCCCCGGCGCACGTTCTGGCCACTATCGTCGCCAGCATGCTGTTTCCTCGGCTGTCCGCCGATGACGTGAGCGATGACCATGGGCTGGCCCTGCATTTCGGTGCGCGGCAGCTGACCTACGCGCAGCTGGCTGACGCCGTCGCCGGCGTGTTACCCGAGTTGGCCAGGGCGAACCGGGTGGCGGTGTGGGCGACGCCGAGTGTGGAGACCGTGGTCGGTGTGCTCGCCGCCCTGTTCACCGGGGTCGCGGTGGTGCCGCTGAACCCGAAGGTCGGCGAACGTGAGTTGTCTCACATCCTCACGGACAGCGAGCCCGATCTCGTGTTGACCGCTCCCGGCGACGAGTTGCCCGCTGGCATCGAGTTGCCCCGGGTCGACGTGTCGGTCGCGCCGACCGGGGCGGTGCTGTCGGCCGAGCCGATGGACGAGGAACAGCCCGCGTTCATCGTGTACACGTCCGGCACGACGGGCCCGCCGAAGGGCGTCGTGCACGCGCGGCGGGCGATCAGCAGCAACCTGGACGGGCTGGCAGCGGCGTGGGGCTGGACCGAGCAGGACACCGTGGTGCACGCGTTGCCGTTGTTCCACGTGCACGGGCTGATCGTCGGCGTGCTCGGGCCCCTGCGGCGAGGTGGTGTCGTGCGGCACATCGGGCGGTTCGCAGTGGATGTCGTGGCTGCCGAGGTATCCGATGGGGCGATCCTGTTCGGCGTGCCGACGATGTACCACCGGTTGGCCGAGGAGGTGGCCGAGTCGCCCGAGTTGGCTTCGTCGATCGGGCGGGCGAAGCTGCTGGTGTCCGGATCGGCGGGACTGCCGGTCGGGGTGCACCAGCGGATCGAGGCGGCGACCGGGCAGCGGGTGGTCGAGCGTTACGGGCTGACCGAGACGTTGATGAACACGGCGGTGCGCGCGGACGGCTCACGGCCTGCCGGCACGGTCGGGCAGGCCGTCGACGGTGTGGACGTGCGGCTGGTGGACGAGGCCGGAGCGGTGTTGGACGGCTGGGGTGAGGACGTCGTCGGCGAGATCGAGGTGCGCGGGCCGAACGTGTTCCTCGGTTATCTGAACCGGCCGGAGGCGACCGAGGAGGCGTTCCGCGACGGGTGGTTCCGGACCGGGGATGTGGGGACGCGGACCGAGGACGGGTACCTGCGGATCGTCGGCAGGCGCGCGACCGATCTGATCAAGAGCGGCGGTTACAAGATCGGCGCCGGGGAGATCGAGAACGTGCTGGCCGAGCACCCCGCGGTGGTCGAGGTCGCGGTGACCGGGGAGCCGGACGCGGACCTGGGCGAGCGGATCGTGGCGTGGGTCGTGGTGGTTCCGGGGTCGCCGGTGCCGGAGCCGGCGGAACTGGCGGACCTGGTGGCGAAGCAACTGGCGCCGCACAAGCGACCGAGGGTGGTCCGGTTCGTGGACGCGTTGCCGCGCAACGAATTGGGCAAGGTGTTGAAGCGTCAGCTGACTGCGACGGACGGAGCCGGCACGCCGGCGTAAGCGGTCGACACGCGGGCGAGCTGGGTCGACACGCGCGGCCGAACGGTCGACACGCCGGGCGGGGGCGGTCGACACGCGGGGATCGGGAGGCGCCGCAACACATCGGCGGGAACGGTCGACTCGCCCGCCGGAGCAGACGACACGCCGGCACAGGCGGTCGATTCGCCCACGGAACGTCGACTCGCCCGGCGGAGCAGACGACACGCCGGCCTGGACGGTCGACTCACCGGACAGCACGGGCAGCGATCCAGAATCGCCGGGAGCAGTCGACACGCCCAGCCGAGGAGTCGACACGCCGATCGGGGCCGCTACTGAAGCCTGCGAGCGGTCGACTCGCCCGCCTGGGCAGTCGACACAGCTGCGTAGATGGTCGACACGGCCGACGGTTTGGGATCGCGAGCCGCAGCCCTGGGCGGTCGGCTCGCCCACCTGCGCGGCCGACTCGCGCTCCCGCGCGGCCGACTCGCACTCCTCGGCGGCCGGCTCGCCTACCTGCGCGGTCGGCTCGCCCGTGTGAGCAGTCGACACGCCCGGCGGAGTTACTTCAGCCAGGTGTCGACTATGGGGAGCAATTCGGACAGCTCATTGATCACCGCGTCTGGCGTCACGTCCACCGGCACGTACTGTTCCGGTGGGATCTTGGTGTGGGGCACGAACACCGCTCGCATGCCTATTGCCTTGGCTCCGCTGATGTCGTCGTACATCCGGTCGCCGACGTACACGCACCGACTGGGATCGTCCGCGCCGACCGCCTCCATGGCCGCGCGAAAAGCCGCCGGGTTCGGTTTCGTCCACGGCAGGTCGCTCGTCCACACGCACGCGTCGAAACAGTCCAGCGCACCATCGCGCCGCAGGATCTCGTCGTGCCAGGCGCCCGGCCACATCGTCGACGACAGCACCCCGGTCCGCAGACCCCGCTCGCGCAACGCCGTGACCAGCGGCACCACCGCCGGATCGGTCAGCGTCACCGGTTCCATGCTCGCCCGGTACGCCAGCAACGCAGCCTCGTGCTCGGCCACGCCGGCCATGGCCAGCACCTGCGCCACCGTGAATGCCCTGCCCTCGTCACGCACCCGGTCCCAGTGCGAGTCCTCAGCCGCCACCAGCGCGGCCACGACCTCGGCCGCCCGGACCAGGTCGTCCGGGTACAACGCTCCGGCGTAGGACCGCCAGCCGTGGTCCCTGCCGACGTCCCGCATCGGCGTCAGCGTGCCGCCCCAGTCGAAGATCACCGCCTGCACCACGCCAGCCTAGGCCCGGAAGATCAGGCCAGCAGCCAAATTTCCCGCTCCGCCCACGACCCGTGCGGCTCGACGACGACCTCTCGCACATCGTCGTCCCGCCGGTCCAACCTGATCAGCAAATGGTCGGCCGACAGCGCCTCGGCCACTCCCTCGCCCCATTCCACGACGACGACCGCGTCCATCAGATCGGTGTCCAGGTCCAGCCCGTCCAGCTGGTCCAGATCGTCGCCCAGCCGGTACGCGTCCACGTGCACCAGCGGCACATCACCGCCCGGCCCCGGCCGGTGCACGCGCGCGATCACGAACGTCGGCGAGCTGACCTGGCCGAGCACTCCCATGCCGGCCGCGATGCCCTTGACCAGCACGGTTTTGCCCGCACCGAGCGGTCCCGCCAGCAGCACGAGATCACCGGCCCGCAACGTCCGGCCCAACCGCTCGCCGAACGCCACCGTGTCCTCCACGGTCGGCAGCAGAGTCACCTGTTCCTCCAACGCCTACGCAGCGTCCGCTGCGCCGTCCGCATCCCACCGGAACAGTCCCGCAGCAGCGCGACCAGCTCACCTGTGACCAGTTCCGGTTGTTCCAACATGACCATGTGCCCTGCCCCGGCCGCCCGCACCAGCGTCGCACTCGGCAGTTCGGCAGCGATCCGCTCCGCGTGCGAGAACGGCGTCAACCGGTCCTCGTCACCGGACAACACCAGCACCTCGCAGTGCCGCAACCCGGCCAGCGCCGCGTACCTGTCGTGCGTGCCAAGCGACGGCAGGAAATGGGTCAACACCGGCACCGACGTGACATCCAGCATCCGCACCATGAAGTCGACCAGCCCGTCCGACACCGACCGGTCGCCGAACGCGAGCCGCCGCACGCCCTGCCTGGTCAGGCCGCCGCCGACGGACCTGATCCACTCCACGAGTTCCGGCTGCCAGCTGGCGAACCCGCCGACGGTCCTGGTGATCGGGTTGAACTTGGACAGCAACGGCAATGGCAGCCCACGCCGCCCGACCTCGCCGGCGGACGTGCCGATCAGCGCCACACCGCGCACCCGGTCGGCGAACAGTTCCGGCCGCTGCTCGGCCAGCGCCATGATCGTCATGCCGCCCATGGAGTGCCCGACGAGCACCAGCGGGCCGTCCGGCGCCACGGACCTGATGATCACGTCGAGGTCCCTGCCGAGCTGGTCGATCGTGCAGGACCGCTCGCTGGGCACGCCGGACCTGCCGTGGCCACGCTGGTCGTAGAGCACCTGCCGCACCTTCGGCCGCGCCGACGCTGCGAGATCGCGCCGCTGGTAGTACCAGGATCGCCGGTCCAGCGCGAAACCGTGCACCAGCAGGACCGTCAGCTCAGCCCTGCCGCCGTCCACCGGGCCGACCTGCTCGACGGACAGCGGCACGCCGTCATCCGCCGCGACCGTGCTGCTGACAGCCGGCGCGGCCGCACTGAACAGCACACCGTCCGGTCCCACCTCGTCCACCGCGACCGGCGCCTGCTGGCCCTGGATCGCGGCTCGCTGCCGGCGCGACTGCACCACGCCGGCCACGGTCAGGCCAGCGGCGACCGTGCCGACGACACCGCCCGCCACGCCGATGATCCGCATGGGCCACGGCATCAGTCCACGCCCCCGACGTAGCTGCGGACCACCCTCGGCCGGTACATGCCGGTGACGATCTCGTAGTCGATGGTGCCGCTGATATCGGCCCACTCCCGCGCGGTCGGCTCACCGTGCGCACCGGCCCCGAACAGCACGACGTCCTCACCCGCTGGCACGTCGTCGCCACCGCAGTCGACCACCAGCTGGTCCATGCTCACCCTGCCGACCACCGGCCGCCGCCGACCGGCCAGCCACACGTCGAACCGGCCGGACAGCGAACGCGGCACACCGTCCGCGTAGCCGACCGGCACCAGCGCCACGGTGGTGTCCTCGGGCGCGGTCCACGTCCTGCCGTAGCCGACCGCCTCACCAGCGGCGATCCGCTTCGCGGCCACCACGGACGAGTGGAACGTCATCGCAGGCCGCAAATCCGCCGCCACAGCCACCGGATTCAGGCCGTAGCAGGCGATCCCGGGGCGAACCAGGTCGAAATGCAGGTCCGGGCGGGTCAACGTGGCCGCCGAGTTGGCCAGGTGCCGCAGCGGCGCGAACCCCGCGTCCACTGCCTGCCGGTAGGCCACGTCGAACCTGGCAGCCTGCTCGTCCACGGACGGATGGCCCGGCTCGTCGGCGCACGCCAGGTGTGACCAGACGGCGACGACCTCGACGGCACTCCGCCGGGACGCCGCCAACAAGGCGGCCCATTCGCTTGGCGCACAACCGTTTCGCGTCATGCCCGTGTCGATCTTCAGGTGCGCTCTCGCGGTTCTGCCGGCCCTGTCCGCCGCGTCGACCAGCGCGGCCAACTCGTCCACCGACGACACTCCGAAGTCGACACCGGTCGCCACCCCAGGAGCGCGGTCCTCGGTCGGCAGGTCCAGCCAGGCCAGCACCGGGACGGTGAGCCCGGCGGCCCGCAACGTCAGTGCTTCTGCCTGTGAGCACGCGCCCAGCCACGTGGCACCACCGTCGACAGCGGCCCGAGCCACCTGGACGGCGCCGTGGCCGTAGCCGTCCGCCTTGACCGCGACCATCGTCGCCGCACCCGACGCGGCGGCCAGGTCGGCCAGCAGGCGCACGTTGTGCCGGATCGCATCCAGGTCGATCACAGCTTCGGCCCGAACAGGTGTGTGCACCCGCCGATGCTGACACACGGCCGTCATCGGGAAAGTCATCGGGCGGACCGGACCGCCCTGATCGCCTCCGGAATGGCCGCCTGCAGCCGGGACGCGGGAGCGGGGGCACCGTCGGCGGCGATGTCGGCGGCCAGGCCGTGCAGGAACGCGGCACAGCCGGCCGCCAGCCACGGGTCGAAACCGGCCGCGAGCAGGGCTCCGACCAGGCCGGACAGCACGTCACCAGAGCCCGCGGTGGCCGGCCACGAGGACAACGCCGGATTCACCAGCGCGCGGCCGTCCGGCGCCGCGACCACGGTGGTGTGGCCCTTCAACAGCACCACGGCGTTGGTCTGCCGGGCCGCCCTACGAGCCGCCGCGACCAGGTCCTGGCCGACCTCGCCCGCCAACCTGGCGAACTCGCCGGCGTGCGGTGTCAGCACCATCGGGGTGCCGGGCTCGCGGGCGTCCCACAGTTCGGGGTGCTCGGCCAGCAGCGTGATCGCGTCCGCATCGGCGCACACCGGCACGTCGGCGGCCAGCACGGTGTGCAGCACGTCCCTGGCTGCCGGACCGGTGCCCAGGCCGGGGCCGACCACCCAGGCCTGCACCCGGCCGGCGTCGTTCACCGATCCGGTGGTCACCACCTCGGGCCAGTGGGCGCGGACCGCATCGGCCGCGCTGCCGGCGAACCGGACCATGCCGGACGTGGCCAGCACGGCGGCACCCGCGGACAGCACGGCGGCGCCGGGATAGTTCGCCGAGCCTGCCGCGACACCCGTCACGCCCTGGGAGTACTTGTCGTCGCTCGGGCCGGGCACCGGCCACATGCCACCGACGTCCCCGGCGGTCAGCGCGATGAGATCTGGCTCACCGAGTTCGGGCAGCAGGCCGATGTCGACCAACACCAGTCGCCCGGTGTGCACAGCGCCGGAGGACAGCACGTGACCCGGCTTGCGGGCGCCGAACGTGACGGTGACCGTGGCGCCGACCGCAGGACCGGCGACGGCGCCGGTGTCCGGCTCGACCCCACTGGGCAGGTCGACGGCCAGCACCGGGGCGGTGACCTCGGCCATCAGCTCAGCGGCGGCGGGCCGGAGCGGGCCGTGTGCCGACAGGCCGACGATGCCGTCCACCACCAGGTCGGCGGCCCGGACGGCAGCTACCGCATCCTTGGCGACCCGGCCGCCTGCCTTGCGGAACGCGGCAAGACCCTCGGCGTGCGCACGGGCCGGATCGAGCAGCACGGCCGTCACCGCGACGTTCCTGCGCCGCAGGAACGCGCCTGCCCACAGTGCGTCGCCGCCGTTGTTGCCGGCGCCGACCAGCAGCACGACCCTGGCGCCCGACACCCTGCCGGTGCGCTCGGCCAGCAGCCTGGCTGCCTCGACTGCGACACCGAACGCCGCCTTGCGCATCAGGGCACCGTCCGGCGTGCGGGCCAGCAGCCGATCCTCCGCCATCCGGATGTGGTCCGTCGTCCAGATGCCGTGCATCCCGTGGCTCTCCCAGCTACTCGACCGTGACGGACTTCGCCAGGTTCCGGGGCTTGTCCACGTCGTAACCACGGGACCTGGCGATCTCGGCGGCGAACACCTGCAACGGCACGGTGGAGACGAGCGGCTGGAGCAGCGTGGGCACCGCGGGCACCTCGATCAGGTGATCGGCGAACGGCCGGACCGTTTCGTCACCCTCCTCGGCGATCACGATCGTACGGGCACCCCTGGCCTGGATCTCGCTGATGTTGGACAGCAGCTTCGCGTGCAGCACGGCGCGGCCCTTGGGCGACGGCATCACCACGACGACCGGCAGACCGTCCTCGATCAGCGCGATCGGGCCGTGCTTGAGCTCGCCCGCCGCGAAGCCCTCGGCGTGCATGTACGCCAGTTCCTTGAGCTTGAGCGCGCCCTCCAGGGCGACCGGGTAGCCGACGTGCCGACCGAGGAACAGCACCGCCTTGGAGTCGGCGAGCGAACGGCCGATCTCGCGGACCTGGTCGATCGTGCCCAGCACCCTGCTCACGGCCTCCGGCATGGCCTCCAGTTCGGCGAACTCGCGGGCCACCTCGTCCGGGTACTTCGTGCCCCTGGCCTGCGCGAGTGCGAGGCCGACCAGGTAGTTGGCCACGATCTGGGCCAGGAACGCCTTGGTGGACGCGACGCCGATCTCGGGGCCGGCGTGGGTGTAGAGCACGGCGTCGGACTCACGGGGGATCTGCGCGCCGTTCGTGTTGCAGACCGCCAGGACCCTGGCCTTCTGCTCGCGGGCGTGCCGGACGGCCTCCAGGGTGTCCGCCGTCTCGCCGGACTGGGACACGGCGACGACGAGCGTGTCGCGGTCCAGCACCGGGTCGCGGTAGCGGAACTCGCTGGCCAGTTCGACCTCGACGGGCAGCCGGGTCCAGTGCTCGATGGCGTACTTGGCGACCAGCCCCGAGTGGTACGCCGAACCGCACGCGACGACGAACACCTTGTCCACGTCACGCAGGTCCTGATCGGACAGTCGCTGCTCGTCCAGCACGATCCGGCCGGACACGAAGTGACCGCGCAGTGTGTCGGCGATCGCGTCGGGCTGCTCGTCGATCTCCTTGAGCATGAAGTAGTCGTGGCCGCCCTTCTCGGCGGCGGACAGGTCCCAGTCGACCTTGAACGGGTTGGCCTCGGCGGGCTCGCCGTCGAAGTCGGTCACGTCGTAGCCGTCGCGGGTGATCACGACGACCTGGTCCTGGCCCAGTTCGACGGCGTGCCGGGTGTACTCGATGAACGCCGACACGTCGGACGCGACGAAGTGTTCCCCGTCACCAACGCCGACCACGAGCGGTGACGAACGACGGGCCGCGACCACCTGATCGGGCTCGTCGGCATGGGTGACGACGAGGGTGAACGCGCCGTCCAGTCGTCGGCATACGGCCCGCACGCTGGCCGGCAGGTCACCGGCCGTGGGACCGGCCTGGTAGGCCCTGGCGATCAGGTGAGCGGCGGTCTCGGTGTCGGTGTCGCTGGCCATCTCGACGCCGTCGGCCTCCAGCTCGCGCCGCAGGGCGGCGAAGTTCTCGATGATGCCGTTGTGCACGACAGCCAGCAGGCCGCTCGCGTCCCGGTGCGGGTGCGAGTTGCGGTCCACCGGGGCGCCGTGGGTGGCCCACCGGGTGTGCCCCATGCCGGCGGTGCCGACGAAGGAACCCCGGCCGACCAGGTCCAGTTCGGTCTCCAGGTTGGCCAGCCTGCCCGCCTTGCGCTCGGTGGCCAGCCGGTCACCGGTCAGGATCGCGACGCCGGCCGAGTCATACCCTCGGTACTCCAGCCTGCGCAGCCCGCCGAGTACGACGTCCAGGGCCTGTCGATGGCCTACGTAACCCACAATTCCGCACACAAAGCACAGACTAGCTACACCATTGGAGTGATCGGGCGCTGCTCGTCGTGGACCGTCGTCGCAGCTCAGCCGTACCTCGACCGATCGAGAAGGTTCAGACCAATTCTGCGCTTCCCCTGGCGGGCGGCGTCTGGCCCGGCTGGTGGCGACCCGATGGACTACCGTCAGTGTCCATGTCCAGCGAGGCGCGGCAGCTGTTCGCGGAACTGAGCAGGCCAGGTCCCCATGACGTGCTGCGGGGCGAGTTGGCGCTGGTCGGCCTGCCCGGTGTGGTCAGCACGCCTCGTTCGGGGCTGGGGCTGCCCGCGGTGGTGTTCGGGCACGGGTGGTTGCAGCCGAGTCACCGGTACCACGGTCTGCTCAGGCACCTGGCGTCCTGGGGCATCGTGGCCGCTTCGCCCGGTACTCAGCGCGGCCCACTGCCGTCGCACCGGCTCTATGCGGCCGATCTGCACACGGCGCTGGACGTGTGCGTCGGGGTTCGGCTGGGCGACGGCGACATCAGCGTGGACCCGAAGAAGCTCGGGTTGGCCGGGCACTCCACCGGCGGCGGTTCGGCGGTGCTGGCAGCGGCCGACGACGACCGGGTGCGTGCTGTGGCCACCGTGTCGGCGGCCGAGGTGCGGCCGTCCGCGTTGGAGGCGGCGGAACGGTGCCACATGCCGGGGCTGCATCTCATCGGCGGGCGGGACCTGATCGCGCCGGCGGCCGGGCACGGTGAGGCCATCGCGGAGGCGTGGGCGGGGCCGGTGACGCTGCGGTCGGTGCCGAAGGCGACCCACCTCGGGGTCACCGAGGGGCGGCACTGGAGCCAGTTGCTGCTGGACGGCAAGCCGGAACGGTCGACACAGCGGACGACGAGGGCGATGTTGACGGCGTTCTTCCTGGTGCATCTGGCCGGGGAGAAGCGGTTTCAGCCGCTGCTGGACCAGAGCGTGCGGCACTGCCCGATCGACATGCTGCGGAACCTGGAGCCGGCGAAGAAGTCCTGATCGGACTGGGGTCCTGATCGGACCGGGTTCGGGCGACCGGCGTGTCGACCCTTGGCGTGGCCTGCGGTCGCGGACGCGATCGGCGAGTCGACCCCTCCGGGCGGGCGGTTCGACTGCTCGGGCGGGCAAGTCGACCGCTCGCACGAGCATGTCGGCAGATCGGCGGGTATGTCGACAACCGCAGGCGACCAAAGAGCGGCAAGCCAGCCGGCGGCCGGTCTGGCGACACGCCGCTCAAGGTGACCGGCGTGTCGACCCCTCGCGCGGCCCAACGCCTGATTCGGCGGCGAGTCGACCCTCCGCGTGGGCGGTTCGGCTGATCAGGCGGGCGAGTCGACCATTGGCGCAGGCATGCCGCCGGTCAAAGGCGGTAGACCTCCGACGAACTCGTGCGCTGCCGGCCGCGCCCTTGCTTACCTGCCTTGTAGCCAGCTGCTCTGGCCTGAGTAGTCGTCGTCATCGTCGTCTCGGCTGCGGGCCCTGCGGGTTGGCGGCGGGGTTCGGCGCGGCGGCGGTTGCTGGGGGCGGTGGTCCTCCTCCACCTCCGGGCCGATCGCGGACATGAACCTGGCCGACTCGGGGTCCGAAGCGTGCCGGCCGTAGGTGGCCGCTGCGGGCTGCTGCTGGATCTCTTGCTGCGGCAGGCCGAACGCGGGGGTCTGGTCGTCGGCGGCGGCTGGGGTGGTGGGCTCGGTGAGCGACACGAGTTCGTCGCCCTCGGCCTTGTCGTTCGGGTGCGGACCATCCTCGTGACCGAAGGCCATCTCGGTGGACTTCGCCCGATCGGCGGCCCTGCGGCGCATGGCGTTGATCCGGTTCGACCAGCGCTCGCCGAACGACTTGCTCGCCTCGGTGGCCTTGCGGTCAGCCTCCTCCGTCTTGGTGACGGCCAGGTTCACCCGCTCCTGGCTCTCCTGAACCGCTGCCTCGCTGGTCCGCTTCGCCGCTGCGACGATGTCCTCGTACATTCCCCACCCCGCGTCTACCGACCGTCTTCGAGTGTCCCACTGAAGTGGCCGATGGTCTCGTCGCCCCCGACATCGTCGAACAGGCGACCGTGGGTGCGCCACTGGTTGCCGCCACGCTGCTGGTCGCCGCCCTGGCCACCACCCATGCCGCCGCCACCCATGCCACTCATCGGCATGCCGCCCTGCTGGCCCTGCTGACCGGGGTCACCCTGGTTCAGCGCGCCCTCCGGCGCCGCTGCGAGACCGGCGTCGCCCGGCTGACCCATGTGGGTCACGTCGGTACCCGCCACACCGGGATGACCTGGCGCCTGATCGCCGAACATGTCGTGGTGCTGGGGGAACATGTGGGCACCGGAGACCTGGCCACCCGCGAGCGCGCCGCCGACGGCACCACCCATCGCGCTGTCCATGCCACCTCCGCCGAGGCCCTGTGCGAACGCGGAACCGTCACCCATGCCGCCCGGCGACATCGTCGCGGACAACGCGGTCGGCTGGAGGTCGGGCATCGCGTAGTCGGTGCTGGTGGGGATGGTGCCGGT
>DASXYT010000103.1:0-14715 GCA_036502345.1 Pseudonocardiaceae bacterium | reverse complement strand
CGCGAGGACTGGCGCACCTTCCGTGCCGACCGGATCACCCCGCGCACTCCCACCGGGCCTCGCTTCACCCCGCGCGCGTTACCAGACGTCGCCGCGTTCGTCGCGGGAAGGTTCCGGGGGGAACGACGGCTCGACCGACTGGCCCTGCCTCGGCGAGGTGATTCTCGATCTGCCAGCCGCCGCGATATCGCCCTACCTCCACGATGGAGTGGTCGAGGAACTCGGTCCGAACCGCAGTCGCCTTGTCCTCGGCTCGTGGTCCTGGCCCGGCCTGGCCGCGACCATCGGTCGGTCCGACGCCGACGTCGAGGTGGTCGGCCCGGCCGAACTCAGGGCCGCCTTCGCACGCCTGGCGAAGCGATACGCGAACGCCGCCGAAGCACACTCTCCCGCTATCTGACGCGGCATAGACTGGCCTGACCAAGGAGGACACCCACTCGGGTGTGGCAGGAATGAACACGCTGGATGAACTGGCAGCAGTCGCGCTGCTTGCCGAGCCGGTGCGCCGCAGGCTTTACGAGCACGTGCGCGACCGCCACAACCCTGTCGGCCGGGACGAGGCCGCCGAAGCCGTGGGCATCTCCCGCAAGCTCGCCGCGTTCCACCTCGACCGGCTGGCCGACGTGGGCCTGCTCGCTGTGGACTACCGCCGCCTCTCCGGCCGGGTCGGCCCCGGCGCAGGCCGGCCCGCGAAGCTGTACAGCGTGTCCCCCCGCCAGTTCACGGTGAACGTGCCCCAGACCGGCTACGCCCTGGCTGCCGCGATCATGGCCACCGCACTGTCCCAACCGGACCTGAACGGCAACGGCTGGGCCACTGTGGAGCGGGTAGCCACCGAGGTCGGCGAACGGATCGGCGCCACGCTGCGCACCGAGGACCGTGACATGGGCGCCCGACAGGAGGCCGTGCGGCGCTCCCTGGCCGAGATGGGCTTCGAACCTCACCAGGTCGGCTGCGAACTCGTCATGGGCAACTGCATCTTCGCCGAGCTGACCGAGTCACACCGCGAGCTGATCTGCGCGCTGAACAAGGCCCTCGTCGCCGGCCTGCTCGCCGGCGCAGAGGTGACCGAACTGCAGGCCGTCTCCGGACCCATTGACGGCGGCCTGTGCTGTGCCCGCCTGATCAGTGCGTGACGAACGGACAAGGCGGGGCCGCCGGCTGCAGGCTCAGTGCACGCGCCAGCGTCTCGACCAGTTCCCGGTCGCCGGTTGCCGCCGCATCCAGCAGGGCCAGGGTGGGCGCGTGGATCAACCGGTGCACGGTCCGGTGCACGGCGAGTTCCAGCAGCGCACGGGCTTCGGCCGGTAGCCGGGTGGCCACCCTGTCGTACTCCTGCCGGCCGACGTCGTCGGCCTGGGCGCGCAGTTGACGCACCACGGAAGCCGCCGACCGGGCCCGTAACCAGCGGTTGAACCGGAACTGCTCGGCACCGAGCACCGCCTCGGCCACGGCGACGTCCTCGGCCAGCGTGGCCGCGTCCGCCGAGCCTGAGCTACGCAGATCGGCCAGGTCCACCAGGTCGACCCCGGGCAGTTCCCGGACACCGGGGTCCACGTTGCGCGGCACCGACAGGTCGACCAGCAGCAGCGGTGTGCTGTCGGCGGTCCTGACCTTGCCGAGCATGTCGACATCGACCAGCCGGTGCGGCGCGGCGGTGCCGACCACGACCACGTCGGAGCGCCCGAGGCACTCGGCTATCCCGGTCAGGTCCACGACCGTCGCCCCCGCCGCTGCGAAGCGTTCTGCCGACCGCAGGGTGCGGTTGCACACGGTCACCACGGCACCCAACTGGATGGCCCGCGCGACCACGGCGTTGGCGATCTGCCCAGCGCCGACCATGAGCAGCCGACGACCCGCCAGGCCGGCATCGGGAGTACGTGCTGCCGCCGCGTCCACCGCTGTCGTGCCCACCGACCGTCCCGCCGCCACGAACGACGTCTCCCGGTGCACCCGACGGGCCGCACTCACGGCGGCACGCAGCAACGCGTCCAGCTCACCGGCGCACACCCCGGCTGTCCTGGCGATCTGTGCGGCCAGCCGGACCTGCCCGATGACCTCGGTCTCGCCGAGCACGAACGATTCGAGGCCGCTGGTGACCCGGAACAGGTGCCGGATGCACTCCTCGTCCCGCCACCACGTCACCGCCTCGCACACCGCCTCGACCGACAGTCCCCGGTCGGCGGCGAACGCGGCGACCAGCCGGTCCGGCTCCGGCTCGCCCGACCACGTCACGTACAGCTCGGTGCGCTGGCAGGTGGACAGCACAGCCAGCTGGTCCACGCCGCACGCGGCCCGCAGCGCGGGCAGCCGGTCGGCCAACTCGTCGCCGGTGTACGTGGCCCGTTCCAGGACGTCGATCGGGGCACGGCAACCGGCCAGTGACAGGCAGTCCAATGTGGTCATTTGCCCGGCGCCTCCGCGATCAGGGTGAGCAGGGTCTGCACATCGTCCTTGTGGGAGCCGAACGGAGCCACCTTCAGATAGCCGTCCAGATCCTGCTTGGCCGGGCCGGTCTGGTTCATTCCCATCAGCTCGATCACGCCACGGGCGTACAGCGCTTCGGGATACCTGGGTTGCGCCGCCAGCACCTTGTCCACCATCTTCTTGGCGTCCGCGGTGTTCCCGGCCTGGAACGCGATCATCGCCAGACCGGTGTTGGCCGCCGCGTTGTTCGGCTGGACCTCGGTCGCGGCAAGGTACTCGATGGCCGCCTGGTCGAACTGGCCCGCCGACACGTAGGCCTGGGCAAGCGCGAGGTGGGCGGAGATGTCCTTGGGATTCTGCTGCACCTTGGCCTGTGCGGCGGCAATCGCGGCCCCGGTGTCCGGGGTGCTGGTCGACCCGGCAACGGGTGCACCTGTCCCACCGGTGATGGTCGCCCCGTTCTGCCGGGGACTCACCGCGCCGGTGAGTAGGGCCACCGCCCCGCTCGCCACGACCAACCCGCCCGTGATCCCGACCGCGATCCGAAGCCGGCGCCGACGGGGCGCCACCGGCGCAGGCTTCGTGACCGGGCGGATCTCGCGCAGGCCCGTGGTGAGTTCTCCGCTGCCGACCCGCCGATCAATTCGCCGCAGCACCGCGACCGCCTCGGTCTCCACCGGCGCACGCATCGCCCGGTGCTCCTCCTCTGTCAGCTTGCCGACGGCCAGGTCGTTGTCCAGGTCGCGCAGTTGGCGCAGCAGTCCGCGGCGCAGGTCCTCGTCCGGGTCCGCGTCGAAGTGCAGCGCGCCGGACCGGCCCACCGTGAACGGGCGCAACACCGCGAGACCGGCGAGGCCTGCCAACGCGACGACCACCAGGGTGATGATCACGGTTCCTCCTCGCGTAACCGGGCCAGTGCGTCGTCCAGCCGACTCCGGTCGGCGACGGTCAGATCGGCTCTCCGGGAGCCGGGCCGGCCACGAGCCCGCTGTCGACCGCCCCACAACAGGAGCACGGCCACCCCCGCACCGACGACCACCACCGCGATCGGCAGTACGTAGGCGATCTGGCCGAGACCCTGGTGCGGCGGGGACAGCAACACCGATTCGCCATAGGAGGCAACGAAGTTCTGCCGGATCTGATCCGCCGTCCTGCCCGCCTTGAGTTCCTGGGTGATCTGCTGCCGCATCTGCCCGGCCAGCGGGGCGGGCGAGTCGGCCACCGACAGGTCCTCACAGATCGGGCAGCGCAGCGTCGCCGCGATCTGGTGCGCCTGCAACGCGAGCGTGGCGGGTGGCGGCTCGCCACGCACCCCGACCACGATCAGCGCGATCAGGCCGGCGACCACCACGGCCAGCGCGGCCAATCCGGTCCTACCCAACCGGGCGACAATCATTGGGCACCGCCTTTGACCAGCACGTTCAGGATCTGACCCAACGTGCCGGCGTCCACAGCGCCGATCACCCGGTCCACGATCCGGCCGCTCTGGTCCACCACGTACGTCTCCGGCACACCGCGCACGCCGAAGGCCAACGCGGTCCGGGAGTCGCCGTCCACGACGACCGGGTAGTCGCTGCCCTCACTGGCGATGTAGTCGCGAGCGTCGGCGTCGTTGTCCTCGAAGTCCACGCCGAGCATGACCACACCGGAATCCCGGAACCTGGCCCACGTCGCGTTCAGCGCGGCCTGTTCGGTGTGGCACTCGGCGCACCACGACGCCCAGAAGTTGACCACCACCACCTGGCCGCGCAGGGCGGCCAGGTGGATCGGGGGACCGCTCAACCCGGGCAGGGTGAAGTCGGGCGCCGCGCGGCCGACCAGTGGTGACGCCGTCACCGACGGGTCGTGCCGCAGCCCGGAGGCGAGCAGCGCCGCGACCGCGACGACGATCGCGACCACAGCGGTCAGCAGCAGTCCGCGTCGGGCCCTGATGGACATCAGTTGGCTCCCGTCTCGACGGGTTCACGGGCATCGGCCGTGTGCTGCTCGTCCGGTGGATCGGTCGGACGCTTGCGCCGCCGCCGGGCCGGTAGGGCCGCGGTGAACCCGGACAGCACCATGATCGCGCCACCGACCCACAGCCAGGTGACACCCGGGTTGAGGAAGAAGCGGAACGTGGCCGACTTGCCGTTCTGCTCCAGCCCGATCACCGACGAGTACAGGTCGTCGACCAGACCGTGCCGAATGGACGGTGTGCCGATCGGCTCGGACGACGACGGATACAGGTTGAGTGCCGGGAACAATGGGTCCAGTCGGGTGCCGTCGCTGTTGACGACCGCCACCTGGGTGGTGAGTACCTGCCGCTGCGGCTCCTGCTGGGTGCGCAGGCTCACGTACCGCAGGGTGTAGCCGGCAAAGTGCGCCGACTGTCCTTGTTGGAGGGTCACTTCGGTCTGCTGACCGAAGTTGGACGACGCGGTGATGCCGACGACCACGACGGCCAGCCCGATGTGCACGGCCAGCCCCGCGTAGCGCCGCCGACCGTTGCGCAGCGCGGTCCACCAACCGCGGTCCACCCCGCGCCGGGCCGCCGCGACGCCGATGACGATCTCAGCACCATTGCCGACGACGATCGCCGCGGCCAGCGCGAAACCGGCGATGGCCTCCACGTCGCGCACACCGACCAGGGCCAGCACGAGCGCCACGACACCGGCGACCACACCGGGCAGCCGCAGCCTGCGCAACGCGCGGGTCCGGTTGGTCGCCCGCCACGGCAGCAGCGGCGCGCTGGCCACCAGGAACAGCAGCAGCAGGAACACCGGCGCGAGCGACTCACGGAAGTACGGGCCGCCGACGGTGACCTGCCGGTTGGTGATCGCCTGCACGACGAGCGGGAACAGGGTGCCGAGCAGGATGATCCCGGTGACTATCAACAGCAGCACGTTGTTGCCGACGAAAGCGGCCTCTCTGGAGACGGCAGAGTCGATCCTGGCGGGCGAGCGCAGGGTGGGCAGCCGCCAGGCGACCAGGCCGAACCCGACCACCAGGACCAGGGCCAGGAACACCAGATAGGCGGGCCCGACACCGGTCTGCGAGAACGTGTGCACGGAGGACAGCACGTTGCCCCTGGTGAGGAACGTGCCGAACGTGGTCAACGCGAACGCGCTGATCACCAGCACCACGTTCCACAGCCGGGCTATCCCGCGTCTCTCCTGCAGCATCACCGAATGCAGGAACGCGGTGGACACCAGCCAGGGCAGCAACGCGACGTTCTCCACCGGGTCCCACGCCCAGTAGCCGCCCCAGCCGAGCACCGAGTACGACCACAGGCCGCCGAGCAGCAGTCCGACGCTCAGGAAGCACCAGACCATCAGGGTCCACCGCCGGGTCAGTGCGGCCCAGTGGTCCGAGCCACCACCGACCAGCAGGGCGGCGACGCCGAACGCGAACGGCACGGTGAACCCGATGAAGCCCAGGTAGAGGAACGGTGGGTGGATGGCCATCAGCGGGTGGTTCTGCAGCAGCGCGGGTGGTCCGTTGCCGTCCAACGGGGCCTTGGCCAGCGTGCCGAACGGCCGGGACGGCCCGTTGACCAGGATGAGGTAGAAGATCTGCACCGCGTTGAGCACGGCAAGCGCGTAGGGGAACGTCACCGGCCGGTAGCGCCGGAACCGCAGCGCGACGGCCACCGTGAAACCGGACAGCACCAGGTTCCACAACAGCAGCGAGCCGTCGTCGGCCGCCCACAGGGAGAGCACCTTGTAGAAGGTCGGTGTCTCCAACGACGAGTTCTCCGCGACGTAGCGGATCACGAAGTCGTTCTGCAGCAACGCGACCATCATGGCGCCGTTCGCGGTCGCCACCGCGGCGAACAGGGCGAAGCTGGTGCGGCGGGCGCTGTCCACCAGGGCAGGCTTGCGGCGCTTGCCACCGACGGCGGCGGCCACCATGCCGTACGCCGCCAGTGCCACGGCGAGCAGTAGCGCGAAGGTGCCAAGTCGGTCCATGTCAGCCTCCTTGGCTCAGATTTGCGCTGTTCGGTGGCTTCTCGCCCGGGCTGGGTGGCTGGTAGTTGCCGTCGTGTTTGATCAGCAGCGTGTCGGAGTGGAACCGGCCGTCGGCGCCCAGTGCTCCTTCGACCACGACTCCCTGGCCCGCCTTGAACAGTTCCGGGACGCTGCCGGTGTCGACCACGACCATCGTCCTGGTGCCGTCGGAGACGGTGAACCTCAGCAACTGGCCGTCCCGGCCGACGCTGCCGGGCACGACGTAGCCACCCAGCCGGACCCGCTGGCCCACGTCGGCCTTGTGCTGGCCGATGTCGGTCGGAGTGAGGTAGTAGACGAGGTTTCCGCTCAGTCCGGAGACCGCCACCCAGCCCAGCGCGGCGACCACCACGGCCAGGCAGGCCACGATCCGCCACTGGGCGGACCGCAGCCCGCGCTTGCGCGGCGCCGGGTCGAGGGGGAAGTCGTCCGGTGTCAGGCTGTCCAGGTCAGGCCCGGGGGCAACGCCGTCCCCGGTCACCGGAGTCATCCCGCCCTCCCGCTCGCTGCCTTGCGCCCGGCGGCGGCCCGAACCAGTCCGGTGGCGCGGCGGCCGCGCACGGCCAGCCGCCACCGGTAGCCGACGATGCCCAGTGCGGTCAGCGAATAGCCGGCCACGATGTACCCGAGGTCATGCATCGTCGCCACCCCCGGACGCGACCATGGTGGCCGCTGCCGGCCGCGGTGCCCGGGCCCTTGGTGCGGGCAGCGACACGACGGTGCTGGCGGCGCGGTCCTCGACCCGGCCGACCCGCATCCGGACGGTCATCAGGTAGCCGTAGGCCAGGGTGAAGGCCACCAGCGCGAACATCAGCGTGAACAGCATGATCGGCGCGATCGTCGGCGAACCGAGCTGCAGCACGGTGGGCCCCTGGTGCAGCGAACGCCACCACGTCACCGAAAGGTGGGTGATCGGCACGTCGGCGAACCCGACGACGCCGATCACGGCCGACCAGTGGGCCCGCCGGGTCGGGCTGTCGGCGACCCTGCGCAGGGTCAGGTAGCCGACGTAGATGAGCAACAGCATCGCTGTCGTGGTCAGTCGGGGGTCCCAGGTCCACCAGGTGCCCCAGACCGGGCGGCCCCACAGGGAGCCGAGGACGATGGTCAGTACACAGAACAGGACGCCGATCTCCGCAGACGAGACCGCGATCCGGTCCCAGTGGGTGCGCTTGGTGCGCAGGTAGGCGACGCTGGCCAGGAACACGACGCCGAACGAGGCGAAGGCCAACCAGGCCGCGGGCACGTGCACGTACATGAGTCGTTGCACGTCGCCCTGACTCGCATCTGGCGGGACGACGAAGAGCGCGAGCACCCCAGCCGCCGCCAGGCCAGCCACGGTCGCCCAGCCAAGAATGCGCTGGGCGCCGCGGCTGCCGGCCTTGGCGAGGGCGGTTTGTAAGAACTTCACAACCGACCTCCAGGTCAGGCAGGTACCAGCAAAAAACCCGCTACCGAATTCGTGCGGGTCAGATCGACAGCAGATACTGGACCAGATCGTTCTCCTGGGCCGCTGTCAGGTTGAGATGGAATGTGTCGTTGTAGTGCTGGACAACAGAGAGCAGGGTCGGGAACCGGCCGTCGTGGTAGAAGCCGCCCTTCATGTGCGTCCACAGACCGGCAAGGGGAGCCGTCCGGTACATGTGGGTTGGCGACCGATCGGCCTCGAAGTTGTCGATACCGATCTCCGAACCGGAATGCAGGTTCTCACCTGGTTCGGTGAAGGTTGGTGCTATGTGGCAGGAAGCGCAGTTGGCCTTCCCACTGAACAGCGCCTTGCCTCTTGCGGCGGCTGCCGGATCGAATGACCCCTTCGGTGGTGTGGGCGCCTTCAGCGAGAGCTGATAGGCCTGGAGGGCGGGTAGCTTTACCGATACCAGGTCGTTGGTCGTCCGCACGTGGCCGAAGTGGTTCTCCGCGGCTATCGGGAACTGAGCCGCGTTGTCCAGTCTCGCATCGGTGAAGTTCCCTTGTCCGTGCATCTCCAGGATGGCTACGAACGCGTTCCAGTAGGGGACTGATCCCCAACCGGTCCACGTGTGCAGGTTCACCCCGGCCAACCCGAACGCGGGCGGTATCAATGCCGCCGCGGACGTGCCGTTGGGCTGGAAACCCTTGCCGTCCAGGAAGAGCTCGGCGTCGAACTTGCCGGGCCCCCAGGCGGCGAGGACCTTCTTCACGGTGGGAACATCGGTATGCAGCAGGTTGGCGATCGGCGTCAGGTTCGGCGACAGGCCGATGATCGTTCCCACGTTCAGGTCGCGGTTGGCCCAGCCGTCGAGCCGGTGACCGATCCCTGGGGCGAAGGAGTTGTCGACGGTCGAGTGGCACAGCGCGCACTCGATGCCGACTGCCTGAAGACTGCCGGCCGAGTTAAAGGTGCCCTTGACACCGATAACCGCGTTCAGCTTGAGAAGAGCCACTGTGGTGGCCGGGTCGTTCAGGTTGACCGTGCCTGCCTTGATTCCCGCCTTCACCGAAGCCGGGAGTGCGTCCACATCGACCTTGAGCCCGACGGCCAGAGCGGTGGCCGGGCTGACGCCGGCTCCCTCTCCGCCGTTGGCGGCACCCTCGATGGCCTTGTCGATCTGCAGCGTGCCACTCCAGAACGGCTCGTCGCCGAACGTGTCGAAGCGGAACGTCTGCTTGCCGGACCTGACCAGGGCCGCGTTGACGTCTTCCGCGTCATCGTGGCCTTGCGAGGCATGCGCCGGTGCCGAGGCAGCTGCTGCCGTCGGCGACGCCCCTTCGATGGACCTGAACGCCAGCGCTGCGACAACACCGAAACCCAGAACACCGAGGACGAACATCATCCGCCGGACCGTCCACTTGCGAGTGGCCGGTGCGGCTGACTCCTCCTCGACGGTCTGGTCGGTGCTGTCAGGATCCGCCATGACCATCACCTCGTCTCTATAACTAAAAACTTTTAGTCTTAGACAGTGTTGACCCGTCCCCAAGGGCTGTCAAGGGATTCGGGTCAGTCCTCCAGGAGATGGCCGAAAACCAGGAATCCTGTAGCCACAAAGGTTGCGTCGAATGCGGTCAACAGACCCAGCCAGCCGCCGACCTGATCGGTACTGCCGGAACTCAGCGCCGCCGTCGCGCGAATGGCGGCGATGAGCACAGGGCTCACCAAGGGGAGCACCAACAACGGAAGCGCGGCATGCCGACTCTTCGTGGCCACGGCGAGCAGCCCGAGCAGACTGCCGATCGCGGCCAACCCCGCCATACCGAGCAACACGGTGAGCGCCAGCAGGGCGGGCCTCGGCCCGATGGGCATACCGAACAACACCACCACCAGCGCGGTGGTCACGGCGAACAGCACCAGCAGTTGCACGAGAGCGGCGAACGCCTTGCCGAGATAGATCGCACCTTTGTCGACCGGGGACAGCAGCAGTCCTTCCAGGGCGCCGCCGTCCGCCTCGGCCTGGTAGGACCGGTGGAACAGTTCCACCGCGGCGAACAACGCCGCCAGCCAGAGCAACCCCGGCGCTGTCTGCACCAGCAGGGTGCGCCCCGGTCCGAGCGCGAAGCCGAAGGCCAGCAACATGGTCGCGGCGAACGGCAGCACCGACACCAGCGCGTACCGGCCACGCATCTCGATCCGCAGGTCCTTGACCGCGATCGCCCAAGCCGCAGTGGTGATCCGGACGGCCCCTGCGGTCACCCGGACCGCGACACGTTCCTGCTTACGTTGCGTCACTGATGTCATGGCTCATCCCGGAAGATTGTGGCTGTCGTTTCGCGCCGCCGGCGCCGGGCCCCCGACGTCATCGGACCGCCGTCCCGTTGGTACTGAGGGAATCGACCAGAATCCGGCCGCCGTCGATCGTCACCGTCCGGTCGATCAGTGCCGGCGGCGGTGGTTCGTGGCTGGCCAGCAGGATCGTGCGACCCCGCTCCCTGGCACCGGCCAGCAGATCGTCGACCACCACCCGCGCGTCCACGTCCAGCCCTGCGTAGGGCTCGTCGAGCAACAGCAGGTCCGGGTCACGCAGGCGGCACCTGGCCAGCGCGAGCCGCTGGCGCATGCCCTGCGAGAACCCGCCGGTGCGCACGTGGGTCACCTCGGCCATGCCGACGCTGTCCAGCGCGGCGTCGATACCGGCCGGGTCCAGCCCGTGCATGGCACAGGTGAACCGCAGGTTCTCCGCAGCGGTGAGGTCCTCGTACAACCGCGCGTGGTGGCCGAGCAGGTCGGTGCGTGCCCGGATCTTGGCCCGTGCGCCGACCAGGTCGTGGCCGAGCACCGTGCCTTCGCCGAACGTGGGCGAGAGCGCCGTGGCGATGACGCGCAGCAGTGTGGACTTGCCGGAGCCGTTGGGTCCGCACAGCCAGATGGTCTCGCCGCGCTCGACCCGCAGGCTCGCCCGCACCAGGCCGGGCAGGGCGCCGAACAGTCTGGTCACCCCGCGCAGCACTACCGCCGTGTCGGCCGGCGGCCGGTCCTGGACCAGGCGCTCTCCGAGCCTCATCGCACCACCCCTGAGGGAATATGACCAAATATTGTTGGTGATAGAGCACGGTAGGCCTGTGGGTACGTCAGGTCAACGCCTCCATCTGGTGGGTCCGAATCGGCCCTCGGCCAGGCAGATCGTCGGCCGAGGCTTCCGCGGCGGGCTTCTAAGGTGCATAGTCATTGGCCATACAACGGCAACGATCGTTGGTGATGATCGCCGGAGGAGGCATCGTGGGCGGGATCAGCTACGCGATCGCCTTCGGCGGCGGAGTGGTGTCGTTCCTGTCGCCCTGCGTGTTGCCGCTGGTCCCGGTGTACCTCTCGATCACCACCGGCATCGGGATCAGCGAACTGGCCGACGGCGAGCGCTCCACCATGCGGGCGGTGGCCAGGGGCACCGGGTTGTTCGTCGCCGGTTTCTCACTGGTCTTCATCGCGCTCGGACTGTCGGTGACGGTGCTGGGCAACACGTTGCTGCGCAATCAGGTTGCCATCACCCGGGTGTCGGGCATCGTGGTGCTCGCGATGGCCGGGTTCATGCTGGCCGGCACCGTGCTGCATCGAGGTTGGCTGGTGCGCGAGGCCCGGTTCCACGTGCGGCTGTCCCGGTACGGCCCGTGGACGGCGCCGATGGCCGGAGCTGCGTTCGCCTTCGGGTGGACCCCGTGTATCGGGCCGGTGCTCGGCTCGGTGCTGGCGATCGCCGCCACCCAGGACGGCGTGGCCCGGGGCGGGCTGCTGCTGGCCGCCTACTCGGCGGGCCTCGGCGTGCCGTTCCTGATCACCGGGTTGGCCTTCCAGCGGGTGGTCGGCGCGTTGGCCTGGACAAAACGGCACGCGGTGGGGATCGTGTCCGGCTCGGCGGTGCTGCTCGGCGCGTTCGGCCTGCTGTTGGTGTTCGACCAGTTGACCTGGCTCACCCTGCGGCTCCAGTCCGCCGCTGGTGCGCTGGGGGTCGGATGGCTCGTCACGCTGGGCTGAGCCGACGGGCTTCCGCCGCCGTCACAGGTGGATCGACCTCGATGCCGTGCAGCACGTGCGCCAGCACCTCGACACCTCGGACGACCCTGGGCCCCGGCCGGTTGAAATAAGCGGGACCGTCCAACACCCACACCTCGCCCGCCCGCACCGCCGGCAACTCCGACCAGCCCGGTCGGCTCGTCAACAGGTGTGCCTCGGCGATCGTCCGTTCGGGCGGCAAACCGCAGGGCAGCAACAACAGTACGTCCGGACGGGCGTTCAGCACCGCCTGCCACGGCATCGCCGTGGTGTGCTCACCGGCCTCGGCCAGCAACGGGACACCGCCCGCGTTGTCGATCTGTTCCGGTACCCAGTGACCGGCCGGCCAGACCGGATCCAGCCACTCGATCGCGGCCACCCGGGGGCGCGCCAGGCCGGCCACCTGCCCGCGCACCGTGTCGAGTCGATCGCGGAGCAGGGCAAGTTGCTCGGCCGCCGTGTCCTGTCTGCCCAGCGCGTCGCCGAGCCGCCGCAGGCAGTCCAGCACGTCGGCCAGTGTGTGCGGTTCCAGGCTGATCACCTGCGGGCCGCCGCCGTCCAGCACCCGCACCGCCTCGGACACACGTTGGTAGGACACCGCGCACACATCGCACAGGTCCTGCGTGAGGACGACGTCCGGGGCCAGCGTGGCCAACAGATCGGTGTTCAGCGTGTACAGCGACGAACCGTGGTGACCGGCGCCGCCCACCGCGTCGGAGATCTCCCGGCTGGACATCACGTCGGCGTCGATCTCGCTGGTCGTGACCACCGGCACCGTGTCCACCGAAGCGGGCGGCCAGTCGCACTCGTGGGTCCGGCCGACCAGGTCGGGCAACCGGTCCAGGACCGCGACGAAGTCGGTCGCGGCGGGCAGCAGTGAGATGATCCGCACCTGCAGCAGGATAGGCCGCTGCTCAGCCGTCCGCGTCCGGTCGCCACCTGTGGTCCAGCCCGGCGACCTTCCAGTAGCCGATGGCGGCCGCCCAGACCACGGCGAACAGCCCGACGATGAAGAAGCCGACGTTGTTCAGGTTGAGCCCGGAGATCCAGTCGACCACCGGATCGGCCATGTTGAAGTCGTTGTGCAGCACACCGATCAGCTCGATGGTGCCGATGATCATCGCCACCGCGATGGACAGCCCGGTGATGGTGATGTTGTAGTAGACCTTGCGCAGCGGGTTGGAGAACGCCCAGTGGTAGGCGAAGTTCATGAACGTACCGTCCACTGTGTCCAGCAGGCTCATCCCGGCCGCGAACAGCAGCGGCAACGCGACTATCGCGTACCAGGGCAGGCCGCTGGCCGCTCCGGTGCCGGCCAGGACCAACAGTGTGACCTCGGTCGCCGTGTCGAAACCGAGCCCGAACAACAGTCCGACCAGGTACATCTGGCCGGGCCGGGTGATGGCGCGGGTCAGCCTGCCGAGGAACCGGTTGAAGAAGCCCCGGTTGGCCAGTTGGGTCTCCAGCTCGTCCTCGTCGAACTCGCCGCGCCGCATACCGCGCCAGATCCGCACGATGCCGACCAGCACCGCGAGGTTGAGGATCGCGATCAGGTACAGGAACAGGCCGGACACGCCGGTACTGATCAGGCCGAGGGTCTGGTGGGTGCTGGAGTTGTCACTGGTCAGCGTCGTGACGACGTGCGCGCCGACGGCGATCAGCGCGGCCAGCACCAGCACCACGGTGGAGTGGCCCAGCGCGAACCAGAAGCCGACCGACACCGGTCGTTCGCCGTCCGACATCAGCTTGCGGGTGGTGTTGTCGATGGCCGCGATGTGGTCGGCGTCGAACGCGTGCCGCAGGCCGAGGGTGTAGGCGGTGACGCCGAGACCGATGCCGAACACCTGGGCGCCGACGGCGTAGTGGTGCGGGAGCACCAGGATGATCAGGATGCCCCACGCCACGATGTGCAGCAGCACGACGGCGCCGAAGATCGTCGCGATGCGCGGCCCGTCCCCGCGCATGCCGCGCAAGGACGATCGCAACGACGTGGGTTCGCTGGGCGTGCTCATCGAGCCGAGAACGTAACCAACGGCCGACGGCCGCCACAAGGCTGTCACCTGCTCATATGAACACCCATGCGGACGACACCGTGGGGACCCGGCTCGGCCGGGTCCCACGGTCATCGATTGTCCTATGCGGACACTTCCTGCTTTGCCGGCTTGCCGCTGGCGGCGCGACCGCGCCGGGCGAACGCGCCGATGCCGAAGCCCAGTGCGATCGCGGCGACCACGATGCCGATGCCGCCCAGCCAACGGGCGGTGCCGTCAGAGGAGGCCGGTGCCGCGGCAGCGGCCGTGGGGGGAGTGGCGGCCGTGGCGTTGGCCGCCGGTGCCGCCGCGTCGTCGCTGCTGGTCGCGGCCAGTTCCAGATGCGGTGTCGGGTGCTCCGGCTCCGGCTGGCCCGCCACGGTCGGCTGGTTCCAGTTCACGACGTCACCGTTGTCGTAGGTCTGGACCGCCGGCATCAGCAGTTCGTTGGTGTTGTCCGGCAGGCCTTCCACCGAGATGGCGAACTCCTGGAACTGGCCGGGCGCGATACCGGCGCCTGCGGGTGCGGTCCAGGTGATCGACTTGACGGCGGTGGTGACGTCCTCGTTGTCCATGTGCACCGGCTTGGGCAGCGTCATCATGGTTTCCACCGCGGTCCAGCCGGGCACCGGCTTGATGTCGGCGTTGGTGATCGGGCTCGTGGTGGAGAAGCTCACCTGCAACTTGACCGCGTGCGCGGTGGCTTCCTCGTCGGGGACACGGAAGACGATCTCGCCGTCGTCGCCCCGGCCGGGGTTGTCCGGGCTGTGCGCTGTGACGTGGGCCGACGCGACACCCGCGCCGACGATGACGA
>DASXYT010000102.1:0-4766 GCA_036502345.1 Pseudonocardiaceae bacterium | reverse complement strand
GACGTGATGTCGCGCAGCAGTCCAGGCGTGAACACGGTGCTGCCGGCGCCGATCAGCACGAATCCCGGCCCGGTCATTTCACGCTCCCGGCGAGCAGGCCGTTCACGATGTAGCGGTTGAGGGTGAGCCCGATGACCGCCGGGACCACGATCGCGATCACGCCTGCCGCGCTGAGCAGCGTGGTCGGCACGATGTGCTGGCCCTGTAGCGCCTGGACGACGACGGTGAGCGGCTCGGTCGACAGGTCGGTGGAGAGGACAAGCGGGAACAGGAACTGGGTCCAGGAGAACAGGAACGTGATGATCGCGGTGGAGATGATGCCCGGCAGCGCGAGCGGCAGCATCACGTACCGGAGTATCTGCATCCGGCTGGCGCCGTCCACCAGACCGGCCTCCTCGATGGCCAGCGGCAGCCCGGTCATGTAGTTGTGCATGATCCACGTTGCCAGCGGCAGGAAGCCGGAGACGTACACCAGGACGATGCCGGTGTAGGTGTTCACCAGACCGAAGTCGGACATGATCCGGTACAGCGGGATCAGCGTGGTGTAGGCGGGGAAGGCCATCGTCGCCAGCACCGCGTAGAACAGCACGTTTCGGCCGCGGAAGCTCATCCTGGCGAAGGCGTAGGCGGCCAGGGTGGACAGGACGACCGTCACGATCGTCGCCGCGCAGCACTCGATGACGATGTTCAGCGCGGACTGCCGGATCTGGGAGGGAATCCCGCCGGAGCCGCCGAGCAGCGAGGTGTAGTTCTTCATGGTCGGTGTCGGCGGCACGTAGTGCGCGGGCTTGCTGCCGGCCTGCGCCTCGGTCTGCAGGCTGGTGTTGATCGTCCAGTAGATCGGCACCAGCGACCACAGCAGGATGAAGGCCACCCCGAACCAGCGGGCCCGGATCCGACGATGTGTGCGGGTGGTCATCAGAACTCCACCGGCCGGTAGACGGCCTTGACGACGCCGTAGGACAGCACCAGCGTCACGAGGGTGATCAGCAGCGACAGCGCGTAGCCCTCACCGAAGTCCAGGTTCTGGAAACTGATGAAGTAGGTCTGCACCATCACAGAAGAAGCGGTGCGCGCCGCTCCGTTGAGCACGAACGGCTGGTCGAACACGTTCAGCGTGGCGATCACGGCCTGCACCATGGCCACCGCGATACCCGGACGGGCCAGCGGCAGCGTGACCCGGCGGAACGCGGCCCACGCCGAGCAGCCGTCCAGCCGCGCTGCCTCGTACAGATCGCCGGGAATGTTCTGCAGTGACGCCAGTACGAGCAGCGCCGAGAGGGGAGTGATCTGCCAGACCTGCACCAGTTCGATCAGCGCGATCGTCAGCAGGCGGTGCTGCCCGAGGAACACGTGGTAGTGGTCGATCAGGTGCAGCGAGGACAGCACGCTGTTCAGCAGGCCGGTGTTCGCGTCCCAGATGCCGCTCCACACAATGCCTTCCACCACGCCGGGCAGTGCCCAGGGCAGGATCAGGATCGCGATGAGCACCGAGCGGCCGAGGAACTTGTGTTGCAGCGTGACGGCCATGACGATGCCCAGCACCGTGGACAGCGCGACGCCGATCAGCACGTACACCAGCGTGTTCACCGCGGCGGTCTGCACGGTCGGGTCGGTCAGCAGCCGGTGGAAGTTGCCGAGCCCGATGAACCGGGTCGGCGGATCGACGTCGTCCACCCGGAAGAACGACTCGATGACGGTGAACCCGGCCGGCACCAGGGCCAGCCCGATGATGAAGATCGCCAGTGGCGCCACCAGCAGGTAGGGCAGCAGGTCGACGCGCCGACGCCTGCGCGGCAGCGGCCCGCCCGCCGGTGGCGCGGTGTCGGCCGCGGCCACCGGCGTCGCTGCCAGTCGCGAGCTGCTCATCCGCCGTTCGCCAGCTGGTTGGCGGTGGCGGCGATCGCCTTCATCGCCGAGGCGACGGACTGCGATCCGGTCGCCGCCGAGTGCAGGTTCGTGTAGACCGCGTTGGAGAACTGCGGGTACCACGGCGGGGCACCGCCAGGAAACACCGGCCGCGCGCTCGACTTGAGGATCGTGGCCAGTTGACTGCCGCCGATCAGGTTGCCCTTGGAGTTCAGTTCGCTCACCGCGGTCAGCCGGGACGGCATGTTGTAGCTGGACAGCGCCTTGGCCGGCCCGTTCAGTCCTGCGAAGTCGGCCTGGTTGGCCGCCGAGGTGAACCACTGGATGAACTTCGCGGCGGCGGCCGGGTACTTCGCGGTGCGGGGGATACCGACGCCGTCCGGGTTGCTCAGGTTCGGTCCAGGCCCGGAGATACCCGGTGTGGCCAGGTAGGTGACCTGGTTGGCCACGGTCGACGAGGACGGCACGTCGTAGAGGCTGCCGACGTTGCCGGAGTAGTCACCGAAGACGCTGGCCACCTGGCCGTGCGCCATCAGGCTCTGCTGGCCCTGGCTGTCGGTCACGTTGATGTTGCCCGGCGGGACGAGCCCCTGCTGCAGAGCGGTGATCATCCACTGCGCGGCGCGGTAGCCCGCCGAGCTGGGGCTGGTGAACTGCGGCTTGCCCTGAGGGTCCAGAATGGACCCGCCGAACGCGGCCGTCGTCTGGTACCAGTACGTCGACAGGCCCTCGGCCGCGGCGAACGGGATGTCCAACGGATACTGGACCACACCCTTTGCCTTGATCTGCTTCAGATCCTGGGTGTACTGGTCGATGGTCGTCGGCATGGCGGCGATGCCGGCCTTGCCGAACTGCTGCTTGTTGACGGTGGTGACCAGGAACGACGCGTCGTACGGGATGCCCACCACGTGACCGCCGGTGGTGAACGACGACAACTGCGGCATGTCCGCGGTCAGCGACTTGGTGTCGAGGTAGTTCTCCATCGGATAGAACCAGCCGAGCTTGCCGAGTTGGCCCACCCGGGACCAGTCCACGTCGGTCGCGTCGGCGAAGTACGTCTTCGCCGTCGATGCCGCTGCGATCTTGGTCTGCAGGCTGTCCCAGTCGATGTTCGTCCAGTTGACGGTGATCCCGGTGGCCTTGGTGAACGCGGCCAGCGATGCCTTGGGTGGCGCGGGGATCGCGAGCGTGACGTTGATCGTGACACCGGTGGTCGCCGTGGACACCTTGGTGCCGCTGGAACAGGCGGCGCCCAGCAGCGCCAGGCATGCGAGTGTCGCTACGGCGCCGGCCCGCCTGGCACCTTGTCGTATGGAGGGCATGAAGGACGCCTCTCTTCCGAACGCTGTTGGTCGGCCAAGCAATCCGGGTCACGACTCTGCGCACAATGCACAATGAATGCGCAACAAACTGCACGTTTGCGGTCGCTTTGCGCAACGTTGGGGAGGACTCTGACACGCTGCTGGCGGGTCGTCAACCCTTCGCCAACAGGAAACCTGGTGGTAACGGAGGCATTCGGGGCGTGTGCCGACGAGTGCGCAATTGGCGTGCAGAATCGGCAAACTCTGCGCATTTAGGCTGTGCGTGCGCTAGCGTCTCGGTCATGCGTCGCAACCAACGCCTCAACCAGATTCTGTCCGCGGTGGTCGCGCACGGCTCGCTGGAGGTGCCCGAACTGGCCAACCAGTTCGGCGTCTCCCAGGCGACCATCCGCCGCGATCTGGACGTGCTGGAGCGACAGCGGCTGGTCAGCAGGACCCGAGGTGGGGCGACCACGCATGCGGCGTTCAACGACCTCCCGCTGAGCTACAAGACCGCCCAGGACCTGGCCGAGAAGCGGCGGATCGCCTACGAGGCGCGCCGCCACCTGACCGGCGCCAGGGTGATCGGCATGACCGGTGGGACCACGGTGACGGAGTTCGCCCGCCTGCTGTCCGAGCACGAGGGCGTCACGGTGCTGACCAACGCGCTCAACGTCGCCCTGCACCTGGTGGAGAACCCCCGGCTGCGGGTGTTCGCGGCGGGCGGCGAGATTCGCAGCAGCAGCCAGGAGACGGTGGGGCACAGCACCGAGGCGTTCCTGGCCGAGTACAACCTGGATGTCGCGTTCGTCGGTGTGGACGGCGTTGACGCGGCGGCCGGCTGCACGAACTACGACCCGGCGGGCGCCCGCGCCAACCGCGTGCTGCTGCAGCGGGCCCGCAGGGTGATCGTCCTCGCCGACGCCACGAAGCTCGGCAGGGTCGCGTTGGCGCAGGTGTGCGGCATGTCCGAGGTCGACCTGCTGATCACCGACGACCGCGCGCCGGACGACCAGGTCGACCTGATCCGGGCCAGCGGCTGCGACGTCACGCGCGTCTGAGTTTCGCGCAGGAACAGCGGCCAGTTCTGCGCGTTTGGCGCTCGTTGTTGTTCGATCTTCGACGCCGGTGCCATAGTGCGACCATGACGAAGGTAGCGCTGATCGGAGCCGGCAGCGTCGAGTTCACCCGCAACGTCGTCACGGACCTGTGTGGCTTCGCGGAACTGCACGGTCAACTCGAGTTGGCCCTGCACGACATCGACGCCGAGCGGCTGAGCTATGCCGAGGCGTTGGTGCGGCGGATCAACGAGCAGACCGGCGCCGGCGTGCGGGTCAGCTCGGACATCAACCGGCTGGCCGCGGTCGAAGGCGCCGACTACGTGATCAACGAGATCCAGGTCGGCGGCTACACCGCTACCCGGGCCGACTTCGACATCCCGGCGCGCTACGGCGTGCGCCAGACGATCTCGGACACGATCGGGATCGGCGGCATCTTCCGTGGCCTGCGGACGATTCCGGTGTTGATCGGGATCGGTGAGGATCTCGCCAAGGTCGCGCCGGACGCCTATCTGCTCAACTACAGCAACCCGATGGC
>DASXYT010000101.1:0-17792 GCA_036502345.1 Pseudonocardiaceae bacterium | reverse complement strand
AGATCGTCAACCAGGACAACGCGGCCGCGGTCTCGGCATCGTTGATCTCCGGGCAGATCGACGCGGCGGTCGGACCGGCCGACACGCTCGCCGGTGCGATCGGCGCGGGTAAGGTGAAGATCCTGATCAACGCCGACGACCCGGTGATGGCGCCGCTGGGTGGTGGCACGAGCATCGCGGGCATCTGCCTGTGGGGCCTGAAGTCGCAGTTGCAGAGCAAACCCAAGGTGGTCACGGCCTTCATCGCGGCCCTGCGCGACGCCTACAAGTACGTGTCCAGCACGGACCCGAGCGTCATCGCGGGCGAACTGCACACGTCCAAGGACTTCGCGACGCTGCCGGTGTCGACCATCGAGGACGAGCTGAAGCTGGATCTGCCGTTCCTCACGACGACTGCTGGCCAGATGAGCCAGGACGTGTGGAACCGGACGCTGAGCGCTTTCTCCACCTGGGGTCTCGGGCTGAAGCTCGACAATCCCGCGTTCACGTACTCCAGCATCGTGGACATGAGCTACTGGAACGCCGCCACGGCTCTCACCGGCGGCAAGTAAGAACCATCGTGTGGGTGGCGACGACGATGTCGCCACCCACACAATGGTTGGCCCGCAAGGGAGACGAGGTGTCGGACATGCGATGGGCTCCGATGACCGGTGCGACGAACCTCGTCGCGGGCGACTGGCGCTCGGCGGTCTCGGCCGCCACCTACGACCGGCACAACCCGGCATCGACCGACGACTCCATCGGGCGGTTCGCGGAGTCCGGCCTCGCGGACGTCGATGAGGCGGTCAAGGCGGCCGCAACCGCCCAACCGGAGTGGCAGCGCCGGGGAGCGATCGCACGCGGCCAGGTCCTGGCCGAGTTCGCCCGGCGGATGCGTGCGCACGCCGACGACCTGGCCACCTGCCTGACCCGCGAGGAGGGCAAACCGCTGGCCGAGGCCAAGGGTGAGGTGCTGCGCTCGGCCGATGTCTTCGACTACTTCGCCGCCGAGGCGAGTCGACCGGTCGGCATGACGCTGGCCTCGTACCGGCCGAACGTCCGCATCCAGACCGCCCACTACCCGGTCGGCGTGGTCGCGATCATCACCCCGTTCAACTTCCCGACGTTCATCCCCGCCCTCAAACTCGGCCCCGCACTGCTCGCCGGCAACAGCGTGATCTGGAAGCCGGCACCGGCCACACCGGCCACCGGGATGATGGTCACCGAACTGCTGCGCGGGTCCGGCGTGCCGGACGGGGTGATCGGCTACCTGACCGGCACCACGGCGGAACTCGGAGCGGGACTCGTCGACCACCCCGGCGTCGACGCGATCAGCTTCACTGGCTCGACGGCGGTCGGCCTCGCGATCGGCACGGCGGCGGCCCGCAGGCACGCCAGGGTGCAGCAGGAGATGGGCGGCAAGAACGCCATGGTCGTGCTGGCCGACTGCGATCTGGACCGGGCCGTGCGGATGGCCGCGGAGAGCGCGTTCGGCGGGTCCGGCCAGAAGTGCACGGCGGCAGGCCGGATTCTGGTCGAGCGGAAGGTACTGGCGGACTTCGCCGCAGGCCTGACCGAAGCGGCCGGCAGGCTGCGGGTCGGCAACGGGCTCGATGCGGGCGTGGACCTTGGCCCGGTCGTCGATGCGGCACCGGTGCGGCGGATCGGCGCCGCCGTCGAGGACGCGATCCGGCAGGGTGCCAAGGTGGCCTACGACCCGGCCCGCGAACCGGCGTGGGACGGGGGCCATTTCGTCGGGCCGACCGTCGTCACGGACGTTGCTCCTGGCATGCGGTTGTTCGACGACGAGACGTTCGGGCCGGTCGCCGTGGTGACAGCGGTCGACGACATCGACGAGGCGATCGCCATGGCCACGTCGAGCTACGGTCTGACCTCGGCGATCCACACCTCTCGACTGTCGGCCGTCTACCGGTTCGCCGAGCGGGTGCCGGTCGGCGTTGTCAACGTCAACCAGCCGACGACCGGTGTCGAACCGCATGCGCCGTTCGGTGGCGTGCTGCTGTCGGGATCGCCGCACCGGGAACTGGGCCCTGCCGCGCTGGATTTCTACACGCGGGGGCAGACCCAGGTCATCGCCGTCGACTGATCAGGTCGCGGCGAACGGCCGTTCCTCGGTCAGTACGTGCAGCACGGCCGGGCCATCGACCGCGCAGACCTCGGTGAGCGCCGCGTGGACGTCGGAGTCGCACTTGGCCACCCAGGCCGGGATCCCGAAACCCTGTGCCAGCACTGCGAAATCGACGGCCGACAGGGACGTGCCGAACAGCGCGCCCGGGTATTCCTCGTCCTGCTTGCCCCGGATCGTGCCGTAGACGTGGTTGTCCACGACGACGATCCTGATCCTGCGGTCCAGGCCTGCCACCGTGGCGAGTTCGTTGAACGTCATCAGCGCGCCGCCGTCGCCGCACACCGCCCAGCACGGCCGGTGCGGATCGGCCAGGCTCGCGCCGATCGCGGCCGGGATGCCGTAGCCCATCGCTCCGTTGCGTGGCCCGAGGTAGGTCCGCCGTGCGCCGAATCCGACGTGCCGTAGCAGCCACTGGGCGAAGTTCCCGGCATCGCTCGTGACGACAGCGTCGGCGGGCAGGGCACTGTCCAGTTCGGACATCAGATAGGGCAGGTGGACGCGTCCGGTGTCGGATGGCGCTTCTCGCGCGGTCGATTGCCGGAACGACTCGTAGGTGAACGTGCGGGGAAACCCGTCGACCTCGCCGATCGCGGCGCGCAGTTGGCGAGCGGCGTCCTCCGGCCTGGCGACGATCTGGATGACCCGGCTGGGATGCACGTGCCGGACGAGATTCTCCTCCGCTGCCGGCGCGAACTGGACGACCGTCGCATCGGGACGCGGAAAGCCGGCTGCCCGTGCGGTGATCTGGTCCATGCCGAACCCGAACGACACGATGCAGTCGGCCTGGCGCAGCGCGTCGAGCACGGACGGCCGTGCGCCCAGACCCACCGAGCCGAGGAAGTTCGTGGCGTCGTTGTCGGCGGCCGAGTAGCGCCGCCACGCACCGACCAGACCCAGACCGGCGGCCTCGGCCAACTCGACCAGGGGATCGGCGCCGGGGCCGCGGACGGCCGAGGTGCCGGCGAGCAGGACGGGCGATCGTGCCGAGCTGAGTGCGGCGATCGCAGGCGCGAGATCGACCGGGCCCGCCGGCTGCGGCACGGTCTGCCCGGCGGTCGGCCGGCCTGCCTCCACCGCTGCCAGGATGTCGCTCGGCAGGCCCACCAGCACCGGTCCTGGGCGCCCGGTGGTCGCCACCGTGTAGGCCTGTTCCAGTGTGGACACCAGGGTGGCCCTGGACGACACGACGTAGACCTGTTTGAGCAGGGAGCCGAAGACCGACGAGAGGTTGATCTCCTGGAACGCGCCGCTGCCTTCCTCTGCGCGCGGCGTCGTCCCGACGAGGGCGATGACCGGAGTGGCGTCGTACGCAGCGGTCTGCAGGCCGATCGACAGGTTGGCCACGCCCGGCGCACGGGTGGCCAGGCACACGGCGGGGCGGCCGGTCATCTTGCCGTAGCTCTCGGCGGCGAACGACGCACCGCTCTCGTGCCGGTGGGTGACCGTGCGGATGACCGAACTCGTCCGCAGGCCTTCCAGAATCGGCAGGAAGCTCTCGCCAGGCACCTGGAACACGTGATCGATACCGCGTGCTTCCAGCCATCGGACGACGGCGGCGCCCCCGGTCAACGCGTCACTCATGGCCGACCAACCCGTTGTGTTCGCCCAGTCGCGGGGGAGCCAGGTACGGCTCCAGATACGAGCCGTTGACCAGGATCGGCGTCATGAGCTGCGCGATGTCGCCGTAGTCGGGATGTGTCACGGTGGTCACCGTACGAGCCTCCGGCGCGCTCAGCGCGGCACTGACGTCGCGAACCGTCGCCGACGGCACACCCGCCGCCGCGAGCGATGCCTGCCAGTCCTCGGTGGTCCGCCCGGCGAACGCCGAGGTCAGCAAGGCACGCAGCTCGTCGCGGTGGGCGATGCGGTTGGCGTTCGTGGTGAATCTCGGGTCGGTCAGCAGATCGTCGAGTTCCAGGCAGCCGACCAGTGCCAGGAACTGGTCCTCGGTACCGGCGGCGACCACGATGAACCCGTCCTTGGTCGGGTAGGTGCCGTAGGGCGTGACGTTCGGATGGTCACCGCCGAGCCGGGTTGGTTCCTCGCCGCAGAGCAGCCAGTTCATCGCCTGGTTGGTGAGCAGGGAGACACTGGAGTCGTACAGCGACACCTCGACCTGCTGGGCACTCCCGGTCCGGTCGCGCGTGCGCAGGGCACCCAGGACCGCGATGGTCCCGTACAGGCCGGTGGCGATGTCGCAGATCGGGAATCCGACCTTGACCGGCGGACCGCCTGCCTCACCGGTGACCGCCATGATCCCGCCCAACGCCTGGACGATGACGTCGTAACCGCGCCGATCCGGTTCCTCGGGGCCGAAGCCGGAGACCGTCAGGTGGACAACGCGCGGATTGGCCGCCGCGACGGACTCGTAGTCGGTACCGAGCCGGACGGCGACGTCCTGCGGGAAGTTCTGTACCACCACGTCCGCCGCGCCGACCAGTTCGTCGAACACATGTCGGTCGTGCGCATCCTTGAGGTCGAGGCTGACGCCCCACTTGTTGCGGTTCGCCGCGTAGTAGTAGGCGGCACTGTCCATGTGGAACGGAGGCCCCCAGCGCCGGGTCTCGTCACCGCGCGGGGGCTCGATCTTGACGACGTCCGCCCCGAGGTCGGCGAGCACCATCGTGCAGAGCGGTCCGGCCAGGACCCGGCTCACGTCCAGGACACGGATGCCGCTCAGCGGCCGTTCGAGGTTGGCCTCCGATGTGGGCCAGGAGGGCTGCCGCATGTCGCTCACCACCACCGCCTTGGGCTGCGCTCGGCCTGGCGAAACGTGCCCGAGCAGGAGGAATGCCGTGCTTCACCGTACTTGCATCCTCTGTTGGATGCAATAATGGGTCCAATCGGAGAGCACTGCGATCCCTCGATCGCGAGCAGAGCGCTTGGTTACCTGTCGACCGACTGCCGGTTGACCAGGCCGGGGTGGTCGGCGTCGCCGAGCATGTCGGCGACGTTCCGCTCGGCGGCGCTGCGGTGTGCGTCCATGATCTCGACGCAGCGGGCGGTCTTCTGCTCCCGCAGGGCCTGGATCAACTGCTGGTGCTCGCCGTACACCCTGGCGCGGGATTCGCCCGCGAACAGGTAGAGCGAGCGGTACGCGTCGGAGATGTCCCAGAGCCGACGAACCTCGTGCAGCACCAGCGGCGCCTGGGCCAGCGCGAAGATGCGGAAGTGGAACTCGCGGTTCGCCATGATGAGCTCGCGTCGGGCGACCTGACCGCTGGTGGTGTTGATGCGTTCGTTGATCGCTGTGAGTTCGGCCAGTTCGGCGTCATCCGGCCAGTTCAGTGTTTCCAGCAGGTGGGTTTCCAGCAGGCGGCGCATGAGATAGATCTGGTGCAGGTCCGCCGCGCCGAGGCTGGCGAGGAAATAGCCCTGGTTCGGGTTGTGGACGAGCAGACCCTCCATGGACAACGCGTTCAGCGCCTCGCGGATCGGCGCTCGGCTGACACCGAGTTGGGCGGCGAGATCCTCCTGCCGCAGATGGACGCCCGGGGCGATCCTGCCCGCGAGGATCATGTCCCGCAGCTGACCGACGACGTGCTCGACGGCGGGAACCGACCTACTCACCCAGGACCTCCGGTTCAGGCATCCATTTTTGTCCTACATTTCCTCATCCGGATCGTACCCGTACCTGGAGCACGGTGACGGGAGAGCACAAAGCCACGGTTTCAGCCGCGCTGCGTGAACCGTCGCCCGAGCAACTCGGACACGATCCGAATGCGCTGCATGGTCGGAGTGCCACCTGCGATGGCCCAGCCGTGTGCGTCCCTGTGCATTCGTTCGAGCCCGTACTCGTCGGTGTAGCCGTTCGCACCGTGCAGTTGCATGGCCAGGTCCGTCACCCGCTTGGCCATCTCGTTCGCTGTGCACTTGGCCACGGACGTCTCGAACGCGTCGGGCAGTTCCCGGCCGGCGTTCTCGGCCGCTCGCCGGATGAGCAGTCGGGCCGCCTCCACCTGGAGCACCATGTCGGCCAAGGTGAGCTGGACGCCCTGGAACTCCACCAGCGGCTTGCCGAACTGCGTCCGCTCGCAGACGTAGGCCGTGCACCGGTCGAGACCGGCCTGACCGAGCGCCAGGCTCATCGTCGCGTTGCCGAGGCGCTCGATGGAGAACGAGGCGAACAGCCTGCCGAACTCGCCCGGCCGCGCGACGACGTTGTCCTCGGGAACGCGCACCCCGTCGAAGACCACGTCGGCGGACGGGATGCCACGGAATCCCATCAGGTGCTCGGTCTGGCCGAAGCTGACTCCGGGTGAGCCCGCCTCGACGATCATGGCGCCGATGCCGCGAGCTCCCGTCTCGTCGTTCATCCGGCAGTACACGAGGTACAGGTCCGCCTCACCGCCGTTGGAGATCCAGCGCTTCGTGCCGGTCAGCAGGTAGGAGCCGCCTGCCTTGGTCGCACGGGTCGTCATGTCGGTGGCCGCCGATCCCGCGTCCGGTTCGGAGATCGCCACGGCCATCGTCGACTCGCCCGCCACGATGGCCGGCAGATACCGGCCGCGTTGGTAGGGCGTACCGATGCGCTGTACCACCCTGGCCGGCCCGGTGTTCGCCTCGAACACCTGGAACGCGGCGGGTCGACACACCTTCGCCAGTTCCTCGATCACGACCAGGGCGTCGGTGAGTGGCGCGTCGGCGCCACCGAACTCGGTGGGCAGGGTGATGCCGAGGTAGCCCAGTTCGGCCAGGTACCTGCGCTCGTCGACGGGGAACGGCGTGCGGGCTTCGTCCCATGCCCGCGCGTTCGGGGCGTAGCGCCGTTCCGCGACGTCCGCGGCCACCTGCCGGAGGGCTGCCTGCTCCTCGGTGTCCCCGCGTACCGCTGTGCTCATCGGGCGGACGCCTTCCTGTCGGATCACTCCCAACAGGGCTAGATTACATCCAATATAGGATTCAGCATAGGATGCGACGGGCGCCACTGATGAACGACGATGTAGCTCGCGAGCGATACCGCGCGTTGTCCCACGCGATGACGACCTGGCGCGTGACCGCCGGGGCGACCACCTGGACGTGGGCGACCTTGTCCGATTCGCGCCGGGCGAGCGACTCGGGCACGAACGCCACGCCGAGTCGACGGGCGACGAGCGCGACGGCGGTCACCATGTCCGAGCTCTCCAGCATCGCCCTTGGCACGAAACCGGCCGACAGTGCTGCGGTCGACAGGGCCTCCTTGATGCTGGCGCCGTCGCGGAACACGATGAACGACTCGTTCACCAGGTCGCGCCACGGCACCTCGTCGCGCTGCGCCAGTGCACCGTCCGGTGCCGTGATGAGTACAAGGCGTTCGGTGCGCAGTTTCTGTGTGCCGAAGTGCTTGGGCAGCGTCGCTCCTTCGGCGTGCAGTATCGCCACGTCGATCTGGCCGTCCAGGAGCATCGTCCGGATCTCCCCGGTGTTGCCGATCCGCAGTCGAAGTTCCGCGTTCGGGTTCCGTTCCTGGAAATCGGCGAGCAGGTCGGGCAGTTCCAGATGGACGAGGTACTGCATCGCGCCGACGGACACGGTGCCGCCGTGGTTCGCGTCGAAGTCGCGGAGCGCGAACCTGGCCTCGTCGACGGCGGCGACGATCGCCTCCGCCCTGGGCGCCAGGGCGCGGCCCGGCTCGGTGAGTTCGACCGGACGTCGGCCCCTGTCGAACAGGCGGACGCCGAGCTCTGTCTCAAGGCGACGGATCTGTTCGGACAGTGACGGCTGGGCGAGATGCCGGGCCTCAGCGGCCCGACGGAAGCTGCCGTGCCGGACGATCGCGAGGAAACTGGCCAGCTGGTCCACGTCCATAATCGGCTCAGCCTATCATGCAGACCAAAGATGACTGATTGACGCGATCAGAATCCGGCAGCTAGCGTCCATCCCGCCGGCCCCTTCCGTCGGCTGTGACCCGCACGCACGTTCGTCCGACGAGGCGTCGAGCGCGGGAGTTCGAACACTCGCCGTCGAGGAGAGGTAGTGGGTCTCGTGTCAGCGTCGATGCGAAGAAACGTACTCATAGGACTTGCCGCAGGCTCCGCCCTGCTGCTGGCGCTCACCGCGTGCGGTGGTACTTCGTCGTCGAGCTCGTCGAGCCCATCGAGTGGTCGGTCCACACCGGACAATCTCTCGTTGAGCGTGGGTCTCGCCGCGTTGACCACCCAGTCGGTCGAGATCTACGTCGCCAAGACGAAGGGGTTCTTCGCCAAGCACGGGCTGACCGTCTCGATCACCAACTACGGCGCCACGGCCAACACCGAGGTCGCGGCAGGCCGCGTCGACCTCGTGCAGTCCGGCTGCGCGAACACCCTGCCCCCGACGGCATCCGGGCACCAGGCCTCGATCGTCTACTGGATGGTCGGGAACAACACCAGCGTCCAGGTGGCCACGAAGTCGCCGCTCAAGGCGGGAGCCACACCGACCGACACGCTGCTGTCGATGTCCGGCAAGCGGGTCGCCGTGCAGGGTTCCGGCGGCTCGGCGACCGGCGCCGCGAACGCGATGAGCAACTACATCGTGGCGCACGGCGGCAAACCGCTCACCGTGGTCGGCCTGCCCAACGCGAGCGCCATCTCCGCACAGTTGCTCAGCGGCCAGATCGACGCGGCCGTCGGTGCGGACGCCGAGGTCGAGGCCGCGCTGGTCGACGGCCGGGCACGCATCCTGATCGACGGGCGCGATCCGGCAGGCCAGGCGCTCACCGGTGGCAACTACGCGGGCGTGTGCATGTGGGGCATCCAGTCCCAGTTGCGGGGCAAGCCGAAGGCCGTCGCCGCTTTCGTGGCCGGCATGCGGGACGCCTACACCTACATCGCGGCGAACTCCGTGCCCACCGTCGCGAACGATCTGCACAGCGACAAGGATTTCGGCTCGCTGCAACCGAAGGCCATCGCTGATTCCCTACAGTTCGACATCCCGTCGCTCACGTCCAGCGCCGGCTTCCTGAGCTCTGACGTGTGGCAGGCGTCCATCCGTGCCTACTCCGGTTTCAAGCTGGCACAGGATCCGACCGATCCGAAGTACGCGTACCAGAACATGGTCGACATGAGCTACTGGAACGCGGCCACGGCACTGATCGGCAAGTAGAGCCCTCCAGGAGGTGGCGGCGTGACGGATGACGAGCCCGTGCTCCAGCAGCTGTACCGGCGGATGTTGCTGCTTCGGCGGTTCGACGAGCGCGCGATCGAACTGCGGATGCAGGGGATGATCTTCGGCCCGGTCCACCCCTACATCGGGCAGGAGGCGGTCGCGGTCGGGATCTGTTCCCAACTCGCCGCCACCGACCGCATCACCAGCACCCACCGGGGCCACGGACACTGCCTGGCGAAAGGTGCCGACCCCGGTCGCATGTTCGCCGAGTTGTTCGGGCGGCGCGACGGCTACTCCGGTGGCAAGGCCGGCTCGATGCACATCGCCGACTTCGGTGTCGGCATGTTGGGTGCGAACGGTGTCGTCGGCGCGGGCCTGCCGATCGCCGCCGGTGCCGCGCTGGCCAGCAGGCTCGGTGCCGGCGATGCGGTCGCGGCCAGCTTCTTCGGTGACGGCGCCGTCGGCTCCGGCTCGTTCCACGAGGCATTGAACCTGTCCAGCCTGTGGCGGCTGCCCGTGCTGTGGGTGTGCGAGAACAACGGCTGGGCCGCCGGGACACCGGGCAGCGCGCAGTTCGCGGCCGACCATGTCACGGACTTCTGCCGGGCGTACTCGATCGAGTCCGAGCGGGTCGACGGCAACGACGTGCTGGCCGTCGCCGCCGCGGCCGGTCGCGCTGTCGCCAGGGCCAGAGCGGGGGAGGGGCCGACGCTGATCGAGGCGGTGACGTTCCGGATGGAACGGCACGCCGTCCGGGAGGGTGCGATCGACCCACGGCCCGAGGCGGCCATCGCACCGTGGCGGGACCGCGACCCGATCGCGAAGGTGCGTGCCGACCTGCTCGCCCGGTCGGTACTGAGCGAGACCGAGGACGCGGACCTTGTCGCCTCGGTGGAACAACAGCTTGACGAGGCGGTCCGGTTCGCGGCCGCCAGCCCACTGCCCGAACCGGAGTCCGCACTGGCGGGGTTCTTCGCCGCCGAGAGCGCGTCGGCATGACGCAGGTCGCCGGGTCCGGCGTGTTGCTGGCCGACAGCGTGACGGACCTGAAGGCCGCCACGGCACGCGGCCGCCTGGTGGCGTGCGGATCGCACGGCGGCGAGTTCTCCGGGCGCTTCGCCGACTACGTGGGCGTTGCCGGCATCGTGTTCAACGACGCCGGCATCGGGCTGGACGCGGCCGGCATCGCGGGTGTCGACCTGCTCGCCCGGTCCGGCAGGCCGGCCGCCGCGGTCGGGCATGACAGCGCCCGCATCGGTTCGGCGGGCGACACGTTGGCCGCGTCGGTGCGCCACGTGAACACGGCTGCGGCGCGGCTCGGCTGCCGAGCGGGCGACAGCGTCGCGCACGTTCTTGAGCTGATGGGGAAGGGCGAAGCGCCGAAGCCCACCGCAGGCTGTGACCGGCCGCACGAACACCGCAGCATGGTCGGCGACGACATGCTGCGGGTCTGGGCCGTGGACTCCGCATCGCTGGTGCGCGAAGGCGACATCGGCACGATCGTCGTCACCGGTTCGCACGGTGGGCTCGTCGGCGGTCGCGCCGACCGTGCGCTGCGGGTGGACGCGCTGGGCGCTGTGTTCAACGACGCGGGTGGCGGTCGGGACGGTGCCGGCTGGTCCCGGTTGCCGGCGCTGGACAACCGGTCGATCCCCGCTGCCACGGTGAGCGCGGCATCCGCGCACATCGGCAGCGGGCTCTCGACCCACCGACACGGCGTCCTCTCGCACGTCAACGAGACGGCGGTGCGGCTCGGTGTCGAGCCCGGCATGACAACACTCGACTTCATCGACCTGGTGGCGAAGATCCGCTCGAAGGGACACTGACGTGGACGACGCGATGGGGGCCTCGACGCGCCGGCTGACCGGTGGTCGGGCGGTGGCCGAGATGTTCAAGCTGCAGGGCACCGGCCACATGTTCGGGATGGGCGGATTCCAGCTGCTGCCGTACTACGACGGGGTCCGCAGCCTCGGCCTACGGCACAGCCTGACCGACGACGAGCGGTCCGGTGCCTTCGCGGTGGACGCCCAGGCGAGGGTGACCGGTCGGCCCGGCGTGTGCGACGCGACGCTCGGTCCCGGTGCGACGAACCTCGTCACGGCCCTCGTCGAGTCCCTCAACGCCGGCATCCCGATCGTCGCGCTGATCGGTGACGCCCACCGCGACCACGCCGGGAAGAACATGACCCAGGAGACCCGGCAGGCGGAGATCCTGCGTCCCGCGGTCAAGGAGGTCATCCGGATCGAGGTCGGTACCCGCATCCCCGAGTTGGTCCGCCGTGCGTTCGCGGTCGCGACAGCCGGCCGTCCGGGACCGGTGGCGCTGGTGCTGCCGGAGGACGTGTCGCACGGCGAGTTCGACTTCCCGGCAAGCGAGTTCTGGGTCGACGCCGCCACGCAGTCGTGTCCGGCGCATCGGACCCGACCCGATCCTCGGGCGGTCGATGCCGCTGCGGCTCTGTTGGCCGACGCCCGCCGGCCGTTGGTCCTCGCCGGCGGTGGTGTGCACACGTCGGGCGCCCACGCCGAACTGCTGGCCTTCGCCGAGGCGAACCGGATACCGGTCGCGCACACCCTGACCGGCAAGGGCGCGATATCGTGCCGGCACCCGTTGTCGGTGGGCCTGTTCGGCCGGTACAGCCGCTATGCCAACGAACTGATCGAGACATCCGACTGCCTGCTGGTCGTCGGCTGCAAGCTCGGTGAGATCGCGACCAAGCGCTACAGCCTGCCGCCGCCGAACGTGCCGTTGATCCATCTCGACTCGTCCTCCGACGAGATCGGCCGCTGGGCGCGGACCATGGTCGGCCTGTGGGGCGACGCGCGGCTCGGCCTCGGCGATCTGGCGGCGGCGGTCAACGCCACCGGCCGGGACACTGACCGGTCCGGCTATCTCGCGGAGATCGACGACCGGGCCCGACGGTGGCACCGGTCGACGCTGGCCAGGTACCAGAGTGGCGAAACGCCGATCCACATGGCCCGCCTGATCGGCGAGCTCAACCAGATCATGCCGGAGGACGGCATCGTGGTGGCGGACGGCGGTTTCGCCAGCCACTGGGCCGGCCTGCTCTACGACACCAAGATCGCGGGCCGCACCTTCATCGCGGACCGCGGTTTCGCCTCCATCGGCTACGGCCTGCCCGGCGCGATCGGCGCACAACTCGGCGCCCCGGACCGTACCGTCGTCGGCATCACAGGGGACGGCGGCATGAACATGGCGATCGGCGGCCTGGAGACAGCTCGGCGCGTCGGCGCGGGCTGCACCGTGATCGTCGTGAACAACGCCGCCTCCGGATACGTCAAAGCGCTGCAGCACGCCACCTACGGCCCCGGCAGCTACCAGTCCAGCGACCTGACCGAGATCGACTATGCCGCCGTGGCCACCTCGTTCGGCTGCCACGGCATCCGTGTCGAGAGCCCGGACGACCTCGCTCCGGCACTCAAGGCCGCCATCGCCGAGCGCGATGTGCCGTCGGTCGTCGATGTCGTGGTGACCCGCGATCCTGCGATGATGCTGCCCGGCCTGGACAGCCGGACCGTCCGGATCGAACCGGGGGACCGCATTGCCTAGGCACGCGAGACCAGAGCGCAGCTTCATCCTGATTGGACGGCTACCGTGACCTCCGCACAACAACGTTGGCTCGTACGTATCTCCGACGTGTCGTTCACCTATCCGAACGGCGTACAGGCCCTGTCCGGGGTGAGCCTGGAACTGGCCGAGGGCGAGGTCGTGTCCGTCATCGGCCCCAGTGGCTGTGGCAAGTCGACCCTGGTCTCGGTCCTGTCCGGTCTGCGCGAGTCGACGGGGAGTGTCGTGTGGAACCGCGACGTCCTGCGGGAGCTCGACGGCTCCGGCCGGCGGCCGTTCAGCGTCGTGTTCCAGCGCAACACGGTGATGCCGTGGCTCAACGTCGAGAAGAACATCGCGTTCGGACTCCGCTACCTGAAGCTGTCCCGGCAGGACATCCGACAACGCGTCAACTCGCTGCTGGAGACCGGAGGGCTCGTCGACTTCCGGCGCGCCTACCCGCACGAACTGTCCGGTGGCATGGAGCGGCGGGTCGCCCTGCTGACCGGTGTCGCGACGCTGCCGAAGCTGCTGATCCTGGACGAACCGTTCTCCGCCCTTGACGAGCCGACCCGCGTCTCGCTGCACCGGGAACTGCTGGTGCTGCTCCGGGAGTACGGCATGTCCGCGCTGCTCATCACGCACGATCTCGGGGAGGCGGTGTCCCTGTCCAACCGTGTGTGTGTCTTCTCGAACCGTCCGGCCAGGCTGTCGTCGGTCGTGGACATCAAGCTGCCGCCGGACCGGGACGTGGAGAAGATCCGGGCGACCGACGAATACCAGGACGGATACCGAGAGCTTTGGGAGTCCCTGTGGCAACAGATCAACGCGCGAGTGTAGCCACCCGTCCGGATGAATTCGCGCCGACGCCGGACAACGAGCAGACCTGGTCCACCACCGGCGAACAGAGCTGGACATCATCGCTGCCGATGATCATCGCGTGGCGGGTGCTGCTCGTCGGTGGTTTCCTCGCGCTCTGGGAGTGGCTGCCCAAGGTGCCGAACATCGCCAAGCACGTCGTCTTCCTCGACCCGTTCTTCATCAGCTCGCCCAGCCTCATCGCGAAGCGACTCTGGCAGGTCGTGACGGGCGCGGACGGCACACCGCTGATCTGGCCACCGTTCCTGTTCACCGTCGTGACAGCGCTGATCGGTACCGCGATCGCGATCATCATCGGCACCCTCGGCGGCCTGCTGCTGTCCAACAGCGCGACCCTGGAGCGGGTGCTGCGACCGATCATCGTCGCGCTCAACGCCGTCCCGCGCATCGCCATGGTGCCCATCGTGGTGCTGCTCGCCGGGTCGTCGTCGCGTTCGGACATCATCACCGCCGTCACCGTCGTGGTGTTCCTCGTCTTCTACAACGCGTTGGAAGGCGGCCGCAGCGTGCCGCCGGAGATGATCGACAACGCGAAGGTCATGGGAGCCGGTTCCTGGAGCATCATGCGCCGGGTGCGGCTGCCGCTGGTGCTGGCCTGGGTGTCCGCGTCGATACCCAACGCCATCGCCTTCGGCCTGGTCGGCTCGGTCACCACGGAGATCTTCTCCGGTGCGCAGGGCATCGGCCAACTGCTGGGCGCCGCGGTGGACACCGCGGACGCGACCCTGACGTTCACCGTGGTCGTCGTGCTCACGATCGTGGGCGTGACGCTCGTCGTCGGCTCGAACATCCTGCAACGGCGCCTGCTCCCGTGGTGGAACGCGCACCTCTGAGCTGGCGAAGGAAGGCTGTCTCATGCGTGTGTTACCAGTGCTGGGGATCGGGCTCGCCGTGGGTCTCGTGATCGCGGGCTGCGGCAGTGGTGCCGGCTCGTCCGGCAGTGCCGCGCCAAGTTCGGCCGGCGCGGGGGGTGCGAAACCGACCATCACCGTCGGACTGTCGGCCGTGACAACGGTCTCGGCCGAGCTGTACCTCGGGCGGACACAGGGGTTCTTCGCCAAGCACGGCGTCACGGTGAACCTGACCAACACCGGATCCACCAGCGCCACCGAAGCGGCCGCCGGCCGAGTCGACCTCGTCCAGGTCGGCTGCTCCTCGGCGCTGGCACCGGCCGTGGCGGGCCACCAGACGTCCATCGTGTTCTGGATGCTCGCGAACAACGCAGGCATCCAGGTTCCGGCAGGCTCCGCGTTGCGGCCCGCCAACACGGCCGCCGGCTCGGTCATGGAACTGGCCGGCAAACGGATCGCGGTGCAGGGCGTGGGCACCGGTGCCTACGGCGAGGCCCAGGCGATGCGCGCCTACATCGGTGCCCACGGTGCCAAGCCACCGGTCGTGGTGAGCCTGCCCAACGCGAGCGCCATCTCGGCGCAGCTGGTCAGTGGTCAGGTGGACGCGGCCGTCGGCGCTGCCGACGTGGTCGCGGGCGCGGTCGCCGACGGCAAGGTCCGCATCCTGGTGCGAGCCGAGAACCCCGGGCTCAAGGAGGTCAGCGGCGGTGACGTCGCCGGCGTGTGCCTGTGGGGACTGAAGTCCAAGCTCGCCCAGGAACCGAAGGCCGTCGCCGCGTTCATCGCCGGGATGCGGGACGCCTACCGGTACGTCACCGCGACCCAGCCTGCGACCATCGCCGGCATCCTGCACACCACTAAGGACTTCGGCTCGCTCGGCGTCGACACCGTCGAGCAGTCACTGGGCTACGACGTACCGCTGTTCACCACGAGTGCCGGGCAGCTCACCCCGGCGGTATGGGAGACCACGTTGAAGGCGTTCGCCGGCTGGGGCCTTGGCCTCAACCTCAGTGACCCACGGCTGTCCTACGGCGACATCGTCGACATGAGCTACTGGAACGCCTCGACCGCATTGCTCGGCGGCAGCTGATGGCCACGCCGAAGGTGCCGACGTCGGCGGAGGTGCGCGAGTACTTCACCAGCCTGAGCAACTGGGGGCGGTGGGGGCCGGACGACGAACTCGGCACACTGAACTACATCACGCCGGAGAAGCGCCTCGCCGCGGCAGGCACCATCACGGTGGGCGAGTCGATCGGGTGCGCCCGCCCGATCCTGCGCGACGACACCATGGCCGATGTCAAGATGCCGCCGCTGCACTTCATGATGCGCAGCGGCGAGTCCGACGATCCGGGAGCCAGCGACTTCATCGGCATGGCACCGCACGGCTTCACCATCTCGCACATCGACGCGCTGGCACACCGGTTCCACGGCGACACGATGTACAACGGGTTCTCCCGCGGTCTGGTGACGACATCGCAGGGCGCGACCGTCTGTTCGATCGAGACGATGAAGGACGGGGTGGTGACCCGTGGCGTGCTGTTCGACGTGCCGCGCCACCGTGGCGTGCCCTATCTCGAAGGCGGCGAGCCGATCTTCCCGGAGGAACTTGAGGAGATCGAGCAGGCACAGGGTGTGCGGGTGACCGAGGGTGACGCCGTCCTGATCCGAACTGGATGGCCACTGCGCAGGGCAGAACACGGCCCGGACCCGCGCAGCCCTCGGTTCCGGCCGGGCCTGCACGCCGCCTGCCTGCCCTGGCTGCACGAGCGAGGGGTGGCACTGTGCGCCGCGGACGCGTCGCAGGACGTCGCCCCGTCCGGCTACGACGACATCCAACTCCCGATCCACGACGTCGGCATCCCCATGATGGGCCTGTGCCTGATCGACGCCTGCCAGTTCGACGACCTGGCCGAGGCCTGTGAGCGACACGGGCGGTGGGAGTTCTTCTTCGCGCTGGCGCCGCTCCGATTCCGCAACGCGACAGCGTCACCGGCCACCCCGCTGGCCGTCTTCTGAAGCCCAGCCAGTTTCGTTTCTGGTTTGGGGTTGGCCGGCCCGCTCCCTCGCGTTGAGTGTTCAACGATGGATCGCCAAGTGCCGGCCTGGGCGAGGGAGCGGGCAGGACTGCATCGTGCCGAGGCCGCAGGCTCGGTGTTGGGCTTTCGCCCGGCTTCGCTCAGCGCCAGCGCGGGGGAGCGGAGGCAACCAAGCCCCAGCCATGCGAAACCGCGGCCGCCGAGCTCAGCCGACCGGGTGCGGTACCGATCCGCGGAGCAGTCCACTGGCGACCGCCACGATGTCGTCGACGCTGGGCAGTACGAAGTCCTCCAGCACCGGGCTGTAGGGGATCGGCACCGGCTTGTTGCAGATGCGCCGTACCGGCGCGGTGAGGCTGGCGAACGTCTCGTCGTCCTCGGTGATCGCGGTGACCAGTTCGGCGGCCACCGAGCACATCGGGAAGGACTCGTCGACGACCACGAGACGCCCGGTCTTGCGGACCGATGCCCGCACGGTCTCCACATCCAACGGGACGACCGTCCGCAGGTCGATGACCTCAGCCGACACGCCGCCCTCGGCGAGCCGGTCAGCCGCTTCGACAGCGGCATGCGCGGTCTGCATCAGACCGACCAGCGTCACGTCGCTGCCCTCGCGGCGGATACGTGCCTGCCCGAACGGGATCGGCTCCAGGTCGTCCGGGACGTCCTCGGTCAACGAGGCCAGCCGAGCCTCCTCGTAGAACAGCACCGGGTTGTTCGACCGGACCGCTGCCTTGAACAGGCCCTTCGCATCGGTCGGTGTCGACGGCGTCGCGATCATCAGCCCGCCCGCGTGCGCGAACATCGCGTAGCCGGTCTGGCTGTGCTGGGCGGCCTTGCGGGTGCCGTTGCCGAACGACGCCCGGAACACCGCGGGCACGCTGCCCTGGTTGCCGAACATGTAGGCCGCCTTGGCCGCCTGGTTCACGAGTTGGTCGAAGGCGGTGAAGGTGAAGCCGGAGAGCATCACGATCGGCCGGTAGCCGCTCAGCGCAGCGCCCACCGCGGCGCCGGTCATGACGTTCTCCGCGATCGGTGTCTGCCGTGACCGCTGTGCGCCGAACTCGTTCTCCAGCTTGGCCACCGGCGCGGTCCCCATGTAGAAGACGTGATCGTCGCGGCGCATCTCCTCGGCGGTCGCGGCGACGATCGCGTCGGCAATGGACAGTTCAGCCACTTCATCCCATCCCTTCGTCGGAAAACACGCCGACAAGTGCGGACTCAGGCAACGGCAGGGGGCTGGCGACGGCGAACTCGATCGCCTCG